>JAJLKH010000062.1:0-17295 GCA_033839205.1 Rhodobacterales bacterium | reverse complement strand
GGGGGCCATCGCGCTGAACGCGAATGGCGATCCCGACCGCTTCGATCTTGGATTGCCGGTGCTGCCCGACAGTATTGAGGGCTATGCAGGCCCGCTGGCGGGGGTGTTGGCTGGCATGGATTGGGCCGCGACCCTTGGGGCGGATGCCGTGGTCAGCGTGGCGGCGGACACGCCCTTTTTTCCGGCCGATCTTGTCGTGCGCCTGCAACAGGCCGCAGGGCCTTCGGGCCTTGCGCTGGCAGCCTCACCGGACGAGACCGGCAAGGTCTGGCAGCATCCTACCTTTGGGCTGTGGTCTGTCGCGCTGCGTCACGATCTGCGTGATGCCCTGGAAGGGGGGCTGCGCAAGATCGTGCTGTGGACGGATCGGCACGGCGCGGGCGAGGCCGTATTTGCATCTGACCCCTTTGATCCCTTCTTCAACGTCAACACGCCCGAAGACCTTGCACGGTCCGAGGCGCTGCTTGGGGTGGCAGGATGAGGATCTACGGCGTCACAGGCTGGAAGAACGCCGGCAAGACGGGGCTGATGGAACGCCTTGTCGCCGAAATCAGCGGGCGTGGTTTTTCCGTGTCCACCCTGAAGCACGCCCATCACGAGACGGATGTCGATCAGCCCGGGCGCGACAGCTATCGGCACAGGGCCGCGGGCGCGCATCAGGTCATGCTGTCCTCGCCCAACCGCTGGGCGCTGATGACCGAATTGCGCGACAAGCCGGAACCCGCACTGGCCGACCTTCTGCCATTGATGGCGCCTGTCGATCTGATCCTGATCGAAGGCTACAAGCGCGCGCCGCATCCCAAGATCGAGGCGCATCGCTGGGAGACAGGCCGACCGCTTCTGGTGGACAGCAATCCCACGATCCGGGCCGTCGCGTCGAACACCGTGCCGCAAAACCTGCGGGTGCCGCTGTTCGACCTGGATGACGTGCCCGCCATCGCAGATTTCATCTTGGCCGAGGTCGGGCTTTGACCTATTCCCGCGTCGCCATACTGGATTGGTCGGCGGCGGGGAAACCTGCGCGCGGCAAGGACAGTATCTGGCTGGCGCTGGATGGTGAAATGCCCGAGAACCTGCCCACCCGTGCGCAGGCCGAGGCCCGGTTGATCGCATTGATCGAAGAGGCCTTGGTCGCAGGGGACAAGCTGCTGCTGGGGGCGGATTTCGCCTTTGGCTATCCCCATGGCTTTGCGGATACCGTGGCGGGCGGGCCATTGCATCTGTGGGACTGGCTGGCCGATCACCATGTCGATACCGACCGCAACGAAAGCAATTACCGCGAGGTGGCCGCGCGGCTGAACGCGCTGTTCCCCGGTGAGGGACCATTCTGGGGCAATGGCCGCAAGATACAGATCGACGGGTTGCCGCGCCTCAAGCCGGACCTGCCCGCCAATCTGCTGCCGAACAGAACCACCGAGGCCGCCGCCGCCAGCCCCGGTGCCAAACCGAAATCCGTCTGGCAACTGGCCGGGGCCGGGGCGGTCGGCGCGCAGACGCTGACCGGCCTGCCGATGCTGGCCCGGCTGCGCCGCCGTTTTGCAGGCCAGCTGTCGGTCTGGCCGTTCGAGGCGCCCGCGCAGATCACGCTGGCCGAAGTCTACCCTTCGATGCTGGCCGATGCCGTCCGGCTTGCGGTCGCCGCCGACCCCGGAATGCCGCCCGACGCCCATCAGGTGCGGCTGTTGGCCCGGGCCCTTGCCGGGTTGGACACGCAGATGCGCGCAGAACTGCTGGACCGGCAAAGCCTGCCCCATGCGGCGCAGCACGAAGGGTGGATCCTGGGGGCCGGCCAGCAGACACAACTGCGCGCGGCCCTTTCGGCGCATCTGACTCCGCCGCGCCTGCGCAACGATTGCTTTGCGATGCCGCAAGGGGTCGCCTGGGTGCCTGTGGACACGGCCCTGGCCAAGCTGCGCGACGCGCTGCATCCGGTCATGGGTCAGGAACGGGTCAAGACCCATGAGGCGGCGGGCCGGGTTCTGGCAATGCCTGCCACGGCACGCCGGTCAAACCCGCCCCGCCCCAATGCCGCCGTTGACGGATATGGCTTTGCCCATGCCGCCACCGGCAGCGGCCCGCAGCGCATGCCCCTGGTCAACGGGCGCGCAGCCGCAGGCCAGCCCTTTACCGGAACCGTGCCGCAGGGCCATGCCATCCGCATCCTGACCGGCGCGATCCTGCCCGCAGGCGTGGATACCGTCGTGCTGGAAGAGGATTGCGCGACAGATGGTCTGCACCTTGTCTTCGACGGCCCCGTCAAGCCAAGGGCCAACACCCGCCGCGCGGGTGAGGACATGGAGGAAGGTCAGATGGCCCTGCCCGCCGGTCAGGTCCTGCGCGCGCCCGATCTGGCGCTGCTGACGGCACTTGGCATCGGCGCCGTCGATGTGCGCAAGCCTTTGCGCGTGGGCGTGCTGTCGACCGGGGATGAGTTGGTGACCGATCCCGCGGCCCCCGTCGCACCGCACCAGATCTTCGATGCGAACCGCCCGATGCTCTTGTCGCTGGTTCAGGGATGGGGTCACCACCCGGTGGACCTTGGGCATATGCCGGACGACACCGACGCGATCCGGCAGGCCTTGATGCGCGGCGCCGCGCAGGCGGATGTCGTGCTGACATCGGGCGGCGCCTCTGCCGGGGACGAGGATCATGTTTCGCGGTTGTTGCGCACCGAAGGTCACCTGAGCAGTTGGCGCATCGCGGTCAAGCCGGGCCGCCCGCTGGCCCTGGCCATGTGGCAAGGCGTGCCGGTCTTCGGATTGCCGGGAAATCCCGTGGCGGCCCTTGTCTGCGCGCTGATCTTCGCGCGCCCTGCCCTGTCGCTGATGGCGGGATCAGGCTGGATCGCACCGGCTGGCTTTACGGTCCCTGCGGCCTTTTCGAAGGACAAGAAGGCCGGCCGCCGCGAATACCTGCGCGCCAGGCTGAACGATCGGGGCGAGGCGGAGGTTTTCGTCTCTGAAGGATCGGGGCGGATCAGCGGTCTGTCATGGGCCAGCGGTCTGGTCGAATTACCCGATGAGGCAGTGCAGATCAGACCGGGATCACCGGTACGCTATATACCCTACGCCAGTTTCGGGTTGTAAGGGCTGCGTCCACCCGGTCGCGGTGGTGCCGGTGTTCAGCCCTTGGCGACAAGCCAGGTGATGGCATCCTCGGCCTCGGACGAGGACAGCAGGCGATGCCCGCCTTCGACACAGAAATGCGGGATGTCGACGATGGCCGCAGGATCGGTCGTGGTGATGCGCACGACCTCGCCGCCCGCGCGCGCGGCAAGCCGCTTGCGCAGTTTCAGCACGGGAAGCGGGCACAGCAGGCCACGCGCGTCGATATCATCATGCCAATCCATGAGCGCGATATAGAGCGGGCAAATCGCCCTGTCCATACCGCGACCATTCGCATGACAATTCCGACCTTTGATAGGTTTTGCCTATCACTCCAAGGAACTGCCATATTGATCGGGCCTGTCCCGGCACGCAGAGTCGCGGCCAAGGCAACCGACAGGGCAGCGCGATGGCACTTGATGACAACCAGGGGATCTGGAAATCCGGCAAAGGCAAGGGGCGTCACACCCCGAAGGGGCGGCAACTGGACGATCTGGCCCTGGCCGAGGTGCGGGCCATTCTGGGCAACAGGCCCCGGCGGCGCGATCTGCTGATCGAATTTCTGCACCTTTTGCAGGACAGCTACGGCCACCTGAGCGCGCGCCATCTTCGCGCGCTGGCGGACGAACTGCGCCTCAGCATGGCCGAAGTCTGGGAAGTCGCGACATTCTACGCGCATTTCGACCCGATCCGCGAGGATGAGACACCCCCACCCGACCTGACGATCCGGGTCTGCGAGTCCCTGTCCTGCGAACTGGCAGGGTCCGAGGCCCTGATCGCCGCGCTGGAAGCGGGCCATGACCCTTCCCGCATCCGTGTGCTGCGCGCGCCCTGCATGGGGCGCTGCGACACGGCACCCGTGCTGGAAATCGGCCACCGTCATGTGGATCACGCCACGGTCGAGGCCGCACAGGCGGTGATCGACGCCGGCGATTTTCATGCCGTTATCCCGTCCTATGAAACGCTGGCGGCCTATCGCGACGCGGGCGGCTACAAGACCCTGCAAGCCCTGCGCGATAGTGGCGACGTGGAACAGGTGCAGGACCGATTGCTGGAGGCTGGCCTTCGCGGTCTTGGTGGTGCGGGCTTTCCCTCGGGGCGCAAATGGTCTTTCGTGCGGGCCAATCCCGGACCCCGCTACCTGGCCGTCAACGGTGACGAGGGCGAGCCCGGCACCTTCAAGGACCGCTATTACCTGGAGCGCACCCCCCATCTGTTCCTGGAGGGCATGCTGATCGCCGCATGGGGCGTCGAGGCCGAAACCTGTTTCATCTACATGCGCGACGAATATCCCGCCGTGCGCCAGATCCTGTTGCAGGAAATCGCGGCGCTGGAAGAGGCCGGTATCGTGCCCCAGGGATATATCGACCTGCGCCGCGGGGCCGGGGCCTATATCTGCGGCGAGGAAAGCGCGATGATCGAGTCGATCGAAGGCAAGCGCGGCATCCCGCGCCACCGCCCGCCATTCGTGGCGCAAGTCGGCATCTTCAACCGGCCCACATTGGTGCATAATGTCGAAACCCTGCACTGGGTCGCGCGCATCTGCCGCGAGGGGCCGCAGATCCTGAACTCTGTCGAAAAGAACGGCCGCAAGGGGCTGCGCAGCTATTCGGTGTCAGGCCGGGTGGCGCGGCCGGGGGTCTACCTGCTGCCGGCGGGATCGACCATCACGGATGTGATCGCCGCCGCCGGTGGCATGGCGGAAGGTCACGCCTTCAAAGCCTATCAGCCGGGCGGGCCCTCGTCCGGCCTGCTGCCCGCCAGCATGCATGACATCCCGCTGGATTTCGACACGCTGCAACCGCACGGCACTTTCATCGGTTCGGCCGCTGTCGTCGTGCTGTCAGATCATGACAGCGCGCGCGACGCCGCGCTGAACATGCTGCGGTTCTTCGAGGCTGAAAGCTGCGGACAATGCACGCCTTGCCGCGTCGGCTGTGAAAAAGCGGTCAAGCTGATGCAGGCTGACCGCTGGGACCAACCGCTGCTGGAAGAACTGTGCACGACCATGACCGATGCCAGCATCTGCGGGCTGGGGCAGGCTGCCCCCAACCCGATCCGCCTGACCATCAAACATTTCCCGCAAGAGGTCTGACATGTCCGACAAGATCACCTTCATTCTTGATGGCAAGGAAGTTCAGGCCGACAGCGGTCAGACGATCTGGGAAGTCGCCAATGGGCGAGGCCTGATCATTCCGCACCTGTGCCACAAGCCCGCGCCGGGTTATCGCCCGGATGGCAACTGCCGCGCCTGCATGGTCGAGATCGACGGCGAACGTACGCTGGCGGCGTCATGCATCCGCACACCCACCGAAGGCATGGTTGTCAGGACAGACAGCGCCCGCGCCACATCGGCCCGCAAGATGGTGGTCGAAATGCTGCTGGCCGATCAGCCGGAACGTGCGGCGGCGCATGACCGGTCCTCGCATCTGTGGGACATGGCCGATGCGAATGGCGTGACCGAAAGCCGCCTGCCGACCAAGGATGCGGACCATATCCCGCTGCTGGACGACAGCCATGTGGCGATGCGCGTGAACCTGGATGCCTGCATATCCTGCGGCTTGTGCGTGCGGGCCTGCCGCGAGGTGCAGGTCAATGACGTGATCGGCATGGCCGGACGCGGCCAGAATGCCTATCCGGTATTCGACATGAGCGACCCGATGGGCCAATCTTCCTGCGTGGGTTGCGGCGAATGCGTGCAGGCCTGCCCGACCGGTGCGCTGATGCCCGCCACGATGGTGGACGCGGCACAGCAAGGCGACAGCAAGGATTTCGACGAGGCCGTCAAATCGGTGTGCCCGTTCTGCGGTGTCGGCTGTCAGGTCAGCCTCAAGATCAAGGACGGCAAGGTGCGCGCGGTCGAAGGCATCAACGGCCCTGCCAACGAGGGGCGTTTGTGCGTCAAGGGGCGGTTCGGGTTTGACTATATCCATCATCCCCACCGCCTGACCAAACCGCTGATCCGGCGCGAGGGCGCGCCCAAGGGCCTGAATGTCGATCCGGGCAATCCCATGACCCATTTCCGCGAGGCGACCTGGGACGAAGCGCTGGACATGGTGGCCCAAAGCTTCAAATCGCTCAGCGCGAATGGGCGCGGCCGCGCGATCGCGGGCTTCGGTTCGGCCAAATGTTCCAACGAGGAGGCCTATCTTTTCCAGAAGCTGATCCGGCAAGGTTTCGGCCATAACAACGTCGATCATTGCACGCGGCTTTGCCATGCCTCATCCGTGGCCGCCCTGATGGAGAACGTCGGTTCGGGTGCGGTGACGGCGACCTTCAACCAGATCGAACATGCGGATGTGGCCATTGTCATCGGGTCGAACCCGGTCGAAAACCACCCCGTTGCCGCCACATATTTCAAGCAGTTCGCCAAGCGCGGCGGCAAGCTGATCGTGATGGATCCGCGCGGTGTCGGCTTGCGGCGTCATGCGACCCACATGTTGCAGTTCAAGCCGGGCGCGGATGTGTCGATGCTGAACGCGATCATGAACGTGATCGTCGAGGAAGGCCTGTACGATCAGGCCTATATCGAAAAGTTCACCGAGAACTGGGAAGCCGAGAAGGCGCATCTTGCGAAGTTCACCCCCGAAGCGATGGCCCCGATCTGCGGCATTCCCGCGGACCAGTTGCGCGCGGCGGCCCGGACCTTTGCCAAGGGCAAGGCCGGGATGATCTTCTGGGGGATGGGTGTGTCCCAGCATATCCACGGAACTGACAATTCCCGCTGCCTGATCTCGCTGGCGTTGATGACCGGCAATATCGGCAAACCCGGCGCAGGCCTGCATCCGCTGCGCGGGCAAAACAACGTCCAGGGCGCCTCTGACGCGGGTCTGATCCCGATGTTCCTGCCCGATTACCAGCCGGTGACGGATGACGCGGTGCGCAGCAACTTTTCGCGGCTCTGGAATTCCGGCGATTTCTCGGGCGAGAAGGGCCTGACCGTGACCGAGATCCTGGATGCCGTTCATGCCGGATCGATCAAGGGGATGTATATCCTGGGCGAGAACCCGGCCATGTCAGACCCGGACGTAACCCATGCAAGGCATGCCCTGTCCAAGCTGGAATGCCTTGTGGTGCAGGATATTTTCCTGACCGAGACGGCCAATTACGCCGATGTGATCCTGCCGGCGGCGGCTTTTTACGAAAAGAACGGCACCGTCACGAACACCAACCGTCAGGTGCAGATGGGCCGCGCCGCTGTCACGCCTCCGGGCGAGGCCCGCGAGGATTGGCTGATCATCACCCAGCTGGCCCAGCGGCTTGGGCTGGACTGGAACTACACCCATCCCGGCCAGATCTATACCGAAATGGCGAAAGGCATGAAATCGCTGGCAAACATCACCTGGGAGCGGCTGGAAAACGAAGGCGCCGTGACCTATCCCAGCCTGTCGCCGACCGATCCCGGTCAGCCCATCGTCTTCGCCGATGGCTTCCCGCGCGAAGGGGGGCGCGCGAAATTCACGCCCGCATCCGTCATCCCGCCCAATGAATTGCCGGATGCCGATTATCCGTTCGTGATGACCACCGGGCGGCAATTGGAACACTGGCACACGGGGTCGATGACGCGCAGGTCGCGTGTTCTGGATACGGTCGAGCCCGAGGCGAATTGCTCGATCCACCCGGCGACCCTGCACCGGCTTGGCGTGATGCCGGGCGGCAACGTGCGCCTTGTCTCGCGGCGCGGGGCGATCACGGTGATGGCCCGTGCCGACCGGGCTGTGGCGGAAAACATGGTGTTCGTCCCCTTCGCCTATGTCGAGGCGGCCGCGAACATCCTGACCAACCCGGCGGTCGACCCCTATGGCAAGATCCCCGAGTTCAAGTTCGCAGCCGTCCGTATAGAGCGCGCACAAGAGCAGATGCCGGCCGAATAGCCGGGATGATTCCGCGCAACGGGGCGATTCGTAGGCAGGTTTACTCGGACCGGTCGCTGATCGTACCGTCGATCCGATGCTCAAGGTCAAGCCCTTCGATCTTGAGCACCATTGTCGCCTTGAAGCTTTTGCCTGCGATCTTGTCGGAGCCCGCGGCGCGCAGCGCCTCTTCGATGGCCTGCTGCGAGGTCACGCCGACCTGCTTGAGGAACTTGCGCATGGACATGTTGAAATCTTCACTCATGCATCTCTCTCCGGTTCGACGCTCTGCCGCCTAGCGTGTTGCGATTTCCAGGAACTGGATCAGGGCGCGGCGATCTTCTTCACTGGGCACACGCTGATCCGGCATGCGGCTTCCCGGAGTGTAGGCATGGGGGCCGAACTCGAAAAGCTCGGATATGGTTTGCGCCGTCCAGACGATATCCATGTCCCTGAGGGCCTCAGAGTAGCTATAACCCGGAAGCGAGGCGATGCGACGCCCGAAGACGCCATGCAGGGTGGGACCGGCACGGGCGCCATCGTCAGGGGTCAGCGTGTGACAGACGGCGCAGGCGCGGAACACCTGCGCGCCACGCGGATTGGTCAAGGTTGGATCGGACTGGTCTGCCCCCTCGCCAAGGGCAGTGCCGTCCAGCGACCAGCGCCGGATCAGGCCGTCATTGCCACCGGTCAGCAGCACATCGTCGGCGATGGCCAGCGCCCAGATCGGGCCCTGACCCGTTGCGATGACCGGCGCGATGGCAAGGGTCTGCGGGTCAACAAGCCAGGCATCCCCGGTGGTGCCACCAACGGCCACGCGACCTTCTCCGACCGCCACGGACAGCAAGGGGCGTTCGGACACGGCAAGTTCACGCAATGCGCCGGTGTCGTCCACGATCCGCAAGGTTCCATCCGGGGAGGCGAGGAAGAGAGCCGCACCATCCGTCGCCAGCGCCGATGGTGGCCCGGGCAAGGCGACCTGGGATATCATCTCGCCGTTTGCGTCCCAGAGCTTGAGCAGCAAATCGGCGCCGACGCTGGCAAAGCCGTTGCGATAGCTGACAAGACCGGTGATCTGCCCCTGATGCGCATCGATCATGCGCGGCATTCCCGCGCCGGACCACAGGGCGATCCGCCCGTCCCAGCCGGCTGAAACGATCCCGTCGCCAAGGGCGGCCAGGGCGCCGACAGGCAGAGGATGCCATGTTTCGGAATAAACCGGTTCTGGCCCTTCGGCCCAGATCATCACGCGGCCATCCTGGCCGCCTGTGGCGAAACGCCCGTCTGGCAAAGGCAGCACGGCTGTCACCGCGCCTTCATGAAAACCGCTGACCTGCATGGCCACCGTTCCGTTCCAGACGATCGCGCGCCGATCGAAAGAGCCGGAGATCACCTGCCCCAGGTCATCGGCAGCCAAGGCGCGCACAGGACCGCCATGGCCCCGCAGATCCTGGGCGGACAAAGGCAGGGCACCTGAGAGGATCGCCAGGCAGAGTGCTGCAAGACGCATTCCGGCCCCCTGCCCCAAGCCCGATCAGTTGCTGATCAGGTTCTGCTCGCCCGGCGACACACGGGCGCCTTCGGTGGTGAAGGCATTGGTGCTATCGACCTGGAATGTGCTGTTCAGCACGCTGGCCGCGCCAATAGCGATGCAGACGATGGCGACACAGGCGATAAGAAAGGATTTCATCGGTCAGGCTCCTTGCAGTTGTCAGTTAGTCATAACGTTCGGCACTGTCGCGGTCAGACTGGACCAGACCGCCTCTGCCATCTTGGTATAAAGCCGCCCCAGCACACCGTCCGGGTCTCGGGCGACAATGGGTTGGCCGCTATCGGAGGCGGCCCGCAGATCCATGGTCAGCGGCACCGCCCCCAGGAAAGGCACGCCCAGGCGGCGCGCCTCGGCCTCGGCGCCGCCGGTGCCGAATAGGGCGTGCTGCTTGCCGCAGTCAGTGCAGGTGAAATAGGCCATGTTTTCGATCAGGCCGATGATCGGCACATCCACCTTGCGGAACATCGCGATACCGCGCCGCGCGTCGACCAGCGCCAGATCCTGCGGTGTGGACACGATCACGGCCCCCGCCAGCGTGGTGCCCTGGGCGATGGCAAGCTGCGCATCACCCGTGCCGGGCGGCATGTCGACGATCAGCACGTCAAGTTCGCCCCAATCCACATCGGCCAGCATCTGGGTGATCGCCGACATCACCATCGGCCCGCGCCAGACCATGGCCGTTTCGGCATCCACCATCATGCCCATCGACATCGCCAAAAGCCCGTTGGATTGCATGGGCAACAGGCGCCGATCCTTGCCCATCCTGGGCCGGCCGTGCAAGGCCAGCAGCGTCGGGATCGAGGGGCCGTGGATATCGGCATCCAGAATACCCACCCGCAGCCCCTTGGCCCGCAGGCCGAGAGCGAGGTTCACGGCAGTCGTGGATTTTCCGACCCCGCCCTTGCCCGATGCCACGGCAACCACATGGCGCACGCCAGGCAACACTTTCGGCGGTGCGCCGGGGGCAGTGGTTGGCTGGGGCATCTTCAAGCTGGGCGGTGCGGGTTGATCATTCGTCAGCACGACGAAAGCGCTGTCCACACCGGGAATGCCACGCAATGCGGCTTCGGCCTGTGCCCGGACCCCGGCAAGGGATGCGGCAGCCTGTGCCGTGGTCATGATCGAGACGTTGATACGGCCATTCGCGACGACAGGGCCCGACACCTGCGGCGCGCCCAGAAAGGGCGTTCCATCGGGCATGTTCAGCCCTGACAGCGCCTCTCGGGCCGCCAACAGGATCGGATCATCGGCCATAGACATGCGGTCTTTCTGACGTGAACGCCTGGGACATCAATCAAGAAAAAAACGCGCCCGGTCCTTTTCAAGAGACCGGGCGCGCCATGGATCTTCATTCGGCGGGATGCGCGCCCTTGGTCGAGATCGACTTGTCGCCGGACTTGGCCTGAACTTCCTCGACCCAGAGCGAGTGATGCTCCTTGGCCCAGTTCAGATCGACTTCGCCCGTTCCCATGGCATCGAACGCGCCCTCCATGCCGATCGACCCGATGTAGATGTGGGCGATGATCACGAAAGACAGCACGGCCGCCACGATCCCGTGGATCAGCTGGTAAAGCTGCCAGTCTGCCTGCGTACCGGCCAGCGTCGGGAAAAGCAGCATGACGCCGGTAAAGGACAACGCTGCACCACCGAGGGTCACGGACCAGAAGATAACCTTCTGACCTGCGTTGAACTTTTTCGCGGGCGGATGAACACCTTTCTTCAGCAGACCACCGCCCTGTGCGATCCATTCGGCATCCACCTTGTTGGGCAGGTTGTGTGCCACCCAGACCAGGAAGGACAGCAGCAGACCGGCCATGAAGGCGGGGCCCACATAGTTGTGGGCCAGCTTGCCCCAGACGGTCAGCGTCGAGAACGTCCCCTCACCCAGCAGCGGCAGCAGCAGGGTGCGGCCAAGCACAAGGTTCAGGCCGGTCAGCGCCAGCACGATGAAGGATCCTGCCATCAGCCAATGGGCAAAGCGTTCGATGGCGGTAAAGCGCAGGATGCGGATGCCCGACATCTTGCCATCGACCATGATCCGGCCACGGATCATGTAGAACAGCGCCAGCACGACAACAGCGCTGACGACGGCCGCGATCGACAGGAACCGCACGGTGCCGGTATGCGTGCCGGCCCATGACTTGTTGCCCGGCTTGATCAGGCCGCTGGCCTTGTCATCGGGGATCGAGACGCGCCCGGCGACCATCTGATCGCCTTGCAGCGCCTGGAAAAGCTTGTCTTCCGTGACCGATTGCGCGGTCGGGTTGACCTGCTGTGCCTGCGCGACGGTCGGTGCGGTGACAGCGCCAAGCGCCAGCACGGTCACGACAGCCATGAGGGCGGCAAGACGCTTTGCGAGATGTTTCATGTTCATAGTCCCTACTCCCGCTCAGACGTTGATTGCATCGCCATAAGCGGTGCGCCAGCCCCATGCGCCAGAGCCGTAGCCCCGCGTCACGACGCGTTCCTTGTAGATTTCAGCGATGATATCGCCATCACCGGCCAGAAGCGCCTTGGTCGAGCACATTTCGGCGCAGAGCGGCAGCTTGCCTTCCGCCAGACGGTTGGAGCCGTATTTGACGTATTCGGCTTCGGTCATGTCAGCCTCGGGGCCACCGGCGCAATAGGTGCACTTGTCCATCTTGCCGCGTGTGCCGAAGTTGCCGACCTTGGGATATTGCGGCGCGCCGAAGGGGCAGGCGTAGAAGCAATAGCCGCAGCCGATGCAGGTGTCCTTGGAGTGCAACACGACCGCGTCATCGGTCGTGTAGAAGCAATCCACCGGGCACACCGCCGCGCAGGGCGCGTCGGTGCAGTGCATGCAGGCCATGGAAACCGAACGCTCGCCCGGCAGACCATCGTTGATGGTCACCACGCGGCGGCGGTTGATGCCCCATGGAACCTCATGCTCGTTCTTGCAGGCGGTGACGCATGCGTTGCACTCGATGCAGCGGTCTGCGTCGCACAGGAATTTCATACGTGCCATGGTTATTGTCCTCCCTTATGCCGCAGAAATCTGGCAAAGGGTCACTTTGCCTTCATGCATACCCGTCACAGGGTCATATCCATAGGATGTGACCGCGTTGACGCTTTCACCCAGAACGATCGGGTCCGTGCCCTCAGGGTAGTTGCCCCGCTGGTCGACACCCTGGAACCAACCGGCAAAGTGGAACGGCATGAATGCCACGCCCGGTGCCACACGCTCGGTCACAAGGGCCTTCACACGTGCCTTGCTGTTATTTTCAGGACCGTTGACCCAGACCCAGCCACCATCGGTGATGCCGCGGGCCGCAGCATCCGCCGGGTTGATTTCCACGAACATGTCCTGCTGCAATTCCGCCAGCCAGGGGTTCGAGCGGGTCTCTTCGCCGCCACCCTCGTATTCGACCAGACGACCGGAGGTCAGAACGATCGGGAAGGTTTCCGACAGTTTGCGCTCGACCGCCGAGGCCTGCATCGTGAAGCCGATGTTCGGCACGCGGAACTGACGACCGTCCTCGCGGGTCGGATAATCCGCCACAAGGTCCGGACGCGGCGAGTAGATCGGCTCGCGGTGAACCGGGATCGGGTCGGGCAAGTTCCACGCCACCGCGCGGGCCTTGCCGTTGCCGAAGGGCACGCAGCCATGCTCGATCGCGACGCGCTGGATGCCACCGGACAGGTCGGTCGACCAGCTGACAGCAGCCATCTTTTCCGGATCGTTGCCGCCGATGCGCTGGATCGTGGCCAACTCGTCCGGGGTCAGGTCCACATCCCAGCCCAGCGTCTGGAGGACACCATAGGTGAACTGCGGATAGCCGTCCTGAATTTCGGATCCAACCGGATAGCTGCCTTCGGCCAGCAGCGTCTCGCCTTCACGGTCCACCCCGAAGCGCGGGCGGAATGCGCCGCCACCGTCCTTCACGGGGATGTTCGGGTTGTAAAGGATGTGCGTTCCGGGATGCTTGAACTCGGGCGTGCCCCAGCACGGCCACGGCAGACCGTAGTAATCGCCAGCGACCTCACCCGCATCGGCAGGCGCGCGCAAAGTCACCAGGTCGAACTTGTCCTGGTTTGCCATATGCGCCTTGAGGCGTTCCGGGCTTTGACCGGTATAGCCGGTCGACCAGCCGCCGCTGTTGATTTCGCGCAGGATCGATTCCGGGGTCGGTTCCATCGAGAACTTGCCCTGAACCATCTCGTAGTTCTTGAACATCTGGTCGGCAAAGCCAAGCTTGGTCGCCAGGCGATAGATCACCGCATAATCGTTGTCGCTTTCGAAGATCGGATCGACAACCTTTTCACCCCACTGGACCGAACGGTTCGATGCCGTGCGGCTGCCGCTGCATTCGAACTGTGTCGAGATCGGCAGCAGATAGGTGTTGTCGGTGCGGTCATGCAGCGCGGCGAAAGTCGTGGGATGCGGGTCTGCCACCACCAGAAGGTCCAGCGCGTTCATGCCCTTAAGGCTGTCGCCCATCCGCGGCACGGTGTTGCCACCATGACCGAAGACGATCATCGCCTTGATGTTGTCGCGCTGATCGACGTCTTCCGCGTCAAGCGTGGTAGCATCGAACCAACGGGTCGACGGGATGCCCGCCATTTCCATGTTGGCCTTGCGGTCACGCGCATCGCGCCCACCCTTGGCGGGCACTTCGTCGAAGCGGGATACGAAATATTCGTAGGGCACGCCCCAGACACGCGACCAGTGCTTCCAGCCGCCTTCGGCCAGGCCGTAGTAGCAAGGCAGCGAACCGATATCGAGACCGAAGTCCGTGGCGCCCTGCACGTTGCAGTGGCCGCGGAAGATGTTGGCCCCGGTGCCGTCGGAACCGACGTTGCCGGTCGCCAGCAGCAGGTTGCAATAGGTGCGGACGTTTGCCGTACCAACGGTGTGCTGCGTGCCGCCCATGCACCAGATGAAGGTCGAGGGGCGCTGCGTGGCGAAGGTTTCGGCCACGCGCTTCAGTTCGGCCTCGGGGATGCCGGTGATCCGCTCGACCACGTCGGGCGAGTATTTCTTCACTTCCTCGCGGACCTGATCCATGCCCCAGACACGCTGGTCGATATAGTCCTGATCCTGCCAGCCATTCTCGAAGATATGCCACATGATACCCCAGATGATGGCGATATCCGTGCCCGGACGCATGCGGATGTAATCCGTGGCATGCGCGGCGGTGCGCGTGAAGCGCGGATCGATCACGATGACATTGGCGCGGTTCGTTTCCTTGCCGGTCAGGATGTGCTGCAGCGACACCGGGTGCGCCTCGGCCGCGTTCGACCCCATGAAGATGATCGTCTTGGCGTTGCGGATGTCATTGTAGCTGTTGGTCATCGCGCCGTAGCCCCAGGTGTTCGCAACACCTGCCACGGTGGTCGAGTGGCAGATACGCGCCTGGTGGTCGACGTTGTTGGTGCCCCAGAAGGCCGCGAACTTGCGGAACAGGTAGGCGCCTTCGTTCGAGAACTTGGCCGAGCCCAGCAGATAGGCGCTGTCTGCGCCGTTCTTTTCGCGGATCTCCAGCATCTTGTCGCCGATCTCGTCGATCGCCTGGTCCCAGGAGATGCGGACCCACTGGCCGTTCTCTTTCTTCATCGGATATTTCAGGCGGCGGTCACCGTGCACCAGCTCGCGCACCGATGCGCCTTTGGCGCAATGGGTGCCGCGGTTGATCGGGCTGTTCCATGCCGGCTCCTGACCGACCCAGACACCGTTCTGGACCTCGGCCTTGACCGTGCAGCCAACCGAGCAATGCGTACAGATGTTGGTTTTCACCTCGATGGGCTGGCTGAAATCGGTCTTGCCCGCTTCGGCGCGACGCACCGTTGAGGCACCGATGGCGCCAAAGGCGGCAAGACCACCGACGGCAAGCCCCGAGGCTCTCAGAAAGCTGCGGCGATCAACCGGCTTTGCCGACACGCTTTGTGCAAAGGCGGCCAGGCCGCTGCGGTTTGCATCCGTGGATCTGCGTTTGACCAGCATGACTTATGCTCCCTTGTAATAACGGTTGGTGCGGTAGAAGGCCTGAACATGCTCGGTCTCCTTGTACCGCGCCTTGGTCCGCTCATCGCCCGTTTCCTCTGCGAAGACAGGCTGCGCGCCGCCCGCGACAACACTGGTCGTCGCAGCAGCAGCAACCGCGCCAAAGAACCCGCGCCGCCCTATACCTTTTTCTTTTTTGATGCTTTCAGCCATGTCGTCCTCCCTGGGTTCGTCCTGAGCCGGCAGGTCGTCGTGCCTGGCCGGATGTATCTTCTGCCGTTTCAAAATCTCAAACCGTTCGTCCACCCGAACCGCGATGCGCCGCCGCCTCAAGCTCGAAGGCTCGCGTTTCGATATCCGTGAAAATCCGTCCGACCTCTGCCACCGCGCGATAGAAGCGCGCGCTTGGGGCAACGGCCAGGTCGTCAAAGAACTGCCCCACCCACGGGGCAAGATGGCGCGCGAAGAACCCCGCCTCTCCGGCGGCGCCGCATCCCAGCACGCTGGCATCGAATTCGCCCGCGGCAAGTCCGGCCATGATCTCGGCCAGGCTGGCGATGTGATCCTCGGGCTCGAATCGGCCTTCGGCGCGCTCGACCCCCATCAGCTTCAGATCGTGTCGCAGATCGGCCAGCGGGCGCTCGTTCAGAAAGCCGGTGATGTAGAAGGATGCGAAGGGCAGCAGCTCGCCGCGCCCGACACCGACGAACAGCTCGAAGAACTCGCGCGCGACGTCATCGGCATCAGCCTCTGCCGCGGTGCGGGCAAGCACGGAATAAGCTTGTCCAAGGGCCGTTTCATCACCCGTCAACCCGGCCAACAGGTCCAGCGCATTCTGATCGGGCGCCGCAACAAGCAACGAAGCAAGCAGCGCCCATTGCTGGGACCGCAGCACCTCGTGCTCTGGTCTGGCTGGCGCAGCCGGGGCTGTGCTGGCTATCATCAAGGTATCAACCTCTTGTCCGTCGATGTCTGTGTAGGGTTCGCGCACTACGGTATACTCATATTGTATACACGGTTTTCAAAACCCTTGGCAATAATTTGTGACACCGGTTTCACATGTTTAGGTGCGGATTTTTTTCAGCTTTGCCAATAAGGTGTCACTCCGGCACCGCACCACCGTGCCGCCGCTGAAGCGGCATAGGGGCCCGCGACTGGCGGGGTGATTCACCTTGTGTCGCAGACGTCTGGGCAGAAGCATTGTCTGCCGCGTCACTCTCCCCCTCAGGTTGCGGCGCCACCGGATCAGGCGGGTCCCCGGCATCTTCCCCCGGCGAGAGATTGGCGACCTCGCGCGGCCGCACTGTCTCCTCCGCGACAGTTTCACGGGGTGCATCATACTCCGGCTCGGACCGTTCTCCAATCAGATCCTTGACCATCTTTTCAACGCTTTGGCCCGACAAGGCCCCCCCGCCACCGGGCACGCCGCCCGGAGCGTTCCAGTCCCAGGCATAGTCCACCGCCGGATCCGAATAGTCGCGCACCGCGGGGTTCACCAGCCACATCTTGCGCAGCGCGGCGTTCTTGAGATGCGCGGGCACGCCCTTGGCAAGGAACGGTTTGATGTCGAAACCGGCCGTAATCTCGTCAAGCGATGGCAGCGAATCGATGATGGCCTGCGTATCGACGGGATCTTCCGGCTGGATCGGATCAGGCTGCTCGGCAGGCTTTTCCGGCTCCGCGGGCGCAACCTGGATTTCCCTTTTGGCCGCAAGCTTCCTGCGTGACCAGTTGCGCAGGAAGCCGCCTTCACGCTCGTCGCGATCCGTCATTGCCCCCCCTTGGGTGGCAATCCCGCCTTGCCGCGCGATTGCACCCATTTTT
>JAJLKH010000061.1:0-3302 GCA_033839205.1 Rhodobacterales bacterium | reverse complement strand
GGCCTTCTATATGCTCGCGATCCGTTTCGTGGCCGCCCGCAACCCCAGCCACGCCCCCCAGGGCGAGCGCACACCCTGGCCCGAACGGCTCAAGGCGCTGTCGGGCATCTGGCCCTTCATGCTGCTCTTCGGCCTGATCATCGGCGGCCTTTACGCCAAGCTGTTCACCCCCACCGAGGCTGCAGGCATGGGCGCGGGGCTTGCGATCCTGATCGCCACCTTCCACGGGCGCCTGACCTGGAAAGTCCTGCGCGCGGTCATCATCGACACCGCCTATACCTCGATCTCGCTCTATACGGTGCTTTTCGGGGCGCTGATGCTGTCCAAGCTTTTGACGCTGTCGGGGCTGGCGGCAGGTGCGCTTGCGCTGGTGCAATCCACCGGGCTTGAGGGCTATGCCCTGATCTTCGCGATCATGCTGGTCTTCCTGGTGCTGGGCTGCGTCATGGATTCGATGGCGATCATCCTGATCTTCGTGCCGCTTTTCGCCCCCATCGTGGTGGCGCAGGGATTTGACCTGGTCTGGTTCGGCATCATCGTGATCGTGGTGACCGAGATCGCGCTGGTGACACCGCCGGTCGGCATGAACGTCTTCGTCCTGAAGGCCGTTCTGCCGGATGTGCCCGTCGTGCGCATTTTCAAGGGCCTGGTTCCCTTCATCGCGGTTGATGTCGTGCGTCTGGCGCTGCTGGTGGCTTTTCCCGCCGTCACGCTCTGGCTTGGGTCAACCGTGGGGTAGGCACCGCACCTCGGGGAAGGTGGCAAGGTCGCGGTCGGGCCTGAAACCGGACCCTCTGTGAACCGTCATCGTGACTTGTATCGTTTATTGTGTTCGGAATGCCCCAGACATCTGCCTTGCCCCGTGGTTGCGCGTTCAACCACGGGGCAAATGGTTTCTTGAACGCAGCGCCTTGAAGTCCCTGACGCCGAGGAGCGGGTATGTTCTGCCCCCTCGGTCTATGATGTCGCCAGACGGCTTTCCAGCAATTCGCCTTTGTCCTGCAGCAAGGGGTAGGCGATCATTGCAAAGGACGTGTTCAGCATCTTGAGGGCGCGCAACACGTCGATATGGATCGCGCTGGTTTCGAAGGTTTCGGTCATGCCCTTGCGAAGACGTTTCAGGTGCCGCCGTTGCAGGTTCTGTTCAAGCTCCCGCACCTTTTGTTTTTGCTCGACCAGTTCCCGTGCAAGACCGATGTCTTCCGACATCAGAACCGAAATACCCTGTTGCACATTGCGCAGCACAACATCGTGAAAATCACATAGTTCACGCCAGCCTTCGGGTGAAAAGTGAACCCCTTCCGCATCCTTGCGCTTGGCCAGATCGACCATCTTGCGCGCGACCATATCCGCGCCCGCCTCGAGATTCACGGCAATGCCAGAGAGATCGAAGGCCCGTGTGCCGGTATCTTCGTCCGGGTCACTGCTGCGTATCCGCGACAGATAGGTGCGTGTCTCAAGCGAGATGCGGGCAACATCCTGCATCTCGGCCCGAAGCCGTTGCGCCGCCCCTTCGTCGTAATGTTCGAACAGACCGATGGCTTCGCGCATCATGACCTCGATCCGGTTGCCCATTTCCACCAGTTCGCGCTGCGCACATCCAAAAGCGCGCTTGGGCTGATCCTGCACCGTTGGGTCAAGTGCGGTGCGCCAATTGCTCTCTCCGTTCAAGGTGACGGGATCGGAAACCACGGCTTGTGCAGCCCGCATCAGGGGGACGACGATCGGCAAGCAGATCAGCAGCAGGACGAAATTGAACA
Source organism: Rhodobacterales bacterium (assembly GCA_033839205.1). Taxonomy (GTDB): domain Bacteria; phylum Pseudomonadota; class Alphaproteobacteria; order Rhodobacterales; family Rhodobacteraceae; genus Seohaeicola. The sequence continues at coordinate 1,542 of JAJLKH010000061.1, read as the reverse complement.
AGACATGAAGATGCAAGGCCTGCTGCCCTGCATTTGCCCCAAGCATCCCGGTTGGCAGCGCGAAATTGGACAGGGCGAACAGCATGATGGCGGCACCGCCCCCGCGCAGGACAAGATTGCACCAGACGACGCGGCGCACGGCGGCGTCGGCCTTCAGGGTCAGGAAAAACGCGATCAAGGACCCGCCGAGATTGGCCCCGAGGATCATGGAAAAAGCCGCTTCGGCAGGCAGCAGCCCCTGCCCTGCAAGCGTCGCGAACAACAGCACCGCAGCCACGCTGGAATGCACCAGCCACGCGAAAAACGCCGCGATCAGAAATGAGGACAACGCATCGCCCGCAAGATAAAGCATCGCAGCTTGCGCCCCCGGGCTGTCGGTCAGGGGCTGGCTGGCATTTCGTATCAGATCGAGCGACAGAAAGATCAGGGCCAATCCGATCAGGATACGCCCGATCTGCCGCAGCCTTCGGTCGGAACTTCGCAGGAAGATCATCACGCCGGCAAGCATCAGAAGCGGCGTCACCGCCGCGACGCGCGAGTTGAGGATCAGGGCAACGATTGCCGAGCCGAAGTCCGCGCCCAGCATGATTGCCAGCCCTGACAGGCTTCCGATGGCGCCGGCGGATACGAATCCCGCCATCAGCACCGCAACCGCAGTCGAGCTTTGCATCAGGATCGCCGCCGCTGCTCCGGTCGATGCTGCGGCCAGCCGGTTCGCCGTGGACCGGCGCAGCCACAGCCTCAGGTGGCGCCCGAAAGCCCGCTCGAACCCGGTGCGTACCAGCCGCACCGCCCAGATCAGCAGTGCCGCCGCTGCGGCCATGTTCAATATGAAAAGGATCGGTGCGTTATCCATCACGTCGCGTCTTGGGTACAAAGAAGAAAGCGGGGTCCGTCATGTCAGAACCTGAAGGGCCCGGCGCCATGATCCAACGGAACTTCCACCCAGACACCATCTGGTGCCGTATCGACGACGGCGCAACCGGTCGGCCCTGACATGAAACCGACAGGCGCATCCGCCCGCCGGTCAAGCGCAAAGGCGCTGCACACGGAAGGCCCCGTGCAAACCGCGTGATTTCCAAGAAAGCCGTGAAAGACACCATGCACGTGCCCCGCGATGACCCGCACAGGCGCGGCAAACCGGGCAAGGCATCGTTCCAGATCTTCGGTGTTTTCAAGCCTGATTGCGTCCATGAAGCGAATCCCCGTCCGCAAGTGCGGTTGATGCAGGGCAACCAGCACCCGCAGGCTCTGTGCCGTATCAAGGGCATGCGCCAACAGGTCCAGGCTTTCAGCGCGCAATCGTCCGCCGCCCTGCCCCTCGATCAGTGTATCAAGTCCGACGACACGGGTATCGCCCATGTCCTGAACCCAGTCGATCAGGCCCGTTTCCGGAATGCATTCAAGATCACCGAAACAATCCCGAAAGGCCGCGCGCCGGTCGTGATTTCCGGGCACCGGCAGCAGCGGCAAACCCAACCCCACAACAACCCACCCCCCCACCACCAACCAACCCCCACACCCCACAACCCACAACACCCC
>JAJLKH010000060.1:0-40428 GCA_033839205.1 Rhodobacterales bacterium | reverse complement strand
GCCTGTCATCGCGGTGGGTAACGATTATCGCGACTATTCGCTGTCGATCAAGAACGCCCTGATCCTCGGCCTGATGCAAGCAGGGATCACGGTCAAGGATATCGGCCCCGCCCTGTCGCCCATGGCCTATTTCGCGCAGTTTCACCTTGATGTGCCAGCAGTTGCGATGGTGACAGCCAGTCACAACCCCAATGGCTGGACCGGGGTCAAAATGGGCTTTGACCGCCCTCTTACCCATGGTCCCGACGAGATGGCAGAGTTGCGCGATATCGTGCTGAATGGCGAAGGCCAGCCCGCGCCCGGTGGTGCATATGAATTCGTCGAAGGTGTGCGCGAGGCCTATCTTGACGATCTGGTGGGCGATTTCCGCATGACCCGCAAGCTGCGGGTGGTCTGCGCCACGGGGAATGGCACGGCATCCGCCTTTGCGCCGGAACTGTTCCGCCGGCTGGGGGTCGAGGTCATCCCAAGCCATAACACGCTGGATTACACGTTTCCGCATTACAACCCGAACCCCGAAGCGCTGGAAATGCTGCATGACATGTCCGACAGCGTCAAAGCCTCGGGTGCGGATTTTGCGCTTGGGTTCGACGGTGACGGCGATCGTTGCGGTGTCGTGGATGACGAGGGCGAGGAGATATTCGCCGACAAGATGGGCGTCATCATGGCGCGGGACCTGTCCAAGCTTTATCCCGGCAGCACCTTCGTTGCGGATGTGAAATCAACCGGGCTTTTCGCCAGCGATCCAGAGCTTCAGAAGAACGGGGTCAAGGCGGATTACTGGAAAACCGGGCACAGCCACATGAAGCGGCGCGTCAAGGAATTGGGCGCGCTGGCGGGGTTCGAGAAATCGGGCCATTACTTCCTGGCCGGCCCCATCGGGCGCGGCTATGACTGCGGGATGCGCGTGGCCGTCGAGGTTTGCAAGCTGATGGACCGCAACCCTGACATGTCCATGTCCGACCTGCGCCGCGCCCTTCCCCAGACATGGGCGACGCCGACGATGTCGCCCTATTGCGCCGACACCGAGAAATACCAGGTGCTTGAACGACTGGTGGACAAGCTGGTGGCCAAGCATGCGGCCGGTGACACACTGGCCGGGCGCAAGATCGCGCAGGTGGTGACGGTCAACGGCGCGCGGGTGATCCTGGACAATGGCGGCTGGGGCCTTGTGCGGGCATCTTCCAACACGCCCAACCTTGTCGTCGTCTGCGAAAGCCCCGAATCCGAGGCCGAGATGCGGGCCATCTTCGCCGAGATCGACGCGGTGATCCGGACTGAGCACAGCGTGGGCGACTACGACCAGACGATCTGATCCCTGGATGACGACGTGACAACGGCCCTGCCAAGGCGGGGCCGTTATTCATTCAGGCGGCCAGTCCGCGCCCTTTCAGCAGGGCCTCTACCCCCGGCAGACGACCACGGAACGCGGTGTAAAGCGCGGCCGGATCGCGCGATCCGCCCGTGGACAGGATGAACGCCTCAAGCGCCTTGGCGCGTTCAGGGTCAAAGGCGCTGCCGGCCTCCTCGAAAGCGGCAAAGGCGTCGGCATCCATCACCTCGGACCACATGTAGCTGTAATAGCCGCTGGAATAACCGTCACCGGAAAAGACATGCGCGAAATGCGGTGTCGCGTGACGCATCGCGATGGTGCGCGGCATGCCAAGTTCGGCCAGAACCTCGGCCTGCTTGGCCATCGGATCTGCGGGAGGTGTTCCTTCGTGAAAGGCCAGATCCACAAGGGCAGAGGCTACATATTCGACGGTTTGAAACCCCATGTCGAAGGTCGCAGCCCCCAGCAAGCGATCCAGCATGTCACGCGGCATGGGCTGGCCCGTTTCGGCATGGGTGGCGAATTCCGCAAGAACCTCAGGCACTTCCAGCCAGTGTTCGTAAAGCTGGCTGGGCAGTTCCACGAAGTCCCTTGCAACCGATGTGCCCGAGATCGATGGATAGGTCACATTCGACAGCATCTGGTGCAGTGCATGGCCGAATTCATGAAACAGCGTGCGCGCATCGTCATAGGACAAGAGCGCCGGATCGCCCTTGGCGAAATTGCACACGTTGATCACGATGGGGTGGCGCACCTTGGGCCATTTCGCCTGTGACTGCATCGCCGAACACCAGGCGCCCGAGCGTTTGGATCCGCGCGCGAAATAGTCGCCAATAAAGACCGCCACATGCTTGCCCTGGCGCGTCACTTCCCAAGCACGTGCATCCGGATGATAGAGCGGCAGTTTCAGCGGCGCGAACTCCAGCCCGAACAAACGGTTGGCGCAGGCGAAAGACGCCTCGATCATCCGGTCCAGCTGCAGGTAGGGTTTCAGCGTCGCCTCATCCAGATCGTGTTCGGCCTGACGGCGGCGCGCTGCGTAATAGTGCCAGTCCCACGGTTCCAGGTCCCCGTTGATCCCGTCCTCATGCATCATGCGTTCGAGGACGGTGGAATCGGCTTCGGCTTGCGCGCGGGCGGGGCTCCAGACGGCCATCAACAGTTCGCGCACGGCCTCAGGTGTCCGGGCCATTTCGGTTTCAAGCTTGTAGTTGGCGAAGCTTGCATAGCCCAACAACGCCGCGCGTTCGGCCCGCAATGACAGGATCTCGGCGGCAATGCCGCGGTTGTCGGTCTCGCCACCATTGGCGCCTCGCGCAACATAGGCGCGCCAGGCCCTTTCACGTAGATCGCGCCTGGGCGAGAATTGCAGGAAGGGTGTGATCAGCGAGCGCGACAGGGTGATGACCGGGCCATCGGCGCCCTTCTCGCTGCCCGCCGCGCGAGCCGCCGAGATCAAGAAATCGGGCAAGCCTTCAAGATCATCCTCGGACAGGGCCAGCATCCATGTCCGTTCATCCGCAAGAAGGTTCTGGGTGAACTGGGTGCCCAGCACCGCAAGGCGCGATTTTATCTCGGCCATGCGCGCATCCTCGGCCCCTGTCAGGGCCGCACCGGACCGCACAAAGCCGCGATGCGTCAGCATCAGGACGCGCTGCTGCTCCTCGGTCAGACCCAGGTCGTCACGCCGCGACCAAAGGTCCGCGACACGCGCGAAAAGCGCTTTGTTGGCGGTAATTTCGGCGGAATGGGCGGCAAGCCGGGGTGAAAAGGCGCGCTGCAATTCTTCGCGCGCGGGCGTGCTGTCAGCTCCGGCAACGGTGTAGAACACCGAAAGGACCTTATCCAGCGCCTTGCCCGCCGCCTCGAGCGCACCAACGGTATTGTCAAAATCAGGGGGTGCAGGGTTGTTGGCGATTGCATCGATCTCGGTCTTGTGTTCGGCCAGCGCGGTATCGAAGGCGGGTGCAAAATCTTCGTCCTTGATGCGGTCGAACGGGGCAAGCCCGAAAGGCGTGGTCCATGGATCAAGCAGCGGGTTAGTCATCTCATGTGTCTCCAACGGGGCGCGACGCGGCGCAGACGGGGCAATCCTTGCGCGGTTGCAGGCGGATAGTGCGGTGTTCAGCGTAAAGCGCGTCATGGATCAGCATGCGCCCGCGCAGGTCCTGCCCCGCACCGGTAATCAGCTTGATCCCCTCAAGCGCCATCATGGATCCGACCACACCCGGCAGGGGGCCGATGACGCCTGCTTCGGCGCAAGAAGGGGCCAGCCCCGGTGCCGCAGCCTGCGGGAAGACGCATTGATAGCAGGGCCCACCGCGCGCAGGATCGAACAGGGCGATTTGTCCTTCCCACTGGGACAAGGCGCCCGAGATCAGCGGCTTGCCCAGCGCGACGGCTGTGGCGTTGACCAGATAGCGCGTGGCACTGTCATCGGTGCCATCCAGGATCACATCGTATTCCGCGAAAAGATCAGTCGCGACATCTGCCGTCAGGCGGCGATTGTAGGGGCGCACCGTCACGAACGGGTTTTGCGCGCGCATTGCGGCCTCGGCTGAGAAGACCTTGGGCATGCCGATGCGGTCATCGGTATGGATCACTTGTCGTTGCAGGTTGGAATTGTCGACGCTGTCGTCGTCGATCACGCCAATCGTACCGACACCTGCCGCGGCCAGATAAAGAAGAACAGGCGATCCCAGCCCGCCCGCGCCGATGACCAGAACCTTTGCCTCTTTCAGGCGGCGCTGGCCCGTGCCGCCCAGTTCACGCAGCACGATATGGCGGGCATAGCGGTCAAGCTCCGTAGCAGAAAAAGGACCGGTGGGCACGGTATCCTGCTGCGTTGAGGCCGGGCTGTCGGCGCGTGCGCGCAGTCGCGTCAAGACAGCGCGATACGCCAGCACCAGCGCCGCAAAGCCACCCAACAGCAACCACGGCGCAGCACTGCCCCCCGTCGACAGGCGCAGGGGGGCGTTATCCGGCAAGGTCAGATGAATCACCACGACCCCGACCCACAGGAATGCAATCATGATCCAGCGCATGCGACGCGGCGTGCCCATGAAGGCACCTATACTCCAGAGAACGCCCGCCATGACAAGAACCAGCGCCATATGTCAGCTCCGCCCGGTGGAACCGAAGCCGCCCTGCCCGCGCGCGGAGTCCTGCAGCGTGTCAACCAATTGGAATGAGGCACGCAGTACCGGAGCCACAACCATTTGCGCGATCCGGTCGCCATGAGCGATATGGAAGGGCTCGGTCCCCGCGTTCATCAGGATCACGCCCAAGGGGCCCCGGTAATCACTGTCGATGGTACCGGGACTATTTGGCAGGGTTATGCCGTGCTTCAGCGCAAGACCAGAACGCGGCCTGACCTGGACCTCGTAGCCGTCAGGTATCTCGAGCCGCAACCCGGTTGGGATCAGCATCCGGGCACCCGGCTCCAAGGTTGCGCCCTCGCGCTGATCTGGCGGAAAGTTCGCGCGCAGGTCCGCGCCGGCGGCACCATTGGTTTCGTAGTTGGGCAAGGGCAGATCAGTATCGGCCTCTGGTGTCCTGGTGCAGCGAATGGTCAGCATGTGGCACCTCTTGCCTTGATCGTCATAATAGCCCGGATTGTCCTTGCGGCACCACGCAGTGTGCCGCCAGATGCCAACACTGGCACATGGCTATGCCAGAAGACATAACCGAAAGGCCCCGCGTTGCAAGGCATCAGGGATCAGGCGGCATCCCACCGGACAAGAAGGGGGAAGATACGGATTATCCGGTAACACTCACCACCATTTTGTCGAAATGCACTTGGCTTGATATGCCGCCGCCTCGCACCGCTGCCGCCTAGGGCGGAATACGGTGCGGCGCTATGATGACAAATGCTGCCGTCCCGGCGCAAAGAAAGACGGATATTGCAATAATGTTCAGAAAAATTATCACTTACCGCAATTACATGCGGCTATTGAAAAATTACTTCTCATTTTGTTGCGTATTGGCTGTGACACTGGCCCCGGCTGTTCCATCGCTTGCCCAATCCCCAGACGTGTCGGTCACGGGCGCGGAACCGCCTGCGGGCGCCTCGTTGCCGTGGCCCGTCGCTGCCAACCTGTCGGGCGCGACCGACCGCTATCCGCATAACGTGCTTGGCAACATACCCGCCTTCACCAGCCTGACCGTCAGCGCACAGATGTGTGAGAGTTGCCCCACCCCCCGCGTGGGGCTGCGTTTGACATTGGATGCGCCCTTCGTATTCGAGGACGTCGCACCCCGCCTGTGGGACATTACCGGCGATGGGAAGCCCGAAATTGTCGTGGTGCAAAGTCACGAAACCAAGGGCGCCCGGCTGACCGTGTGGGAGCTGGGTCAAACCGCATCAGCTGTGCCTAACCTTGAATTGCTGGCCAGCACCGATTTCATCGGCACGCGGTTCCGCTGGCTTGCCCCTTTTGGGTTCGGTGACTTCACGGGCGATGGCGCGATCGAGATCGCCTATGTCGAAACCCCGCACCTGGGCAAAACGATGCGTCTTGTGGGACTTGAAGGCAACCGCCTTGTCCCGCGCGGCGCGCTGCAAGGCGTGACCAATCACCGGATCGGAGAAGAGAGCATCGCAGGCGGGGTACGAAACTGCGATGGTCAGGTCGAGGCGGTTCTGGCCTCGGGTGACTGGCGTCGTATCGTCGCCGTGCGCTGGCAGAGCGGCCGACTTGTCAGCCGCGACCTTGGCCCGCTGAAGCATCGGCAGGATCTGTCAAAAGCGGCAACTTGCGCGCGGTAAAGGGTCCGATCAGGCAAGTGCCTCGGCGATCTGTGCAGCCAATCGGGCGGCAACATGTTGCTTGGACATGCGCGGCCAGTCTTCACGCCCCTCGGCAGTGATAAGATGCACGGCGTTTTCCGTGCCGCCCATGATCCCGGTTGCGGGGCTGACGTCATTGGCAACGATCCAGTCACAGCCTTTGCGCACCCTCTTGGCAGTAGCATTGGCGATGACATCATCCGTTTCCGCAGCAAAGCCGACAACAAGGCTGGGGCGATCCGCCTTGAGCTGGCTGACGGTAGCAAGAATATCGGGGTTCTCGGCGAATTCCAGAACTGGCAGGCGGCCTGCATCCTTCTTGATCTTGGAACCAGAGGACGACGCCACGCGCCAATCCGCCACGGCGGCGGCAAAGACAGCCGCATCGACAGGTAACGCGGCTTCCACGGCCTGAAGCATCTGTTGCGCGGTCTCGATACGCACGACCTGCACACCTTCCGGCGGGGGCACATCGGCGGGACCGGTGACAAAGACCACTTCGGCCCCAAGTGCCGCCAGCGCACGCGCAATCGCTGTACCCTGCGCCCCGGAGGATCTGTTGGCGATATATCGCACGGGATCGATCGGTTCATGGGTGGGGCCCGACGTGACAAGGATCCGCTTGCCGGTCAACGGTCCCTGGCCCAGCGCGCTTTCGATCGATGCCACGATTTCAAGTGGCTCGGACATGCGGCCCGGGCCATATTCGCCGCAGGCCATATCGCCCGAGTTCGGGCCGACGACACGCAGACCATCAGCCAAAAGCTGCGCAAGGTTGCGCTGTGTCGCGGGATGATCCCACATGCGCACATTCATCGCAGGGGCCAACAGCACTTGCGTATCCGTCGCCATCAAGAGGGTCGAGGCAAGGTCATTGGCATGACCATGGGCCATCTTGGCCATCAGATCGGCGGTCGCGGGGGCCACGACGATCAGATCGGCGACACGTGACAACTGGATATGGCCCATTTCGGCCTCGTCTGTCAGGTCGAACAGATCGGTATAGGCTTTTTCGCCAGCCAGCGCGGATACGGACAGAGGTGTCACGAATTCCGCGCCCGCCTTGGTCAGGACAGGCGTGACCGCCGCGCCGCGTTCGCGCAGGCGACGGATAAGATCAAGCGACTTGTAGGCCGCAATCCCGCCACCAATGATCAGAAGAATACGTTTTCCTGCCAGCATGTTCCGCGCCTCCGCCAGATGCGCCGACAGTATGGGCAGCGCCCTCCCCTGACAAGGCCGCGCCGGATGACGGTCTGTTCAGCCCTTGCTGCGGAACTGCAAGCAGGGATCCGGCCGATCCACCGCGGGGGACGAGATCACGGCATCAAAGTCCCCGGGCGTGCCGGTGCCGTCTTCCTGCTGACCGATGGTAAAGACCTCAAGATCAGGGCGCAGGCCAGCGATATAGGCGGGCACGCCCCAATCGGCGCGGGCATGGCCATTGCCAGTGATCACAACGACCGGGCCGCCGGTTGCGTCCAGCGCATTGAGGGTTTCACGAGCCAGCACCGCATCGCGCAGCCGCTGCAGGTCCACCATGATCGGCAGCATCTCGGGCGGCATGGCATTGCAGTGGGCCTGCTGCTGCAGATCTTCCTGCGCAGCCTGGAGATCGGGGGGCAAGGCCGTGGTCAGGCCATAATCCGCCGCATCGTCACCGAAACTGTCGGCAATGCCCGCTTGCATCGCGGCGCGTGCGGCGTCGCGTGGCACGGCGGCCCCATGAATCGCCGCCTCGGGGGCTGCAGCGAAGATCGGGTAATACATGTCGAAATCGGGCCAGCCGCTATCGGCCCACCCAAGCACATCGGCCAGCACTTCCCTGTCCTTGCGGTTCTGCGGCGTCACGCGCGCCGCCTGTTCGGCTGTCAGCATCTCGAAGACGATCGCGGTGGGCCGGACATGGGCGACAATCGCGGCCTGCGCATCATGGTGGCTCGGATTGTCATGCACCTCTCCGATAATGATCACCGGGGCGGCTGCCGCGCGATCCATGACCCCAGACGGCAATGGGCCCGCAAAAGCGGGCCCGGCAAAAATTGCAGTGATCAGGGCAAGACATCTCATGCGAGGAAGTCTTGCACCTCGCGCGATTGGCTTTCCAGTTTTTTACGCATCTTGGCAAATGCGGCCGCTTCCAGCTGTCGCACACGTTCCTTGGACAGACCAAGTTCCTCGCCCAAGCTTTCCAGGGTGCGCGGATCGTCGCGCAGCTTGCGCTCGCGCACGATGAAGCGCTCGCGATCATTCAGCGCGGCCAGCGCATCCAGCAACCAATTCCTCAGTGCCGCGGTGTCATGCGCGTTCTCGACAATATCAGCGGCCTGGCTGCCCTCATCCTCGATCGTGTCGATCCATTCGCGCCCTTCATCCTCGGACGACTGGGTGGCGTTGAGCGAGAAATCGGATCCCGACAGGCGGCCCTCCATCATTTCGACATCGTGCAAGGGCACTCCGATCTCGGTCGAGATCATCTGGCGCATCTGGTGGCGATCCAGTTCTTCGCCGCGCGCCTGCGCCTCACGCTCAAGCCGTGCTTGCACGCGACGCAGGTTGAAGAACAGCGACTTTTGGCTGGAGGTTGAGCCGGTGCGGACCATGGACCAGTTCCGCATCACGTAATCCTGGATGCTGGCCTTGATCCACCAGACCGCGTAGGTCGAAAATCGCACGCCACGATCGGGATCGAACTTGTCTGCTGCCTTCATCAGGCCAAGCCCGGCCTCTTGGATCAGGTCGTTCATCGGTGCGCCATAGCGGCGAAATTTCGACGCCATCGAGATGGCAAGGCGCATATAGGCTGTGATCAGGCGGTGCAGCGCCGCCTCGTCACGGTGATCGCGCCAGGCGTAGGCAAGTTTCAGCTCTGTCTCGGCATCCAGAAGCTCGGCCTTCATGGCTTTGCGCGACAGGGTCATGTCATTTGGTGCATCAAGTGCCATTTTTACCCCCTAACTGTGGCCTGGCACGCCAATGGCGCTAGGTAGGCCGTTTTTGTTTGTCTTAAGCTTGATACGCAGGCAAAAACCGATCGGATCAAAAAAGATGACTTTGCAATGTTACCAAAGCTGACCCTTGTCCTGGGGGGGGCCGCCTCGGGGAAGACCGCTTTTGCGGAAGGACTGGTTCTGGACAGCGGGCGGGCACCCGTCTACCTGGCCACGGCACAAGCGTGGGACGACGAGATGCGCGGCAAGATCGCGCGGCATCGCATGTCGCGGGGCGAAGGGTGGCTGACGCATGAGGAGCCGCTTGATATGGCCTCTGCCCTTGCTGCCGCTCTGCCGGATCAGGCTGTGCTGCTGGACTGCGCAACGCTCTGGCTGACCAATCAGATACTGGCCGAACGCGATGTCGCGGCGGAGCAAACCGCCCTTCTTGCAGCTTTGGATGGCTGCGCTGCACCGGTCGTTGTGGTCAGTAACGAGATAGGGATGAGCGTGGTGCCCGAAAATGCCCTTGCCCGCCGTTTTCGACAGGCCCAAGGAGAGTTGAACCAGCGGATCGCAGCTCAGGCATCGCTTGTCGTGACGGTGATGGCAGGGTTGCCGCTTGTCTTGAAAGGCGCTTTGCCGGGAAGTCCGCCATGAGCCGCTTCTTTTGGGTGCGCCATGGTCCGACACATGCGAAAACCATGGTAGGCTGGTCCGACCTGCCTGCCGATCTGTCCGATAGTGCCCAATTGGCGCGGCTGTCCAATGCCCTGCCACAGCAGGCTTTGGTGATTTCATCCGATCTGCTGCGTGCCAGCGCCACGGCGGATGCCATCGCGGGATCGCGGCAGCGTCTGGAACATGACCCCGACCTGCGCGAGATCCATTTCGGTGAATGGGAGCTTGCGCGGTTCGACGAGGTCGAGGATCAGGCCCGCTTGCGGGCCTATTGGGAGAATCCGGGCGACATCCGGCCCCCCGGCGGCGAAAGCTGGCATGAGGTGGCGGCCCGTGTGGACCGCGCGGTTTCACGCTTGATCACGACACATCCGGGCCGCGACATCATAGCCGTCGCGCATTTTGGGGTGATCCTGACCCAAGTGCAGCAGGCCTTGCAGATCGGGGCCTATGAGGCGTTCTCGCACCGGATAGACAACCTGTCGCTGACCGAACTGCATCTTGAGGACGGATCATGGCGGGCCCTGCGGATAAACCACCTGCCTTGATCACTCGCTGGCACGCGAACTGGGGGCGTTAATCTTTCTGAAAGACAAATAGCCTAGCCATTAACCACGCTGAAAGGTGGGGTTAAGGGATGGTGGCGCGCGCCTATACTGTGGCTTTTGAAGGTGTTTCGGCCCGGACGGTCGAGGTGCAATGCGCCGTCACGCCCGGGCTGCCGGGCTTTTCCGTTGTAGGCTTGCCGGACAAGGCCGTGTCCGAGGCCCGCGACAGGGTGCGCGCCGCGCTGAGCGCGATGGCGATTGCCCTGCCCAGCAAGCGGATCACGGTGAACCTGTCACCAGCAGATTTGCCAAAAGAGGGCAGCCATTTCGACCTTCCGATCGCGCTGGCCCTGCTTGCCGCGCTCGAAATCCTGCCCCCCGATGCGGTGGAAGGCGCCACGGCTTTGGGGGAATTGTCGCTGGATGGCTCTCTCGTGGGTGTATTGGGCGCCCTGCCCGCCGCCATGACCGCCGCAGAGGAGGACCGTATCCTTGTTTGTCCTCGCGCCTCTGGCGCCGAGGCGGCCTGGGTTGGCGGGTGCCAGGTCATCGCCGCGGCAAGTCTGCTGGATGTGGTTCGCCATTTCACCGGACAATCCCCCATTCCCCCGGCTGAGCCGGGCGAGGTCACGGGTGAAACACATGCGCGGTGCCTTCGCGATGTGAAGGGGCAGGAGCGCGCCAAGCGGGCGCTGGAAATTGCAGCCGCAGGGCGGCATCACCTGCTTTTGATGGGAACGCCCGGATCGGGCAAGTCCATGCTGGCCGCGCGCCTTCCTGGCATCCTGCCGCCCCTATCGGCTTCCGAGGCGTTGGAAACCTCGATGATCCATTCGCTGGCGGGGCTGCTGGACGAGGGCGGAATTTCGCGGGTGCGACCCTTCCGCGAGCCGCATCACACGGCGTCCATGGCCGCAATTGTGGGCGGGGGCCGCACGGCGCGGCCCGGCGAGATCAGCCTTGCGCATCATGGCGTACTGTTCATGGACGAATTCCCGGAGTTTCCACGCGGCGTGCTGGAAACCCTGCGCCAGCCAATCGAAACAGGCGAAGTGATGGTGGCGCGGGCCAATGCGCATGTCCGCTATCCTTGCCGTTTCATGTTGGTCGCGGCTGCCAATCCCTGCAAATGCGGCTATCTGACCGATCCTGCGCGCGCCTGCACGCGGGCCCCGATTTGCGGTGAGGATTACATCGGGAGGATCAGCGGCCCCCTGATGGATCGCTTCGACTTGCGGATCGAGGTGCCACCTGTCGCCTATACCGACCTTGATCTGCCCGCATCTGGCGACAGTTCCGCCCAGGTGGCGGCGCGGGTGGCCGCAGCGCGCAAGGTACAAGCCACGCGCTATTCCGAGATCGCGGGCATGCACCTGAACGCCGATGCCGAAGGGGCCGTGCTCGACCGGATCGCGACACCAGACGCCGCCGGCCGAGCGCTTCTGGGGCGGATCGCGGACCGTTTCGGTCTGACCGCGCGTGGCTATCACCGTGTCCTGCGGGTTGCACGGACCATCGCGGACCTTGAAGGGACCGAAGACGTGGCAAGCACTCATGTGGCCGAGGCGGCCAGTTATCGGCTTGTCGGCGTCAGGGAAGCCTGATCCGGATTAGGCCCGCTTGGCTTCAATCCGTTCCCAGATGCGTGCCGCGATATTGACGCCATCGAAGCGTTCCAGTTCCTGGATACCGGTAGGAGAGGTCACGTTGATTTCTGTCAGCCATGTCCCGATGACGTCGATGCCTACGAAAACCTGCCCCTTTTCGCGCAATACTGGGCCGATGCGCGCGCAGATCTCAAGATCGCGTTCAGTCAGGCCAATCTTTTCGGGGCGCCCGCCGACATGCATGTTGGACCGGGTTTCCCCGGCAGCGGGCACACGGTTGATCGCACCAACGGGTTCGCCGTCCACCAGGATCACACGCTTGTCGCCCTTGGTGACGTCGGGCAGGTATTTCTGCACGATCAGCGGCTCGCGGCTGAACCCGGTGAAGAGTTCATGCAGCGAGGACAGGTTGCGATCGTCCGAGGTCAGCCGGAACACACCCGCGCCACCATTTCCATAGAGCGGCTTGAGGATTACGTCGCCATGACGCTCCTTGAAGGCGCGGATCGTCGCAAGATCGCGTGCGATCGTCGTCGGCGGGGTCAGATCCGGGAAATTCAGAACCAGCAGTTTCTCGGGCGAGTTGCGGACCCAGAATGGATCGTTCACCACGAGTGTCTTCGGGTGAATCCGGTCCAGCAGATGCGTCGTCGTGATATAGAACATATCGAAGGGCGGGTCCTGCCGCAGCCAGACCACGTCGAACTCGGCAAGGTCCACCTCGGCTTCCGCGCCAAGACGGTAATGATCACCCTGCACGCGCTGCACGGTAACCGGCCAGCCCCGTGCCGTGATTCGACCCTCCTGATACGCCAGACGGTCAGGCGTGTAGTAAAACAGCTCGTGACCGCGGGCCTGGGCTTCCTCCATCAGGCGGAACGTGCTGTCGGCATTGATATTGATCGGCCCGATCGGGTCCATCTGAAAGGCGATTTTCATGTCCGGCTCCCCTGAGGATAGAGCCTTTACATGGCGCAACCCAAGCGGCGAGACAATCCGAAATGGCAGGAAAGACGCGCGCGACGTGAGCGACAACGCCGCTTGAGGCGAGTTTCAGCCTTCGAGCGAAAAGGCGTTTTCAAGGATGTCGAGCGCACCGGTATTGTCGACCGTTGCCAGATCGAACCTCATTTCGGTCAATTGCGAACGGTCGCTTCGGCCCAGGAATTCCGTGGCCGCCTCCAGAATACGGTCGCATTGGGCACGGCCAAGCGACCGGATCGCGGTGTCGAAACTGCGGCTTTTCTTTACTTCGACAAAGATCAAGGCAGCACCATCAGCAAAGATCATGTCGATTTCCGCGCGCGTTCCACGCCAACGACGGGCCACCAGTGCCATGCCTCTGCGCAGATAGGCTTTTTCGACAACGTCCTCAGCGGCAAGGCCCGAGAGATACGATACGCGACCACGGTTCCGACGGGCAGATTGCACCGATGATGAAGGGCCTGCCGCTTTGACCGCTTCAGGCCCTGGGGTCGAGCGCTGGTTTCCCGGCACCTGCAGCGGCAGGTCAAGCTGTTCCGGCTGCGCCAAGCCCCTTGTCGGATTGACGCTTATGGTCATTCACCTTGCTCCATCTTGAGGGCCATCTGGTAGACCTGTCTGCGCGCGATGCCTGTTCGTGCTGACACTTCATCCGCAGCGTCGCGCACTGATTTGCCCTTAAGCGCCTCTTTGAGCATCAGGTCTATATCCGATTCCTTAACATTCTCCGAAGACTTGCGTTCTATAAGTACGACCATCTCGCCCTTGAGGCTTCTTGCGGCGCAGGCATCGCCGAGGTCTTGCAAGGTTCCGGAAATCACCTCTTCGAATTTCTTGGTCAATTCGCGGCACAGCGCTGCCTTGCGGTCCGCGCCCAGAACCTCGGCGCAGTCCCGTAGCATTGCCGCGATCCGCTTTGGCGATTCGTAGAAGACGAGTGTTCCGGGAATATCGGCATAACGGCGCAGGGCGGTCTTGCGCTGGCTGGCGCTATTGGGCAGGAAACCCGCAAAAAAGAACCTGTCCGTCGGCAGACCGCCAATGGTCAGCGCGGTAATCACCGCGGAAGGCCCTGGCGCCGCCGTCACCGCAATTCCCGCGTCGCGCGCCGCTCGCGCAAGATCGAATCCCGGATCTGCAACCATGGGGGTGCCCGCCTCGGATGCATAGGCAAGGCTTCGCCCCTCGGCCATCTGCTCCAGCAGCCGTGGCCGCATCTGTGCGCCATTGTGGTCGTGATAGGCCAGAACCTGACGATCTCCCAGCGGAATACCATGTATTTCCATAAGCTTGCGCAGGGTTCGCGTATCTTCGGCCGCCAGCACATCAGCGCTTGCCAAGACGTCCAACGCCCGCAACGTGATGTCTCGCGCGGACCCGATCGGCGTGGACACGAGGTAGAGGCCCGGTGACAGTTTCACGGATTTTGGATTCAATGCTGGACCCCTTCAGCGTGGTGTTTATGATGAATTGTAGTGCCGGTGGCGCAGATCACCGCTGTTGTCGAGGGAGAAATCTGTTTCATGTTTGCGTTCAAGTCACCCCGCCGCAAGTCATTCCTGACGCCCGTCCTTCGCATGGCCGAAAGCGCTCGGCTGTTTTGGCAGCGTAGTTTGCGGCCGGTCGCGCCTTTGCGCCGCGCCGCGATGGCCGTTATTGCCGTCGGGGCGGTTTCCGCATGCGAGCCGATCGACACCACTGCGGGACGAACAGGCCCGGCCATCAACACCTCTGCACCAGTCCCAGTTGCGCTGCTGGTTCCGCGCGGTTCCGCCAATGCAAGCGACGAGGTTCTGGCCCGGTCGCTGGAAAACGCTGCACGTCTTGCAATCGCAGATCTGGGTGATGTCGCCATCGATCTGCGTGTCTATGGCACGGCTGGCGCTGCCGCCAGCGCGCAGCAGGCTGCGCTTCAGGCCGTGGCAGACGGGGCCGCGATCATCCTGGGCCCGGTTTACGGCGAGAACGCCAATGCCGCAGCGGTTGCCGTGGCTTCGAGCGGCGTCAATGTTCTGGCCTTCACCAATAATACGTCCATCGCGGGCGGAAACCTGTTCGTTCTGGGACCCACGTTCGACAACACGGCCGACCGGCTGTCCAGCTATGCTGCGCGCCAGGGCAAGGGCCGGGTTGTCGTAGTCTATTCCGAGGATGTGGACGGCCGCGCGGGACGTCAGGCTATCGAGACGGCACTGGCCCGGAGTGGCGGTACGCTGGTTGGCAGCGTCGGGCACGAATTCTCGCAGAACGGTGTTGTGCAGGCCATTCCGCAAATCGTCAGCACGGTGCGCAATGGCGCTGCGGACGCGGTATTCCTGACCGCGAACACCGCGGGCGCACTGCCACTTTTGACGCAACTGATGCCTGAGGCGGGTATCTCACCCGCAGTGACGCAGTACATCGGACTGACCCGCTGGGATGTGCCCAGTCAGACGCTGGATCTTCCAGGGGTTCAGGGCGGCTGGTTCGCCATTCCGGACCCGACGATGACGGCGCGTTTCCGTGACAGGTACCAGACTGCCTATGGCGAGGCGCCGCATTCCATCGGCGGGTTGGCCTATGACGGAATTGCCGCCATCGGGGCGCTGATCAGCTCTGGACGGCCAGATGCGCTGAGCCGGGCCAGCCTGACCCAAGGCGCTGGCTTTCAGGGCGTGAATGGCATATTCCGCCTGCGTGCGGATGGTACCAACGAACGCGGGCTGGCCGTGGCCCAGATCCGCGACAGACAGGTGGTTGTGATTGACCCTGCCCCAAGAACCTTTGGCGGTGCCGGATTCTGACCCGGCGCCGGCCTCGACAGCACTGAACACACGCAACGCCCCGGACGATCTGATCTGTCCTGCCGCGTCGATTTTCGATGCGACCTCTGTTGATCGGGCACTGGCCAAAGCCACAGCGGGGCTAGAACCCGGCCAGATGCGCGCCGCAGTCGTGCCGATCCTGTCGCAGGCCTTGCAGCAAGGACGCGCCGCGATCGCCGAGGCCTTTGCGGCGCGCCCCTTTGATGCACGACCCGCGACACGTTCCTATTGCTGGCTGACCGATTGCATCGTGGCCAGCGCACATGATGTGGCGATCCGCCTGGTGCATCCGCAACCTTCTGCATCCGATGGCGAACGTCTGGCGATGATCGCCGTCGGAGGCTACGGCCGCGGAGAGATGGCACCCCAATCCGATGTGGACCTTCTGTTTCTCAGCCCGACGAGGATTTCACCTTGGGCAGAAGCCGTCATAGAGACCATGCTTTACATCCTTTGGGACCTGCGCCTGAAGGTAGGCCATGCCAGCCGCACGATGAAGGATTGTCTGCGGCTGGGGGCCGAAGACTTCACGATCAGAACCGCCTTGCTGGAACACCGCTACCTGGCCGGTGACGCAGCCCTTGCCGATCAGCTTGATCGTCGCCTGAAGAACGAACTTTTCAAGGGCACGGCGCGGGAATTTATCGAGGCAAAGCTGTCGGAACGGGATACCCGCCATGAAAAGCAGGGCGGACAGCGCTACATGGTTGAACCCAATGTGAAAGAAGGCAAAGGTGGCCTGCGTGACCTGCAATCTCTGTTCTGGATTGCAAAGTATCTTCATGGTGTCCAGAATCCGGCCGAACTGGTACGGATCAAGATGTTCCGCCCCGAGGAATTTGCGACTTTCCAGAAAGCCGAGAATTTCCTCTGGGCCGTCCGCTGCCATCTGCACCTGATTACCGGACGTCCTGCCGACCAGCTGACCTTTGACCTGCAGGTCCAGGTGGCCGAGCGCATGGGCTATGTCGATAAGGGCGGGCGCAGGGCCGTCGAACATTTCATGCAGGATTACTTCCGCCATGCGACATCGGTGGGCGACCTGACACGGATCTTCCTGACCAAGCTGGAAGCGTTGCATGTCAAGTCAGGCCCCCTGCTCGAGCGGATTTTCCGACGCTCGCCCAAGGTCAAACCGGGCTACCAGGTCATCCACAACCGCCTGGCGATCGAGAACGAGACCAAGTTTCTCGAAGACAAGCTGAACCTGCTGCGCCTGTTCGAAGAGGCTTTGCGGACGGGCATGCTGATCCACCCGGATGCCATGCGGCTGGTGACTGCGAACCTGCACCTGATAGATGACGATCTGCGCACTACCCGCGAGGCGCAGCAGATCTTCATGGACCTGCTTTTGAAACACGGCAACCCCGAGCGCGCCTTGCGCCGCATGAACGAGCTGGGGATGCTGGCGGCCTTCATCCCCGAGTTCGAACCCATTGTGGCGATGATGCAGTTCAACATGTATCACAGCTATACGGTCGACGAGCATACGATCCAATGCATCAGCAACCTGGCCCAGATCGAACGCGGCGAGCTTGTCGAAGAACTGCCTGTCGCGTCGGGCATCCTGCGTGCAGGGGTAAACCGCAAGGTTCTCTACATCGCGCTTCTGCTTCATGACATCGGCAAGGGCCGAGCCGAGGACCATTCCGTTCTGGGAGCGCAGATCGCGCGCAAGGTCGCGCCACGCCTTGGCCTGAACAAGGCTGATTGCGAAACGGTGGAATGGCTGGTGCGATACCACCTGCTGATGTCTGACATGGCGCAGAAACGCGACCTGTCAGACCCGCGAACGCTGCGTGATTTCGCCAAGGCCGTGCGCACCCGCAAGCGGCTTGATTTGCTGACGGTGCTGACGGTCTGCGACATTCGCGGGGTCGGCCCCAATACCTGGAACAACTGGAAAGCCATGCTGATCCGACAACTCCACCGCGAGACGACACGCGCGCTGGAACACGGGTTGGAGGACCTGAACCGTGAGCACCGCGGGGCCGAGGCGAAGTCCGCGCTGCGCGATGCCCTGAAGGGTTGGGATGCAGCCACG
Organism: Rhodobacterales bacterium; assembly: GCA_033839205.1. GTDB lineage: Bacteria > Pseudomonadota > Alphaproteobacteria > Rhodobacterales > Rhodobacteraceae > Seohaeicola. The sequence goes on along the minus strand of JAJLKH010000060.1, from coordinate 22,705 downwards.
CTCAAGACCGAATTGGGGCGGCATTACCCGCCCTATTGGCAGGGATTGGACACTCGCACACAGGTGGTCTTTGCCAATATGCTGCGTGACCTGCCCGACGACGAGATCAGGATCGATCTGGTTCCGGATGAGGACCGTGACGCAACCCGCGCCTGCTTTGCCTTGTCTGATCACCCGGGCATCTTCTCGCGTCTTGCGGGGGCGCTGGCACTGGTGGGGGCGAACGTGGTCGACGCGCGCACCTATACATCAAAGGACGGTTTTGCCACGGCAGTCTTCTGGATCCAGGATGAAAGCGGCAGCCCCTATGACGCGACCCGCCTGCCCCGCTTGCGCCAGATGATCGGAAAGACCCTCAAGGGCGAGGTGGTCACGACGGAAGCGATCAAGAGTCGCGACAAGATCAAGAAGCGCGAACGCGCCTTCCGGGTTGCCACATCCATCACTTTCGACAATGAAGGATCCGAAATCTACACGATCATCGAGGTTGATACCCGCGACCGCCCCGGCCTGCTATTCGACCTGACCCGCACGCTTGCCAATGCCAATGTGTACATCGCCAGCGCCGTGATCGCGACATATGGCGAGCAGGTGGTCGATACCTTCTACGTCAAGGACATGTTCGGATTGAAGTTCCATTCCCTGTCCAAGCAGAAGGCCCTTGAACGCAAGCTGCGGGACGCGATCGAAAAGGGCGTGGAACGCGCCATCTCGTGATGCCCGGCGCGCCTTGCCAGACCGTAGAGATCTTCCTTACCCTGCTGCGGCAAAAGCCTTTTGTCTTTGCTGTCTGCACAGGATGTGAATGGCGGGCCCTTCCAACCCGCAATAGCTTGGGATACTGCGGGGACACGTGCATGAAAGGCTACCAGCCATGAAACCCATCCGCCTGATCGCCGGCTTCATGACAGTGGGTCTGTGGACGCTCGCCAGCCGCGTTCTGGGTTTTGTCCGCGACGCGATGATCCTGGCCTATCTTGGCACCGGCCCCGCCTACGAGGCTTTCGTAGTCGCTTTCCGCCTTCCCAACATGTTCCGCCGCTTCTTTGCCGAAGGCGCTTTCAACATGGCCTTCGTGCCGATGTTCTCGAAGAAATACGAAGCCGGAGAGGATGCGCAGGGCTTTGCCGAAAATGCGTTTTCGGGTCTTGCGTCGGTCCTGATCGTGCTGACACTGGTGGCGCAACTATGCATGCCATGGCTTATCTACGGCATGGCCAGCGGGTTTGCCGGCCAGGAACAGTTCACGCTTTCCGTCGAATTCGGCCGCATCGTCTTTCCCTATATCCTGTTCGTTTCTCTGGCGGCGCTTCTGTCCGGGGTGCTGAACGCGACAGGACGCTTCGCGGCGGCGGCGGCGGCGCCGGTCCTTTTGAACGTGATCCTGATCGCGGCGATGATGCTGGCCGCGTTTGCAGGTCTTGACACCGCCTTTACCGCCTTCTCGGGTATCGATGTGGGCACTGCGCTGATCTGGGGCATTCCCTTTGCCGGTGTCGCGCAACTGGCGCTGGTCTGGTACGCGGCGCGCCAGGCAGGTTTCACCCTGTTGCCGCGCCGCCCGCGCTGGACGCCCGAGATGCAGCGCCTCGTACGCATTGCTGTTCCGGCCGCGCTTGCGGGGGGTGTCGTGCAGGTCAACCTGCTGGTCGGGCAGCAGGTCGCCAGTTATTTCGACCGTGCCGTCGGCTGGCTATATGCGGCTGACAGGCTTTACCAATTGCCGCTGGGTGTTGTCGGCATCGCTATCGGCGTGGTGCTTCTGCCGGATCTGTCACGCAGGCTTGCCGCCAATGACGAGGCTGGTGGGCGCAACGCACTTAGCCGCGCCGCAGAGGTTTCGCTGGCACTGACCATTCCCGCCGCCGTTGCCCTGATGGTCGTGCCGCTGCCGCTTGTCTCGGTCCTGTTCGAACGCGGCGCGACCACCTCGGACGACAGTGCCGCCATCGCCATGGCCGTCGCTGTCTATGGCCTTGGGCTGCCAGCGTTCGTGATCCAGAAAATTCTACAACCGCTTTATTTCGCGCGAGAGGATACACGAAGCCCCTTTCGCTATGCGGTCGTGGCCATGGTGGTGAACGCCGCTTTGGCGATTGGCATGGCCCCCGTGATCGGCTGGATTGCCTGCGCCATCGCGACCACTCTGGCGGCTTGGGTCATGGTCGCACTTCTGGCGCGCGGGACACGCCCGATGGGCGAGGTCGCCCGCTTCGATACCCGTTTTCACCAGCGGATCTGGCGGATTGTCGCGGCATCCGCCGCCATGGGCCTTGTGCTTTGGCTGGCGATGGTGGGCATGTCGCCCTTCTTCGCGATGGCGGGATGGCGCTATCTTGCGCTGCTGGGGCTGATCCTGATCGGCATGGTCAGCTACTTCGGGACGGGTCAGCTGATCGGCGCCTTCCGGCTGGGCGAATTCCGCCGTGCCTTCAAGCGTGGCGGAAGCGACTGACCCCTCAGCCCGCAGCTGCGGCCAGCAGGGCAATCACCGTGTCATCGTCAACTTGGTCGAAAGCCGCGTAATGCGCGCCAACCGCCATGAAATGCGAGGGCTGGAGCAGGCAGATCACATCATCCGCCAAAGGGGCAAGCGCCTCCAATGCCTCAGGCGGTGCGACCGGCACAGCAAGCACAAGGCGCGCAGGATTCTGCCGTCTGACGGATCGCAGTGCCACGCGGACCGTGGCCCCGGTGGCGACCCCGTCATCCACGATGATGGCGGTGCGCCCGCTTAAGCGGACGTGATCGCGCCCTTCCATGTAGACCGCTCGCCGCCGCGCGATCTCGGCCAGAGCCGGCTCGGCAAGTTTGACGATCTCCAGTCGGCTGTAACCTGCGTGACGGGCAATGCCCTCATTCACCTCAAGATCCGGACGCGCGCCATCCACGACAGCCGCCAGCGCCACCTCTGGCTGTCCCGGCAACCCGATCTTGCGTACCATCACAAGGTCCAGCGGGGCCTTGAGAGCTTGGGCCACCTCGATCGCGACCGGCACACCGCCGCGCGGCAGCGCCAGCACGACCGGATCGTCAAAATCAAGTTTGACCAAAGCCTGGGCCAGTTGTCGCCCTGCGTCCGTCCGATCCGCAAATCGCATCGCGCGCCTCCTTCCGCGGGCACGCGTCGGGCCAAGGTCCGCCGAAGCTACCCGCAGCCAGTCTAGCCGATTCTGCTTCTTCTTGCTGCAAATATCCCCGCGCGGAGCGCATCCGGACGGTGCCGCGCGCGCATCAGTCGTGACGCAGCTTTTCCCGCAGCCGCGCGAACCCGCCAGGGCTGACGACGAAGGACAACCCGAAACCGAAGACGAAACCCGACAGGTCCGCGATCCAGTCACGGCTGCCGCCGAACAGGATGCCGAAGACAAGCTGGATCCCCATCAGGAAGGCGATCAGCGTGAAGGCGCGAATCTGCGGCCCGCCCTCCTGGCCCAGCTTGAGCCACAGCAGATAGGTAAACGCACCGATCAGGCCATAGACCCCCGGAAAGGCACCAAGCAGCGGAATGGGTGAAGCGGCCAGCAGACCATAGACCGCAGCCCCACCGATAGAGGCACCGAAGAATACCGCAAGGACAGCCCAGCCGCGAAACACCTCGCCCACGAATTTGCCCAGCGCCAGCAACATCACACCGGCAAACAGCGCATGGGTGAAATTGCCATGAATGAAGGGATAGGTCACGAAACGCGCCAGATGCTCACCCGGCCAACGGCCATTCGCCAGCATCCACTGGAATATCTCGGCTGAGAACGCATATCCCTGGATCGCGCCCAGCCGCCAGCCGATGGCTTGTGGCCCGCCGATGATTCCCTGCGCGCCAAGGCTGAACAGGGCCTCGATCCCCATGACGACGGCGAAGAGCGCGATCACCACGCGCGGCAGCGGGTTGACAGGACCTGTATGGAAACCGCCCTGGTTCTGGCGTTGTGGCTGCATGACGGACCTTTGCTTGACGGGGCACTGGGGCATGGGTAAGCCAGCCGCACCCATAAATCCAGACGGAGATGTCATCATGGCGGATGCGGTCCACACGCAATCCAACCCGAACGCGGCCTTCACCCCGCGCGTCTTCTCGGGGATCCAACCCTCGGGCGGGCTGACCCTTGGCAATTACCTGGGCGCGATCAAGCGCTTCGTTCAGATGCAGGACAGCGGCACGCCGACGATCTATTGCGTGGTCGACCTGCATGCCATCACCGTCTGGCAAGATCCGGCCGCGTTGCGTCGTCAGACCCGCGAACTGACAGCAGGTTATATTGCTGCTGGTCTGGACCCGGCAAAGTCCATTCTTTTCAACCAGAGCCAGGTGCCCGAACACGCGCAGCTGGCCTGGATCTTCAACTGCGTGGCGCGGATGGGCTGGATGGGTCGGATGACCCAGTGGAAGGACAAGGCGGGCAAGAATGCCGAAAACGCCTCGCTCGGGCTATTTGCCTATCCTGCCCTGATGGCCGCCGACATCCTTCTGTATCATGCGACCCATGTACCTGTGGGCGAGGATCAGAAGCAGCATCTTGAACTGACGCGCGATGTGGCGGCAAAGTTCAACCATGATTATGGTGTCGATTTCTTTCCCATCACGGAACCGGTGATCGAAGGGGCCGCTACCCGCGTCATGAGCCTGCGGGACGGGTCCAAGAAAATGTCGAAATCCGATCCTTCCGACGCCAGCCGCATCAACATGACCGACGATGCCGACACGATCGCCAAGAAGATCCGCAAAGCCAAGACCGATCCCGAGGCTCTGCCGTCTGAGGCTGCAGGGCTGGAGGGTCGCCCGGATGCGCGTAACCTGGTGAACATCTATGCCGCGCTGTCCGACAGCACGGTGGACTCGGTGCTCCAGCAGGTCGGGGGCAAGCAATTTTCCGAGTTCAAGCCGATGCTGGCCGATCTGGCGGTGGCCAAGTTGTCGCCGATTTCGTCGGAAATGGCCAGGCTGATGCAGGACCCCGCTGAAATCGATCGTATTCTGGGAGAAGGGGCCGCCCGCGCCCGTGCGATCGCCAGTCCAATCCTGCAAAAGACCTATGAGATCGTTGGTATGATCCGCAGCTGATGGGCGGCGGATCGATCCGCAATCTGGCAAGGCTGGCGTTGACGGGCCTGATGATCGCATCGCTTGTGCTGGCGGCTGCCAACCTGAAGGCCCTGGCGCAGGCACCCGTCGGCGCAGCCTTCGTCGAACGCAGTACCGCCGGAATCGCGGCGGCGACAGAGCGTGCGCTTGCCGTTCAAGCAACATCCGAGGCCGTCGCGACCAGGCTTGACGCCTTGCTGATCGAGGAGCCACGAAACTGGTTGGCGATCGAAGCGGTCGAGGCCGTCGCAGCGGATCGCCTCATTTCCCTGCCAGCTGATCTAACGGCGCGGCGCGACGCGGCATGGGAGGCGGACAGCGGATTCTGGAACGGCGCGGGTAAGTGTTTGCAATGCATCCGCGATGCCACGAGTTGCGATTTGACGCTTGTCCTGATGTGTCGTGCCCCGGTCGATCTTTCGCCTGCCGGCGATCTGGCCGGCGTCACCCGGGGCGGGCTTGACTACATCGCGGGACGCGATGTGGATGAGGTCGATGTGATCCTGTCGCTCATCGGGCTGACGGCCGTGACGCTGGCGCTGTGGTCGGGTGGCAGCAGCCTGACCATCAAGGCCGGTGCCGGATTGGGCAAAATGGCCAAATCCATGAACCGCTTGCCCGATGCCATGACCCGGCCACTGGTGCGCGTTTTCCGCGAAGGCGTGGATTGGAGCGGGATCGGTCAGGTGCGCAAGCTCGACGATCTGGACCGGCTGTTGCGCCCTGACGTGATGCGGCCCGCCGCCCTAATTGTCGGTGATGCGGGTCGCATGGTCAGGAACACGTCGACACTCGATGCCCTTCACCTGATGAAATATGTTGACGATCCGGTCGACTTGTCGCGGATGGCCCGCGCCTCGGACGCGCTCGGCCCCCGGATGGTGGGTGCATTTGAAATACTGGGCAAAAGCCGCGTGGTGCGACTGACGATGCGGGTGGCCGATGAGGTCTGGTTCGTCTTTGGCGGCCTGCTCGGTGCGCTGTTGTCAGCGCTGGCGCTGCTGCAATCCCTGATGTTCACGACGTTGTCGCGCCGGTTGCGGCGGACCTTGCGGAATGCCGGTCAAGCGCCCGATGCTTGACTCAGGTCAATGCCCGAAAGAGCCCTGTCTGCTTTAATTTGGTTTCGGCAAGGGGGATCAAATGGCTAACCGAGGCGCGAAACCGGCAACTACAAGGACCAAGACGCGTAAAGACCGTGAGGCCACAGCATCAAAAAATGTTCGGCTTCCCATGGTCATGCACACAGCACCCGTCAGGCCCACGCAGGATGACCGCCCCTTGCACCCGCATCAGAACCTTGATCGCAGTGTCATGGCAGCCATGGCGCATGTCACGGGCGGCGTCTCGCCACATGCGGTTGCTGACGCCTGGACTGATTGGTGGCTGCATATGGCCCGCGCGCCGGGGCGGCAGTTGGAACTGATCGAGAAGGCCCAGCGGAACAGCCTAAGGCTGATGCAGCACAGTGCTTTGGCGATGATGGGCCAAGCGGACGAGCCGCCCTTTTCTCCAAACCCCAATGACACGCGCTGGACCCATCCCAATTGGGCCAAGCCGCCGTTTAGCCAATGGCAACAGGGCTTTCTTGCGATTCAGGACTGGTGGGACCATGCCACCGATGACCTGCGCGGCCTGCGCCACAAAAGCGCGGAACGCACAGGCTTCATGATGCGGCAGATGCTGGATACGGTCGCGCCCTCGAACTTTCCTTTGCTGAACCCCGAAATCATCGAAAAGACGGTCGAGACCCGTGGCCGGAACCTTGCCGAAGGTGCGGCGCATCTTGCCGCTGACATGGTGCAGACGCTGACACAAGCCAAACGCCCCATCCCCGAGGACTATGCACTGGGCCGCCACCTGGCCTGCACACCCGGAAAGGTCGTTTATCGCAACGACATCATGGAGTTGATCCAGTACAGCCCACAAACCGATGAGGTGCATCCAGAACCGGTGCTCATCGTGCCTGCCTGGATCATGAAATACTACATTCTTGATCTTTCGCCCGAGAATTCGCTGATCCGCTACCTCGTTGCGCAGGGATTCACGGTTTTTTGCATATCATGGTGCAATCCGACAGCCGATCAGGCCGACCTGTCGCTGGAGGACTATCGCAAGCGCGGCGTTCTGGCGGCACTGGATGCGATCAACGCCATCGTGCCGGGGCAAAAGGTACATGCGAACGGCTACTGCCTCGGCGGCACCATGCTTGCAATCGCGGCGGCCAGCATGGCACGCGATGGCGATGACCGGTTGGCTTCGGTTACGCTGATGGCCGCGCAGGTCGATTTTGTCGAAGCGGGTGAACTGTTGCTCTTTCTTGATGAAAGCCAGGTTGCATTCCTTGAAGACATGATGTGGGAACAGGGCTATCTTGACCGGCCGCAGATGGCACGCACCTTTGCCGCGATCCGTGCAGAAGACCTGATCTATACCCGTGCGGTACGGCGCTATTTCCTCGGGATCGAGGATCTGCCGTCGGATATCACGGTCTGGAACGGTGACACGACACGTATGCCAGCCCGGATGCATTCGGAATATCTGCGCGGGATATTCCTTGAAAACCGGATCAGCGCAGGGCGTTTCGCGGTTGAAGGCCGCGTGATCGCTCTCAAGGACATTACTGCGCCGATGTTCGTCGTGGCGACCGAAAGCGACCATATCGCGCCTTGGCGGTCGGTCTACAAAACGCAATTGTTCACTGACAATGACCTGACCTTTGTTCTCACCAAGGGCGGGCATAATGGCGGGATCCTCAGTGAACCGGGCCACAAGGGTCGCCATTACCGCATCAGTCACCGTCGTGCGGGGGCGCGCTACATGGGTCCTGATTCATGGATCAAGGGGCATGCACCGCAGCCGGGTTCGTGGTGGCAGGAATGGACATGCTGGCTGGCGAAAGCCAGCGGACCACTCGTCTCGCCGCCGCCTATGGGGGCGCAAGCCAAGGGATATCCTGTCCTATGCGATGCTCCTGGCACCTATATCCATCAGGGTTGAGCTACACAAACTCAAGGATCGCCCCCCGCTTGGTTCAGATCAGCCGCACCTGTGTTCCAATCCGGGCCAGGGCAAACAGCTCTTCGATGTGCTCGTTGTAAAGCCCGATGCATCCGTCCGAGGAGGCACGCCCGATCTTGCGCGTGTCATGGGTGCCGTGGATCAGGTAATACTGCCAGTCGAGATAGAGCGCATGGGTGCCCAGCGGATTTTCCGGCCCCGCCGCCACGGTCAGTGGCAGGCTGGGATCTCGTTCACGCATGGAAGGGGTTGGTGTCCATGTCGGCCCCTCTCGCTTGCGCACGATCCGCGTGTACCCAAGGCGCGTCAGGTCATCGCTGGCCGGCACTGAACTGGGGTAAAGGCGGTAGATGCTTTCATCCTCCGACCAGAAATGCACCGCGCGCGAGCGGGTATCCGCAAGGATGACGCCGTTCTGCAGCGTCTCGAAATGGTCCTGCCATCGGATCATCCGAAACGAGGACAGGTTGTTTCGCACCCCCTGCCCGTCGGGGCGTGACTGCGGATCCTGTGCGGCCCACGCACGCCCCGCCAGCAGGGTGGCTGCCCCTGCCGTCATCAGGGTGCGTCGCGTCAAACGGTTCATCTTGCTGCCTCCTTGCGGATCTGTTGCCGCATTCATCTTGCCTGTCAGGCCTTAAATACGGCCAAGATACGATCCTCAAATCACGATGGCTTGGGATCTGCGTTATCTGCATCGCCGCACAGGGGCGGTGCAGTCCCGGCACTTAACGGGCGGGCGCGCAAGGCGCATATTGCCTGCAAAGGAGAACCCGCCATGACTCAGTATGCCACGCATCCGAAGACCCGCATCGGACATGTCCACCTCAAGGTGTCGAACCTGGAACGCGCAATAGACTTCTATCGCGATGTCATGGGGTTCACCCTCGAACAGCGTTATGGCGACCAGGCCGCTTTTCTATCGGCGGGTGGCTATCATCACCACATCGGGCTGAATACCTGGGAAAGCCTCGGCGGCATCCCTGCCCCGCACGGGCACACCGGGCTCTACCACACTGCATTTCTGTACCCCGATCGCGCCGCCTTGGGGGCGGCCCTGCGACAGGCGATCACCGCCGGGGTCGAGATCGAGGGTGCGGCGGATCATGGTGTGTCCGAGGCGATCTATTTCCGCGACCCCGATGGCAATGGCATCGAAATCTATCGTGACCGCGCGCCCGAGGACTGGCCGCGCGACAGCGATGGTCAACTGGCTATGTTCAACAAGCGGCTAGATCTGAATGCCCTGCTGGCCGAGGCACGCTGAACCTGTCAGGGCTACGACAGCAGCCCAGAACGCCGGAAAATCGGACCAGTAACGTCATGAAAAAGACACCTGGCCTGGTTAACCCTGACTTGCGTACGAGTCAGGCCGGGGCTTTGCACCGCGCCCGTGACATGTTTTCCTGGTAAGGCGTATCGCCTCTTTAAGGGGTGCCTTGGACTATCTTTTTGAACGAGTATTTTTTCAAGCATCCGACACCCGGCCCATGTCCCTTGGGTCGGGTGTATTTTTTTTGACAGAGCGTGAGCAGCTTGCGTCATAGTCTGCGCGCCCACCTCTTGCATCTTTACCAAGATGGCACCGCCGGTGCAGGATGGGAGCAAGACCGCCTTCAGGACATAGGGTTGCATGCATATCAAAAGCAAGCGCGCGGTCATCACGGAGGCGCTGGAAAGCTGGCGCAGCCGGGGACTGTTGGACCCTGCAACGGCGCGACGTCTGCAGGATGACCTGGAGCAGGGCAAGGTCCGCTACAGTTTCAACGCTTTCATCATCACGGCGGGGATCATTTGCCTGTGCTTCGCGGCCATGACCTTTGTTGCCGCAAACTGGGAGGAGATGGCCCGCCTGCTCAGGCTTGCACTGGTGATTGCGACGCTGTGGGTGGCCTGGGGCGCAGCCCTATGGGCCGGCTTGCGCGACCTTCACTGGTGGCACGAGGGCCTGATGCTGCTGGGGTGCGGGATCTTCGGGGCCGGTATCATGCTGGTCAGCCAGATCTATCACATTCAGGGAAATGCCGCGGATGCGGTCTGGCTGTGGGGGATGGGCTGCCTCTTGGCAGCGGCGCTGACGCGTGGTGTCATGACACTTGCGCTGACCATAGGGCTTTTCGCGCTGTGGCACTGGATGCAGATAAGCGTTTCGGCCCAGACCCATGATCTGAACCTGCCCTATCTGCTTTTCTGGATGGCAGGGGCTGCACTTGCCTGGTGGCAGCGCAGCAGGCTGGCAGGCCATCTAAGTGTGCTGGCGCTTTGCCTGTGGCTGCTGAGCGCGCTCGCGACAGTGCAATCACCTCATGCCGCGGCCCTGATGCTGCTGGCAGCGACGGTCAGCGTGATGTCGGGTTTGCTTGCCTCTTTTTCCGGGCGACGGTTTCTTCATGGATTCGAAGCGCCGGTTCTGGCCTATGCCGCAATGGTTCTTGGTTCCTGCGTCTTCTATCTGACGCTGTCGCATCTGTCTTATAACTTGCCATGGTCAGGTGAAGACATGACGCGGGGCGCGCTTTTTTCGTTGCTGTGCATGCTGCTCGCGCCTTCGTTAGTGCTGGCGCTGCTGGCAAAGGTCCGGGCGTGGTCACTGGCTTATGATCTTGTCGCTTGTGCGGTACTCGGGGTCATCCTTCTGGTCGTACATAACCTGGCGAAGATACCGCTCTTGTCCGAGGCCATGCTGCTTGCGCCCTTCATCTGGATCACGCGCATGGGGTGGCGGCTGGATCTGCGCAGCCTGCGCGGCATCGGCATGGCCGGTTTCATCCTTGCACTGCTGCTTATCTATGGTGAAACCGTGGGCAGCATGATCGGAACCAGCGGCTTTTACCTGGGTGCGGGGCTGATCCTGCTGGGTGGGGCCTGGGTGGCCACGCGGCTGGACCCCAAGGGAAAGGGCCGATCATGAGCAAGGCACGCCCCCTGACCCGCCGCTGGCTTGTGGCCGCGATCATCACTGTCGCGCTGGTCCAGACGGCGGCCTTGGCAAAGATGGTCACCGATCGCGCAGCCCTTCTGCGCGACGGTACAGAGGTCGTTCTGGAAACAGGCGCGATCGATCCGCGCGACCTTTTCCGCGGACACTACACGATCCTGAACCTCTCGATCACCCGGATCGACCCTGCGCGCGTGAAGGTTGATCCACAGCTGGAACCCGGCATGCCGGTCTATGTGGTGCTGGGGCCTGGTCCCGACGGGTACTGGCAGGCCGAAAACTTGCTTGCGGCCCCGCCGGACAGCCCGGTGCCAGTGTTGCGCGGGGTCTTTGAATACGCACTTGATAGCGAGATCATCCTGTCCTTTCCGATCGACCGCTATTTTGCCCCGAAGGATCGCGCCCTTGAACTGGAAGGGATAAACCGCGATGGCCGGATGGGGGTGATCCTGGCGCTTGACCGCGCCGGCTATGGCGCGATCAAGGGTCTTATGATCGACGGGCAGCGTATCTATGACGAGGCGCTTTTCTGAGGTCGGATGACGAACCTCTGGCGAAGGGCAGCGCGGCTTTACTGCGCCGGACCCGGTGCTAAAGTCGCCAGGGCACTGAAAGGAAATCAGCATGGCGACCGGCACGAATATCCGCACCTATTTCAATGGCTCCTGGCATGCGGGCGATCTGCCGATCATGCGGGCTGCCGACCATGGCAGCTGGCTGGGCAGCACCGTGTTCGACGGGGCGCGCTACGTCAATGGCATGGCGCCCGATCTCGAAGCGCATTGCGCCCGCGTCAACCGCTCGGCCGAGGCGTTGATGGTCACGCCGACAGTAGCGACGCAGGAGATGGTCGGCATCGTCCGCGAGGGTTTGTCCCTCTATCCACGCGACGCGGCGGTCTATATCCGGCCCATGTATTGGGCCATCGATGGGGATCCCACGGCGATCGTGCCGTCACCGAACGGCACCGGGTTTGCGATCTGCCTTGAGGAAATTCCGATGCCCCCGGAGGGGGCTTCGACGACGCTCACGCGTACGCGCTTCCGCCGCCCGGTACTGGAAGATGCCGTCGTGAACGCCAAGGCGGGGTGCCTATATCCCAACAATGCGCGCATGCTGGCCGAGGCGCGCGCGAAGGGCTTCGGCAATGCACTGGTCGCCGATGCGTTGGGTAATGTGGCCGAAACGGCGACCGCCAATGTGTTCATGGTCAAGGATGGCGTCGTCTTTACACCTGTCGCGAATGGCACCTTCTTGGCGGGCATCACGCGGTCGCGCCATATCGCCAATCTGCGCGCAGACGGGATAGAGGTGCGCGAAACGGTGCTGAGCTTCGAGGACTTCCACGCCGCCGACGAAGTGTTCCTGACCGGCAACATGAGCAAGATCACACCCGTGACGGCCTTCGACGACACCCGTTATCCAGTAGGTCCGATCACGAGCCGCGCGCGCGACCTCTACTGGGCCTGGGCCGCAAGCGCGGGCTAAGCCACAAAGGGCCCGCCGGCGGCAAGGGCGGGATGCGCTCCGCGCGGGGATATTTTCAGCAAGAAGAAACTGGCGGCGCTTGTGCTGGCAGTTGCGCGGATCAATGCCATCCGCCATGATCGCGCCCAAGGGAGATTGCACGATGCGAAAGTTTCTGGTGGTGCTGGATGACAGCCGGGAATGCCTGAACGCAATGCGCTTTGCGGCCATGCGCGCGGCGCGGACGGGCGGCGGGGTCGAGATCCTGTCAGTGATCCCGCCAGAAGAGTTCAATCACTGGATCGGCGTGGGCGACATCATGCGCGAGGAGGCGCGCGAGCGGATCCATGCGCATTTCGAGGTCTTCGCCAAGTGGATGCGCGACAAGCAGGGCGTTGATCCGGAACTGGTCATCCGCGAGGGAGAGCCAGTGACCGAGATCCTCGCCCAGATAAGCGAGGACAAGGAGATCGGCGTGTTGGTGCTGGGCGCGGGAACCGACAAGAAAGGCCCGGGGCCGCTTGTCACGCAGTTGACGCGCAGCGCCGGATCGCTGGCTGTCCCCATCACCATCGTTCCGGGTGACCTTTCAAAGGAAAGGCTGGAAGCGATCACCTGAGTTCGCTTTCAACCGGAGCAACACAAGATGTGCTGCTCCGGCTGATGCCTTGGCTTATTGCTGGATCGACTCCAGGTACATAGCCAGTGACAGCACGCGACCGCGTGTCTCGAGGACACTGCCGTAGTCATCCGGTCCGGCGACACTTTGTTCAGAGAACATATTGCCGAAGAGCGGCATAGCACCGCCATGGGCGCGCACCCCCGTGCGCCCGTCGATGATGTGGATGACCTGCAGCATCGGGAACACCCCGTCATTCGCTTTCGACAGCAGGGTAAGGTTTGGCGAAGGTATCGTAAGGACATTGGCCATGTCGCCATCCCCCTTGCCGGCCGCGCCGTGACATACAGCGCAATAATCGGCGTAGAGTCCTGCCCCGATTTCCTTGTCCTGCGCATAAGCAACCGATGCGAACGCCAAGGCACTTGTTACGGCCGTCAATCTTGCGAGCGATGAAAGTGTCATCTTTCCACCCCCTGATATGAAAGCGCGTTTCCTCTCCCAACTTTAGTTGGACACGAATCCCCTGCCCTTTCAATCACCCCAGGGTTGTATATTCAAAAATTTACATGTGTCCGAGCGTTGCGCAGGTGCGCAGTCAGCCCCGGGCATCCACCGGAGGTTCGGAAGGCGTCCGCGCCAACAAGGCCGCGGCGCGAACATCGGCCAGATCGCAAGGGGCAAGCCCCGCGGCTTCGGCGCGCGACAAGGCGTCCCTTGCCATATCGGTGGCGGCTTGCCCGAAGGTATCTGGCGCCACTTCGTGAAGGGATGTCAGCGCCTTTTGCAATCGGACCTGCACCTCGACCAGGGCTGCGCCGTCACGCATCAGGGGGCGAAAGGCGTCGGTCACGGCCTCCTGCGGTATGATGGGATGCACAAAGACGTTGGGATGGCGGATATCCGGCTCGGCCCTGTCGCGCCAAAGCGACAGGATGCGCACGAAGCGGCCCAGAACATCGATGGCGGTGCCCGGATCATTGACTGCAGGTGACAAGGCCCGCGATGCGATTTCGGCCAGAACGATCAGACCGAAACGGGGATCGGCCTCGAAGGTGCGCCGCGTGCCGATGGTGATCGCCCTGCAGATACCGTCAGATAGCGCCGAGTCCGGCCTGTCGCCGCTTATCCGGGCCAAGGGCGTTCCCATCACCACGAAACTGCCGGGCAGACAGCGCAGGTAAAGCTGTCTTTCGCTGCCTGCCACGCAGTCCTCCAGTGCCTGCATGTCCACATGCTGCACATAACCGGTCGCTTTCGCATCGATCCCGTACATACCGCGATCAGGATCTCCGGTCAGAACCCGGCCTCCCATATATGGATCGGACAGGCGCAGTTCCAGCGCTGCGGCCGTCGCCGCTTCGACCCTGTCCAACGTATCGCCCATCCGCCCGAACTGCATCAGGTGTCCGATCCAGCGAAACAGCGCCAGGACGACAAAGCCTATCACCACGATGGTGAACAGAAATATCACGACACGACCGGCCGCATCGTAAAGGTCGGCATTCAGCGCGACCAGACCGACAAGCCCGAAGAGAAAGGCCCCAAGGAAGGTCGCCAGCACATTCTGCGTTGTCCTATCTTCCTGCAGCAGCACGGCAGCCCGGGGAGTCGCCGTGCTTGCCGCGGCGGCAAAGGCTGAAACGGCGATAGACAGCGAAAAGGTCGTGACGGCCAGCATGGATGACGTCAGAACGCCCAATAGCTGCTCGACCGCGTCGGCGCCGGCCCTGATGGCCAAATCCTCGCCAAGGTAGGGCGACAGCACGCGCGCCAACCCTACCGAGACAACGGCCAGAAGCGCAAAGCCCACCACGCGCACCCAGACCTTCTTGAGGACTTCTTGCAGGTACCAAGTATAGCGCGACACCATCGCATCTCTCCGCTGAGCGTGAAACGCGCCGCCACCGGCGCATCAGGCTAGCTGTATGGGCGGTCAGACAAGCATCCTAGCCGCATTTTGAATGGCCGCAGCTGGCACAGGTCATGCAGCCTTCGACCATCCGCATCTCGTATTGCCCGCAGGACGGGCAGGCCTTGCCGCGTGGCGCATCAAGCCCCACGACCTTGGCCTGCGGATCGGCCTTCAGCCCCATCCCCTCGCCCGCGATGAAACCGATCGAGATCATATGCCGTTCAATCACCCCGCCGATGGCCGCCAGGATCGAGGGGATATATTTGCCCCCCATCCAGGCCCCACCACGCGGATCGAACACGGCTTTCAGCTCCTCTACGACAAAGGACACATCACCACCACGCCGGAACACTGCCGAAATCATTCGTGTCAGCGCCACGGTCCAGGCGAAGTGTTCCATGTTCTTGGAGTTGATGAAAACCTCGAAGGGACGGCGGTGGCCATTGATGATGATGTCGTTGACCGTCAGGTAGATCGCATGTTCGCTGTCGGGCCACTTCAGCTTGTAGGTATTGCCCTCAAGGGCCTGTGGACGGTCCAGGGGTTCGGACATGTAGATGACATCCGCGCCCTGATCGGCTTCGGGCGCCTTCTCGGTCGTTTCGGACACGCTGAGGACAGAACCGGTCACATCATTCGGACGGTAGGTGGTGCAACCCTTGCAGCCGCTTTCATAGGCGGCCATGTACACCTCCTTGAAATCGTCAAAGCTGATATCCTCGGGGCAGTTGATCGTCTTGGAGATCGAGCTGTCGACCCATTTCTGCGCTGCCGCCTGCATGCGCACATGATCCAGCGGGGCAAGGGTCTGGGCATTCACGAAATAGTCCGGCAGTTCGGCATCGCCAAATTTCTCGCGCCACATCTGGACCGCGTAATCGACGACTTCCTCTTCCGTGCGACTGCCGTCCTTTTGCAGGACCTTGCGGGTATAGGCATAGGCGAAGACGGGCTCGATCCCAGATGACACATTGCCGGCGTAAAGGCTGATCGTGCCGGTGGGCGCGATCGAGGTCAGAAGCGCGTTGCGAATGCCGTGAGCGCGGATCGCCTCGCGCACGTCGTCATCCATCGTCTGCATATTGCCGGACGCCAGGAACTTCTCGGCGTCGAACAAGGGGAACGCGCCCTTTTCCTTGGCCAGATCGACCGAGGCCAGATAGGCGGCGCGGGCGATCGCGTGCAACCATTCCTCAGTCTGACGCGCGGCTTCCTTGCTGCCATAGCGCAGGCCAACCATCAGAAGCGCGTCCGCCAGTCCGGTCACACCCAGTCCGATCCGGCGCTTGGCCTGCGCTTCCTGTGCCTGCGCATCCAGCGGGAAACGGCTGGCATCGACCACGTTATCCATCATCCGCACGGCAACAGCGACAAGATCGGTCAGGGCCTTGGGGTCGAGACGTGCCTTCTTGCCAAATGGGTCGCTGACCAGCCGGGCCATATTGATGGAACCCAGCAGACAGGCGCCATAGGGCGGCAAGGGCTGTTCGCCGCATGGATTGGTGGCGGCGATGGTTTCGACATAGTTCAGGTTATTGGCCGCGTTGATCCGATCGATGAAGATCACACCGGGTTCTGCAAAATCATAGGTGCTTTTCATGATCTTGTTCCACAGATCGCGCGCCTGCACCGTATGATAGACCTTGCCGTCGAATTGCAGATCCCAGGGCGCATCGGCCTTGACGGCCTCCATGAAGGGATCGGTGACCAGAACGGACAGGTTGAACATGCGCAGCCGTGCCGCGTCGGATTTCGCGGTGATGAATGCCTCGATATCGGGATGATCGCAGCGCATCGTCGCCATCATCGCGCCGCGGCGCGATCCTGCCGACATGATCGTGCGGCACATCGCATCCCAGACATCCATGAAGGACAGCGGACCCGAGGCATCGGCCGCCACGCCCAGAACATCTGCGCCGCGCGGCCGGATGGTCGAAAAGTCATAACCGATCCCACCGCCCTGCTGCATGGTCAGCGCGGCCTCTTTCAGCATGTCGAAGATGCCCGCCATGCTGTCGGGTATCGTGCCCATGACGAAGCAATTGAACAGCGTGACCCGGCGCCCTGTGCCGGCCCCTGCCGTGATGCGCCCGGCGGGCAGGTACTTGAAATCTTCAAGCGCCGCGTAGAACTTGTCTTCCCATGCGGCGCTGTCCTGTTCCACCTGTGCCAGCGACCTCGCGATGCGCCGCCAGGTATCTTCGACCGAGCGGTCGATCGGCGTGCCATCGGCCTGTTTGAACCGGTATTTCATGTCCCAGATCTGTTCTGAAATGGGGGCGGCAAAACGGGTCATGGCAGGGTCCTCGGATCGGCGGGCAGATGGGGTGCAGGCCTGCCGTTCGCGACGGCGCGGCGGCTTGCGGAAGGCCTTGAAGGATAGGCCGCAGACAGGTCCGGGTCAACGGCACAGACGTGCAAATCAGCACGTCAACGGCCCTTGATATCGGGGCTTGCGCGGCTATGATCCACAACCACTGGGGAAAATGACATGCCGGAAGCTCTGCATCTGATCAAGCTGTCTGTCGGCACCGAAGGGGTCGAGGACCTGGCCGCATGGCAGGCCAGCGCCAGGGCCAAGGGCCCGGACGGGTTGCCGCGTCATGTCACCCGGATGTGGCCAAAGCGCGAAGCCGAAATCCTGGACGGCGGGTCGATTTACTGGGTGATCAAGGGCGTGCTCATGTGCCGCCAGCGGATCCTCCGATTGGACGAGGTGACAGGCGGCGATGGCATCCGCCGCTGTGCTATCGTGCTGGACCCCGAACTGATCCGAACGACACAGGCCCTCAAGCGGCCGTTCCAGGGGTGGCGTTACCTTCCCGCCAAGGACGCGCCCGCCGATCTGCCAAAGGGTCGCGCCGACGAGCAAGCGTTGCCATCGGAACTGAGCGCAGCACTGGCAGACCTAGGCGTTCTGTGACCTGCAACACGTCAGGATTGCCGAAAGATTTTTCGCAAGTCGCTGACAACACGCTTGAAACGGTCCAAGGCCGGACGCATTCTGCAAGCATCCTTCAGGACATGACAGAATGCTCCGCCCGCAGCTGCTGACCAGTCTTTCGACCTACTCGAAAGCGACCCTAGGGGCCGATTTCTTCGCAGGTATTACCGTGGCCATGGTGGCTTTGCCGCTTTCGCTGGCCATCGCCATCGCCTCTGGCGCCACACCAGCGCAGGGGCTGATCACCGCCATCGTCGCGGGTTTCCTGATTTCAGCCCTCGGCGGCAGCACCGTGCAGATCGGCGGGCCGACCGGGGCCTTCATCGTCGTGGTAGCGGGCGTGATCGCGCAGCACGGCTATGACGGTCTGGTTCTGGCCACAGCGATGGCGGGGGTGATCCTGCTGGTCGCGGGCTGGTTGCGCGCAGGCAGCCTGATCGCCCATGTCCCTGAGGCCGTGGTAAACGGTTTCACCATAGGGATCGCAGTGTTGATCGCGGCCAGCCAGATCAAGGATCTGCTGGGGCTTTCGCTGGCGAACGAACCGGCGGAACTGCTGCACAAGATCCCGGCCCTCTGGTCCGCGCGGGACACGTTCAGCATCGCGGCCTTTGGGGTGGGCATTGCCACGATGATGCTGATCGTGCTGTTCCGCCGCGCAGCGCCGCGCCTGCCAGGCTTGATCGTGGCGCTGGCCCTGACATCGGGCACAGCGGTATTGCTCTCCCTGCCGGTCGAGACGATCGAGGCCCGCTTTGGCGCATTGCCACGCAGTCTGCCGCTGCCTGCGATGCCCGATCTGTCGCTGGACCGGATGATCGAGGTTCTGCCCTCGGCGCTGGTGATCGCCTTCCTGGCCGGTATCGAATCCCTGCTGTCGGCGGTGGTGGCCGACCGCATGACCGGCGGGCGGCACAAGCCCAATGCCGAAGTGGTCGCGCAAGGCGCGGCGAACCTGGCCTCTGCGGCCTTTGGCGGGTTGCCCGCAACCGGGGCGATTGCCCGCACGGCGACCAATGTGCGCGCGGGCGGGCAGACGCCCGTCGCAGGCATGATCCACGCCGTCGCGATACTTGCGATGATGATCCTGGCCGCTGGCCCAACCGGACAGCTGGCAATGCCTGCTATGGCCGGATTATTGATCCTGACCGCCTGGAACATGGCAGAGCCGCACAAGTGGGGCGCTTGGATGCGCGAACGCCCTTCGGATCGGGTGCTTTTGCTTCTGACCATGGCCCTGACCGTGCTGGTCGATCTGACCGTCGCCATCGGGGTCGGCGTGGCGCTGGGTCTTGCGCTGAAACTGCGCGCCGGACGCACCAAACCCGAAACATTCGATCCGCGCCGGTTGTAGGCGGGATCAGTCCACTTCGATCATCCGGCACAGGTGCTTGAGCGTCTCGCGATCCGCATCGTCCATGTCGGCCGTGCGGCTTCGATAAAGCGTTGCCTGCGAGCGCAGGATCACCCCGTCGCGCAACATCTTGAGGTGATTTGCCCGCAGCGTCTCGCCTGTCGAGGTGATGTCGGCTACCGCTTCGGCGGTTTCGAATTTCACCGTGCCTTCGGTGGCGCCCTGGCTATCGACCAAAGCATAGTCTGCGACACCCGCATTGCGCAGGAAATCACGGACAAGACGATGGTACTTGGTAGCGATCCGCATGCGGAACCCGCGTCTCTTGCGAAAGGCAGCGGCGGCAGCGTCAAGATCGTCAAGTGTATCCACATCGATCCAGGCGGCTGGCACCGCAATGATCAGATCGGCATGGCCGAAGCCCAGTTCGGCCAGTTCCTGCACCTGCTGGTCCCATTGGCCCAGCTTCTCACGCACAAGATCCGTCCCGGTCACACCCAGGTGGATGCGTCCCGCAGCCAGTTCGCGCGGAATCTCTCCCGCCGACAAAAGCACCAGTTCGACATTGTCGATGCCCCCGACCGCGCCGGCGTATTCCCGTTCCGAGGCGCTGCGAGACAGGGTGATGCCACGCGTGGCGAACCATTCGAAGGTCTTTTCCATCAGGCGCCCCTTGGAGGGCACACCCAGCTTGATCGTCATGATGAAGCCCTCAAATCCAGCAGCAGGCCCGGACGGATCACGCCCCCCACGGCGGGGATCTCTGCCCCCTGTCCCAGAACGCGGGTCAGCGCGTCATAGCGCCCCCCCGAGGCGACGGGCGGCAGATCGCTGCGCCCCTCGGCGTAGAACCCAAAAACAAAACCATCGTAATATTCCATCGAGGTGCGGCCGTAGCTTGCCTCGAACTCCAGCGCGTCCACGTCGATGCCACGCGCCGACAAGGCCGCAACCCTGGAGGAAAGCCGAGAGACGGCAGGACTGATCGCGGGCATGTCTACCGAGATGTCGCGCAGATGTTCCAGCGCGAAGGGCAGCGTCTCGCGCACGCCCAGGATCGCGTCCAGCAAGGCCACCTCGTTCTCGCTGATGGGCGGGGTAGCGGCATCCTCGCGCAGGGCGGCGATACGCGCCTCTATATCGGCACGGTCGCGCAAGCCAACCAGCGGGGGACAATTGGCCCACGGATCAGTCGCCGCCAAAAGCGCCAGCCGCGTCTCCGGCACCGCCGCCCGCCCCGAGTAGCGATCCAGCAGCGCGCGGAAACGGCGCGGTCGCCAGATATGGCGGCGCAGCGCGGCCTTGCGCGCGTCCGTGGTTTTCAGGCCTTCGACAGCTGCAGCCAAAATGCCGATATCGCCCGTGGCCGCGCGCACGGGCAAATCACCCAGTGCTTGGCGGATCAGGGCAAAAACCTCGGCATCGGCGGCTGCGGGATCGGTCCGATCAAAGACTTCGTATCCGGTCTGGAAATATTCGTTGGCACGGTCGGGAAATTCCTCCTGCCGCCGAAAAACCTCGCCAGCATAGGTGTAGCGCGCGGGTTCAGCGCCATGGGCCATGTGCATCTGGACGACAGGTACCGTGAAATCGGGGCGCAGCATCTGTTCGCCGCGCACCGCATCCGATGTCACGTATGCGCGCGCACGGATATCCTCGCCATAAAGGTCGAGCAATGTGTCGGCGGGTTGCAGCACTGGGGGATCTACCACCTGTGCGCCTTGTGCCTCGAATATGGTGCGCAGGCGTGTCGCCTCATCGCGAATTGCGGTGCGCGCCGCGGTGCGACTGGCGGCGGTGTCAGGCATCGGCTTGGCTTTCGATGATTTCTCTGACCTTCGCCACCATCTGGTCGCGCGGCACCTCATACTGGCTGGGCCGGCTTTGCCATTCCTCGAGGGTAGCGTTTTCCGCGATCTGTGCGCCCAGGATCAGGTCCTTGATCTGCACCACGCCGCGCGCCTTTTCGTCACCGCCTTCGATGATCGCGACGGGCGATGCGCGCTTGTCTGCGTATTTCAACTGGTTGCCGAACTGCTTGGGGTTGCCCAGATAAACCTCGGCCCGGATACCGGCCCGGCGCAATTCGCCTGCCATCGCCTGGTAGTCGGCCATGCGGTCACGATCCATGACGGTCACCACGACGGGGCCCTGTTCGCTGGCCTGCATCCGTCCCTTTTCGCGCAGCGCCGCCAGTAGGCGATCAACACCGATGGACACGCCGGTTGCGGGCACTTCCTGCCCGGTGAAGCGCTTGACCAGATCGTCATAGCGCCCGCCGCCTGCGACAGAGCCGAATTGCCGCTTGCGTCCTTTTTCGTCAAAAATCTCGAAGGTTAGCTCAGCCTCGAAGACCGGCCCGGTGTAGTAGCCCAAGCCCCGCACGACCGACGGGTCGATCACGATACGGTCGGCGCCATAGCCCTGCGCCGCGACCAGTTCCGCGATCTGGGCCAGTTCGTCGACCCCTTGCGCCCCGATGGCCGATGTCCCCACGGCGGCGCGCAGATTGTCAAGGGTGTCGGCCATGCTGTTGGCCTTCGATGTCAGGAAGGCGATCACCGGTTCGGCCTGTGCCGCGTCCAGGCCGACGCCATCGATAAAGGCTCCCGATGCGTCAAGCCGCCCCTTGGTCAGCAATTCGCGCACACCCGCCTCACCGACCTTGTCGAATTTGTCGATGGTGCGCAGCACGGCGTCACGGGCCTCGCCTTCAGGCAGCCCCATGACCTCAAGGATGCCATTCAGAACCTTGCGATTGTTGATCCGCACAATGTAGTCGCCGCGCGGAATGCCCACTTCTTCCAGCGTATCGGCCAGCATCGCGCAAATCTCTGCATCTGCGGCCACGCTTGCCGCGCCCACGGTATCGGCGTCGCATTGATAGAACTGCCGGAACCGTCCAGGCCCAGGCTTTTCGTTGCGCCAGACAGGTCCCATCGCATAGCGGCGATAGGGCAGCGGCAGATCGTTGCGGTACTGGGCGTAGACCCGCGCCAGAGGTGCGGTCAGGTCATAGCGCAGGGCCAGCCAGTCACCGGGCTTTGCATTCTCGCCCTCATGCTCGGGATCTTCCTGCCAGGCGAAAACGCCTGCGTTGGGGCGATCCACGTCGGGAAGAAACTTGCCCAGTGCCTCGACCGTTTCCACCGCCGAGGATTCGAGCGCATCGAAGCCGTAGCGATGATAGACCTGAGCGATCTTTGCCAGCATTCGGCTGCGCATCGTCACATCGGCGCCAAAGTAATCGCGAAACCCTTTCGGCGTTTCGGCGCGCGGGCGCGGGGTCTTCTTGTCCTTGGCCATGGCAGGCTCCCTCGGTATTCGGCAGGGCGGTCTTGTCCGGCTTGCCTCTAGCGGATGC
>JAJLKH010000059.1:0-2648 GCA_033839205.1 Rhodobacterales bacterium | reverse complement strand
GCCTCAAACCGCTTTTCTGCATCTGCAACATGCGGGCCTTATCCCGCTCCAGACGAAGGGGACACAGGTGAAACTCATCATTGCAACGATCAAGCCGTTCAAGCTCGAGGAGGTCCGTGAAGCTCTGACCGACATCGGCGTGCGCGGCATGATGGTCACTGAAATCAAGGGCTTTGGATCTCAGTCGGGCCATACCGAAATCTATCGCGGTGCCGAATATGCCGTGAACTTCGTACCGAAGGTCAAACTCGAGATCGTGGTGAACGATGGCATGGCCGACCAGGTCGTCGACACGATCACCGCAACCGCCAAGACCGGCAAGATCGGCGACGGCAAGATCTTCGTTCTGGATGTGGCACAGGCCGTGCGCGTCCGGACCGGTGAAACCAATGAGGACGCGGTCTGAGCCGCGCCGGGGGAAAGGATACATGGACATGAAATCTCTGAAATTGCTGCCGCTTGCCGCAGCACTGGCTGTCGTGCCGGTGATGGGCCTTGCGCAGGATACGTCCGAGGCCGCAGCGGCCGTGGACAATGCCTTCATCTTCAATACCCTGCTGTTCCTGATCGGCGGCTTCCTGGTGTTCTGGATGGCGGCGGGCTTTGCCATGCTCGAAGCGGGTCTGGTGCGGTCCAAGAACGTGACCACGCAGCTGACGAAGAACATCGCGCTCTTCTCGATCGCGGCCATCATGTACTGGCTGGTTGGCTACAACCTGATGTATCCCGGCGACGGCTGGTGGATGCAGGGAATGCTGGGCCCGATCTTTGCCACGGCTGACATCGGCGGTGATCCTGCCCTGGAAACCGGCTATGCGACCGGGTCGGACTTCTTCTTCCAGCTGATGTTCTGCGCCACCACCGCGTCGATCGTGTCGGGCACCCTGGCCGAGCGCATCAAGCTGTGGCCCTTCCTGATCTTCACCGTCATCCTGACCGGCTTCATCTACCCGATCGAAGCATCCTGGCAGTGGGGCGGCGGCTTCCTGTCCGAGATGGGCTTCTCCGACTTCGCAGGTTCGACCCTGGTGCATGCCGCAGGCGGTTTCGCTGCCCTGGCCGGCGCGCTGATCCTGGGCCCGCGTCTGGGCAAGTACAAGGATGGCCGCGTCAACCCGATGCCCGGTTCCAACCTTGCGCTGGCAACACTGGGTACGTTCATCCTGTGGCTGGGCTGGTTCGGCTTCAACGGTGGTTCGCAGCTGGCGCTGGGCACCGAGGCAGACGCCAACGCTGTCGCCGTCATCTTCGCCAACACCAACATGGCTGCTGCGGCCGGTGCGGTTGCCGCGCTGATCCTGACACAGATCATGTACAAGAAGGTCGACCTGACGATGGTGCTGAACGGCGCCCTGGCCGGCCTGGTGTCCATCACCGCTGGTCCGCTTGACCCGACCCTGTTCGGCGCGCTGTGGATCGGTGCCGTGGGTGGTGTGATCGTGGTCCTGGCCGTGCCCTTCCTGGACAAGCTCAAGATCGACGACGTCGTCGGCGCCATCCCGGTGCACCTGATCGCAGGCTTCTGGGGCACCCTGGCGGTTCCCTTCTACACCGAAGGCACCTCCTTCGTGACCCAGATCATCGGCTTCGCGATCATCGGCATCTTCGTCTTCGTGGTCAGCACCGTTGTCTGGCTGATCCTGAAGGCCACCATGGGTATCCGTGTCAGCGAAGAGGCCGAAGTCAACGGTCTGGACGTCTCGGAACTGGGCATGGAAGCCTATCCCGAATTCACCAAGGGCTGATCCTTTCCTCCCGAGAGATCAGCACGACAGAGAACCCGGGCGTCAGCGCCCGGGTTTTTTTGTATCGACAGGGGGCAAAGGGCACAGGGGGGCTGTCTGCCCCCCGTCCCTGCGGGACTCCCCCTGAGGATATTTCACGCAAGAAGATGCGGGCGTTAACCAAAGATGAGGGATTTGGTGCCCAAGATGAGGGGGCCGACGGACATGTCGGAACACGGCCCGCAGCCCGGCTGATCCGTAGCATCCGCGATGATGCCGGACCGGCGGCAGCCAGGATGCGGGCCGTGTTCTGCAAGGTCACGCGTGGTTTTTTCAGGCACTGGCCCGGGCTGGCCTTGCATCGGCTGGCCCGGCGCCGACTATCTCTTGATCAGGACACGGGCTGCGGCGCGCCTGTGGCCATGTTTGTCCCGATATAGGGCAGTTTTGCCGCTTTCCATGCGGCGAACCCGCCTTCCAGATGGGCGACCCGGGTGATCCCCGCCTCGATCGCGGCGCGGCAGACACGTTCGCTGCGCACACCCGATCCGCAATGAAATACGATGCGCTTGTCGGACTGGCCCGGCAGTTTATGCGCATTGAAAAAGGCAAGCGGCATCAGCAGCGCGCCTTCGATATGTTCGAACATGTATTCTTGAGGTGTGCGCACATCGATCACCACAACCTCGTTCCGGTTGAAGGCCGCGGCCAGTTCCTCTGCGGTCCATGTCTCGAACACGGCCTCGCCGACTTTTTCGGATTTCATCAGTCTGTCCTTTCAGCTTTGTCGGGTTGTAACGAGATATCAAGGCTTGCGAGCGCGTCCCTGCAATGGGCGATCATTACCTCGGTGAAGCGTTGCACCTTGGGATCACGATATTTGCGGCTGGGCGACAGGCAGGCCAATTGCGTGGGCAAGGGCGG
>JAJLKH010000058.1:0-38367 GCA_033839205.1 Rhodobacterales bacterium | reverse complement strand
GAGGTGGAAGGCGTTCTGAGTGTGGGGGTCGTGCATGATCCGGCCAAGGCCGAGACATTCTGTGCCTGCACAGGCGCGGGCGCATGGCTGAACGATGCGCCGATCAGGGTTGCGCAGACAGCAAGCCTGTCAGCGGCCCTGTTCGGCACGGGTATTCCCTTTGGCGGGATGGATCACATCGAGGATCATGCCGCCGATATTGCCCGGCTGATGCCCCATTGCGCCGGGGTGCGGCGCATGGGTGCTGCGGCGCTGGATCTGGCCTATGTGGCCGCCGGGCGGCTGGACGGTTTCTGGGAACGCCGTTTGCGCCCCTGGGATATCGCGGCGGGTCTGGTGCTGCTGCGCGAGGCGGGCGCGACTGTCGCCTCTCTTGATCCTGCGGAACCCCCCGAGGATCAGGGCACGGTGCTGACGGCATCGCCGGCCCTGTTCGATGATTTCGCAGCACTGCTGCGCCATCAGCCGGGGGTATCGGGCCCTGCCAGACGGGCATAAAGATCGCCCGATCCTGCGGTCGCGGGCAGGCTGTCCAGCCAGGCCCGTGTGTCTGCGGCATCGCGCCATTCCGGCCAGAGGAATGCGCCGCTTTCCCCTTTCACCGGGTTGAACCGGTAGGGCCCCAGTTCCATCAGCCGGTCGATCACCTTGTGGGTCAGATCCGGCAAGCCGGGAAGGTATTCGACCGACACCATCTCGACCGGTTGGGTCAGGCCCGAAAGCACCTCGAGCTCGAATCCTTCGACGTCGATCTTGATATAGCGCGGCAACCCTTCTTCCGCGATCAGCCGGTCGAGGGTGGTGACCTGCACCCTCTGGGTGCGGTCCCATCGCACATGCCCGAACCCATGGGTGGCGCCTGCATCTTCGACAAACTCCGTCTTGAGCGACGAGACCGTGGGATGCAGCGAGGATACCGCCATTTCGGCCATGGTTTCGGCACCGCCGGCGGCGGCGTCGACAAGGCGTATGTCGCGTGGCAGGGTCAGGCGCAGGAACCCCGTGAACGGCGCCTGCGGTTCAAGCGCTACCACGCGCGCCCCGGCGGCCCGCATCGCGCGCGCCCGCGTGCCCACATGTGCGCCGACGTCAAAGACAAGGTCACCCTTGCGCAGCAAATCGCGATAGAACCGCCGCAAGGGCACTGTCCTCACCGGATTGTGATAGATCACGATCGACCTCAGAAGGCCTATCCAGACACCTAGCGCCAAGCTCTCACTCCCCGAGAAACGTGCAACGATCATACGAAAGCTGCAGATAGTGCAACTTTTCCATGATTCAGCCCGTATGCGCAGAAGATTGCCCAAGCGGATCAAACAATCACGGAAAACGAATGCGTGGTCTTGTCTGCATCCGTGCAATGCTAGTTTGAGGGGGATAGAATTGAATTTTGGTTGTCAGATGAACGTACTCCGCCCGGCCCTGGCCTCTGCTCGCATTGATCAAGACCCCCTTTTCCCGTTCCTTGCACCCAGCCTGCTGGAGCTTGTGATGCGGACGAAGGGCGATTTGCGCATGGGCCTGCCCGTCCTGATCACCCACGAGGCCGAGACCTGTCTGGTCGTCGCGGTCGAAACCCTGAGCCAAGAGCGGCTTGATGCGGTCATCGCCTGTGGCGCGGGCGCGGGTCTGGTGCTGACGCGCAATCGTGCGGCGGCCCTGGGGATCCTTGATGCAGAGGCCCTTCCGACCGATACGCTGGTCTTGCCGGTGCCGCAGGGCGCAAGCCTGAGCTGGTTGCTGGCGATGGCGGATCCGTCACGGGGGATGCTGCGGGACGCGGTGCCCCTGTCCGATGAGCAGACGGACCGGGTTGCGCCGGGGACGGGTGTTCACAAGGCCGGCGTAGCGCTGGCCAAAGCGGCGCAGCTGCTGCCGGCCGTCGTGGCGGTGCCCCTGGCGCCCGGCGCGCAGGCCGACGCCTTGACCCGGACCGATCCCAACGGTCTGTCGGCGCTGCGGGCGCAGGACATATTGGTCGAACTGTCAAAGGAACGGATGCAGCATCCGGTTTCGTCGGCGCGGCTGCCGATGGCCGTGCATGACACGGGGCGCGTGCATGTGTTTCGACCCGATGATGGCGGCACAGAGCATTACGCGATCGAGATCGGCACGCCCGATCCGGGCGCCCCGGTGCTGGTGCGGCTACATTCGGCCTGTTTCACGGGCGATGTGCTGGGCAGTCTGAAATGCGATTGCGGCCCACAGTTACATGCCGCGGCAGCAGCGATGGCCGAGGCGGGCGGCGGTATCCTGCTTTACCTCAACCAGGAGGGGCGCGGGATCGGGCTTGCCAACAAGATGCGGGCCTATGCCTTGCAGGACGAGGGTTACGACACGGTCGAGGCCAATCACCACCTTGGATTTCACGATGACGAGCGCGATTTCAGGATCGGGGCCGCGCTGCTGTCGCGGCTGGGGATCGGCCGTGTGCGCCTGCTGACGAACAATCCGGCCAAGTTGTCGATCCTGGAAAAGCAGGGCATTTCGGTGACCGAGCGGGTGCCGCTTGTCGTGGGCAAGACGGCGCAGAACGCGGCCTACCTGGCGACCAAGGCCGCGAAATCCGGGCATCTGTTCAAATGAACGCGCGTGCGCTTTGGTGTGTGGGCCCCGACCGTGCCGAGATCCGGCCCGGCCATGTGGCCGCGGATGGCGTGACGGTCGAGACCCTGTTTTCCGGCATCAGCCGCGGGACAGAGCGGCTTGTGGTGGCCGGTCGCGTGCCTGCGTCCGAACATGAGCGGATGCGCGGGCCGGGCATGGAGGGCGACTTTCCCTTTCCGGTGAAATACGGCTATTGCAACGTCGGGCGCGTGACCCAAGGCGCGCTGGCCGGGCGCTGTGTCTTTGCGCTGTTTCCGCATCAGACCGCCTATCGCCTGCCTGAATCCGCCTTGTCGCCCTTGCCCGATGGTCTGCCGCCGGAACGCGCGATCCTGGCCGCGAACATGGAAACCGCGTTGAATGTCCTGTGGGACAGTGGTGCGGGTGCGGGTGACCGGATCGCTGTGATCGGGGGCGGTGTTGTCGGTGCGCTGGTGGCGTGGCTGGCCGGGCGCTTGCCGGGTGCCGAGGTGACGCTGGTCGATATCAATGCGGGCCGTGCGTCTTTGGCCGGTGCCCTGGGCGTTGGATTTTCGCGGCCCGATGCGGCGCCGCAGGAATGCGATGTGGTCATCCACACCAGTGCGACCGAAACGGGCCTGGCGCTGTCGCTGTCGCTGGCCGCGCAGGAGGCCACGGTCGTCGAGGCCAGCTGGCACGGTGATGCCCCGGTTCAGGTGCCGCTGGGCGGTGCGTTTCATAGCCGGCGCCTGCGGCTTGTCAGTTCGCAGGTGGGCCATGTGCCCGCCGCGCGGCTGCCGCGCTGGAGCTATGCGCGCCGGATGGGCAAGGCGCTGGAATTGCTGTGCGATCCGCGTCTGGATGCCCTGATTTCGGGCGAAACCGCTTTTTCCGATCTGCCGACCGATTACGCGCGTATCCTTTCGTCACCCGATACGCTGTGCCACCGCATCCGTTACTGAAACCACACCCGGAATACCCCGCAAGGAGCCCAAATGTACGCCGTCGAAGTCCGTGACCACATCATGATCGCCCATTCCTTTCCCTCGCCGGTCTTTGGCCCGGCGCAGGGCGTGCATGGCGCGACCTTTACCGTCGATGCCGCCTTTTTTGCCGATGATATCGACGCGCTTGGGCTGGTCGTCGATATCGGTCTTGCGATCGAGGCGCTGGCCGCCGTTCTGGAACCGCTGCGCTACAAGAACCTGGACGAGGTGCCGCAGTTCAAGGGGATTTTCACCACCACCGAATTCCTGTCGGGGCACATTTTCCGGGAAATGGCCGCCAAGGTGCGGTCCGGTGCGCTGAAGGATGGAGGCCGGGTCAAGCGGCTGCGGATCACCCTGCACGAAAGCCACATGGCGCGTGGCTGGTTCGAGGCGGAGATCTGAGGGATGGGATTCAGCGCCGCCTGGCTTGCCTTGCGTGAACCGGCCGATCATGCGGCGCGGGACGCGGCGCTGTTGGCGGCCGCTGCGCAGGCTGCGGGCGAGCCGGCGGTGATTGTCGATCTGGGCTGCGGCACGGGATCGACCATCCGCGCCTTCGCGGGCTATCTGGCTGCGGGAACGGTCTGGCGGTTGGTGGACAATGATCCGGAACTTCTGCGCCATGCCGCGGAAGAGGCCCCTGGTGGCGTGACCACGCACCGGATCGACCTGCGCGATCTGGACCTTTTGCCGCTGGATGGGGCCAGTCTTGTGACGGCTTCGGCTCTGCTTGACCTGTGTTCGCTTGATTGGGTCGAACGCCTGGCGGCGCGGCTGGCGGAGCACCGACTGCCGTTCTATGCGGCCTTGAGTTATGATGGCGTCATGCACTGGACCCCGGCGGATGATGCCGATGTGCCGGTGACCCGGGCGTTCAACCGCCACCAGGTCAGCGACAAGGGATTTGGCCCCGCGCTTGGGCCGGGGGCGACCGACGCGATGGCTGCGGCCTTGGCCCGCAGGGGATACGAGGTTCACCGCGCCGACAGCCCCTGGCGGCTGGGGCCGGACCAAGCCGCGCTGCAGCGTGAGCTGGTTGGCGGTATCGCTGATGCGGCGGACGCGGCGGGCGAGGCGCAGGCCAGGGCATGGGGTGGCACACGCGCTGCCGCCGCAGCGACAGCGCTTTGCCATATCGGGCACACTGATCTGCTGGCTTTGCCGCCAGACGCGCCATGATCGGCCGGAAAGGAGGACAACGATGCACAATGTGACCGTTACCCCCGAAGTTTGGGAGCGAATCCTTGCGATCCGGTCGGGCCGCGCCTGTTCCTGCTGCGGAACATGGTCCGAGGGCGAACGCGCGGCGCTGGATCTTTATGGGCCGCTTGCGCGCCGCGATCTTGGGCCGGTCACGGTGGCGCAGATCGGCCAATCGCTGGATGGCCGCGTCGCGACCGTATCGGGCGATGCGCGCGATGTGTCCGGCCCCGACGGCCTGGCGCATCTGCACCGCATCCGGGCGCTGGTAGATGGGGTGATCATCGGCGTGGGCACGGCGCTGCATGACAAGCCGCGGCTGAACGTGCGGCTGTGCAGCGGCCCAAACCCCGCGCGCATCGTGATCGACCCGAAAGGACGGCTGCCCGATGACGCGCTTGTTCTGCGCGCCGACGGGACACGCCGTTTCGTGATCCAGGCGGTTGATCGCAAGCGCCCCGCGGGGGTCGAGGTGATCCGCCTGCCGCTGGTGAAAGGGGTTTTTGAACCCCAGGCCATTCTGACCGCATTGCACGAGGCGGGGTTGTCCACGTTGTTGATCGAAGGCGGCGGGATCACTATTGCGGGCTTTCTTGAAGCGCAATTGCTGACCCGGCTTCAGGTGGCCATCGCCCCCTTGCTGATCGGGGCGGGGCGGGCGGCCCTGACCACCCCCACCGCGCGTCTGACCCTTGCCGAATGCATCCGGCCCGAGACACGCGTGTTCGGGCTTGGATCGGACGTTGTCTTTGATTGCGGGCTGACGCCCCAGGCGAATGCCGCGGCGCTGCCCTTGCATGACCGGGCCAAGAGCGGTGCCTGCCAGACGGCATCCTATCTGTCCTGATGACAGGCGACGGTGGATCATCCACGCCCGGCGCGCTGGATTGCGTAAGCTGGAACATCCACCGGGGTCGCGGTCAGGACGGGCGCATCGACCCGGACCGGACGGCGGATGTTCTTTTGTCCGAAGTGCTGGCCCCGTGCACGGGTGTTCTGGTGTTGCAGGAGGCGGATGAAGAATGCCGGCCCCATCGCGGTTTCCTGGATATCGGCCGGATCGAGGATCAGAGCGGGTTGCGCCACGTGCACCGGAACCCCGGCCTGCGCTGGGGGCCGGACAGTCACGGTTTCCTGGGGGTGATCGTGTTTCTGGCGCCGGATATCGTGGTCGAGGATGTTACGCTTGTGGATCTGCCCGGGCATTGCCACAGGGGGGCCGTGGTGGTCGATGCGATCCGCGACGGACAACCCTTTCGGGTGATCGGCACGCATCTGTCACTGGGCCAGCCGTTGCGCATCGCGCAGATGCGGGTTATTGGCCAGCACCTGCGCCGCCGGTCGCCACGCCAGAACCTGCTGATCGGTGATCTGAACGAATGGCGCCCCTGGGGCGGTCTGGCCATGTCGCCACGGCTGCTGGGGCAAGCCCTGCGCGGCGCTGCGAAAGCCAGCTTTCCGGTGGCGCGGCCCATTCTGCCACTGGACCGGATCCTGACCTCTGCGCCGGGTCGCGTCGAAGACATGCGCGCGCTGGACGGTCCGGGCATCCGCATCGCGTCGGATCATCGCCCGGTTGCGGCGCGGGTCACGCTTGGCCCTGCATCATGATCTGCAAGGGGGTCAAGGGTGCCGTGCGCGCCCCGTCAGCGATGCGGTGGCCACATCCGGCCCATGATCCCGTCGCGCTTGATCAGGCCATGTTGCAACGCAGCCCCGAGATGCAGCGCCAGCAGCACCATCAGCGCAAGAGCCCCCGCATAATGCAGCGACTTTGCCGCGTTTGCCAAGGCTTCGGACCTCGGCACAAGACTGCCGATGCCGAACGTATCCAGCATCTCGATCGGAAAACCCCCGGCCCGGACGCGCACATAGCCCGATACCGGCATCAGCACGATCAGCGCGTAAAGCAACCCATGCACCCAGGCCGAGACGCGTTTCTGCCAGGATGGCAGGGATGCGGGCAGCGGCGGTGGCGGGTTGCGCCAGCGATAGAGCAGGCGCAGCAGCACGAGCAAGGCCACGATGACGCCCATGTTCTTGTGAAACAGGAACAAGGCATTCTGGAATGGCCGGCTGAGGCCCTGTTGCACCATCAGGAAGCCGACCGGCACCATCGCCAGCACAAGCGCCGCGACCAGCCAGTGCAGCCAGCGGGCGGGCGCCTTGTAACGATCCTGTTGTGGCAGCATGGCGTCCTCGCGTATCACCTTGATTTTCAGGTAGCCGGAAACGGCGCCTGGTCAAGCGCGGCCCGGCCAGCCGGGGCCTTCGCGTCCCTTGACTGCTTTGCCATTACACTAGTTCTGACGGATGAACCCCATGTCGCCTGAAGCCTTGATGCCTGACCGGTCGCGCGTGATGCCGCCACGCCTGGGCCTGTTGGCCTGGGCGACCGGCACGGTGCTTGCCATGCAGGCGGTGAACATGGGCGTTTTCGACGCCGCAAACCTTGCGGGCTTGCCTGCCTTCGGTCTGTTCGCCGCCGGGGTCGTGCTGCTGTGGCGGCAATTGCCCGCGCATTACCCGCATCCGCGGTTCGGATCCTGCAACGGTGTGACCCTGTTTCGGGCCGGTCTTGGCGCCAGCCTGCTGACCCCGCTGCTGTCGGGTGATGCGGTGCAGGCGGCCTGGGGCGGATGGGCGGTGGCGCTGGTTGCGCTGTTTGCGCTGCTGCTGGATGGGGTCGATGGCTGGCTGGCGCGGCGGCAGGGCCTGGTTTCGGGTTTCGGGGCGCGTTTCGATATGGAGATCGACGCGGCCCTGGCCCTGATGCTGGCGCTGCATGCCTTTGCCGATGGCATGGGCGGTGTCGTGGTTCTGACCCTGGGTGTCATGCGCTATGTCTTTGTCGCGGCGTCATGGGTTCTGCCCTGGATGGCGGCCCCCTTGCCGGACAAGTTCGGTCGCAAGGTGGTTTGCGTGATCCAGATCGCGGCGCTGATCGCCTTGCAGGTGCCCATCCTGGGAAGCGGTGCGGCGCTGGGCATTGCTTGGGGCGCGGTTGCCGCGCTGCTCTGGTCCTTCGGGCGCGATACCCTCTGGCTTTGGAGGCATAGGTCGTGACCCAAGCCCCCTGGCGCCGGTATGCGGCGCTTGCCGTAGCGGCGGTCTTTCTGCACCTGGTCCTGATCCAGCCCAACCATCCTGCGGCGATGACATGGGGTGCGCTGCGCAGTTTCGCCCTTGAATGGCCCTTGCTGTTGCTGGCTCTGCCGGTGATCGGTGACGGGCGTGCGGGACGCGTTCTGCGCGCGCTGCTGGCCTTGACCCTGACGGTGATCGTCGTGCTGAAGGCGGCCGATTTCGGGATGTTTACCGCCTTTACCCGGGGGTTCAATCCGGTGGGCGACATGCCCCTGATCGCGGCGGCCTTTCGCCTGACATGGGGGTCGATCGGATTGCTGCCTGCGATGGCGGCCGTGGTCGGGTTGATTGGGGTGGTGATCGGCCTTGCCGCCTGCCTGTGGTGGGCGATGGGTGTCTGGGCGCGGCTGTCGCTGCCGCGACCGGCGCAGTTCGCTTCCGGGGCGGCGGCTTTTGTGGCGCTGGGCCTGGCGGTGAGCGATGTCGGGTCGATCATGGCGCGCTGGCCGGTTCCGTTCAACGCGCCGGGCACGGC
This sequence comes from Rhodobacterales bacterium, assembly GCA_033839205.1. GTDB lineage: Bacteria > Pseudomonadota > Alphaproteobacteria > Rhodobacterales > Rhodobacteraceae > Seohaeicola. Next base: position 29,988 of record JAJLKH010000058.1, on the reverse strand, counting down.
CTTTACCGCGCGCGTCGGGCTGGAGCGCGCCTTTCTGGTGCGCGACACGCTGGCCGATCTGCGGGCCTTCAACGATCTGGCGCGCGCCGATCCTTTCGCGGCGCGCGGCGGGTTGCTGGACCGGATTGACCGGGATGTTCTGGTGGTCTTTGTCGAAAGCTACGGGCGCACCAGCATGGATACGCCGTTCTATGCGTCAGAGCATCGCCCGCTGCTGGAACGCGCGAGCCAAGACCTGCGGGATGCGGGTCTGGCCATGCAATCGGCCTACCTGACATCGCCCACGCGCGGGGGGCAAAGCTGGCTGGCTCATGCCACCTTTGCCAACGGGATGCGTGTCGACGGGCAGGCGCGCTACCAGGCGGCGCTGGCCAGCGGGCGCGAGACGCTGTTCCATATCGCGGCACGGTCGGGGTTTCACACGGCGGCCGTGATGCCCGCGATCACGCTGGACTGGCCCGAGGCGGCCTTCATGGGGTTTGAAACAGTCCTGCCCGCAGCCGACCTTGGCTATCGCGGCCTGCCCTTCAACTGGGTCACGATGCCGGACCAGTTCACCCTGGCCGCATTGGACAGGCTGTTGCGTGACTCGGCGTCAGACCGCAATCTTTTTGCACAGGTGGCGCTGATTTCGTCACATGCGCCCTGGGTGCCGATCCCGCGGCTGGTTCCCTGGGAAGACCTTGGCGATGGCACGATCTTCGATGAGATGGCCCAATCCGGCGACCGGCCCGAGGTTGTCTGGCGCGATCATGACCGGGTGCGCGATCAGTATCGGCAGTCGATCACCTATGCGCTGGACACCGTCTTTGCCTATGCAATGCGCCATGCGGACAACCCGCCCCTGATGATCGTGCTGGGCGATCACCAGGCGGCGGGGTTCATCGCGCTGGACGAGCGGCCGGATGTGCCGGTGCATGTGATCGGTCCCCCCGATCTGGTGGCGCAGTTTGCAGACCGGGGTTGGACGCCGGGATTGGTGCCCGCCGATGATGCCCCCGTCCTGCCGATGGAGGCGATGCGCGATCTGCTTCTGGACAGTTTCAGCACAGAGCCCCGCGCCGGGGCATCCCTGCCGCTGCCGGCGAACGGAGGCTAGGGCCTTGCTGCGAAAAACGGCGATCATGAAAACCTTTCGGCTGTTGGTGACGCTGGCGCTGCTGGCGCTGTTGTGGCGGGCTGTCGATGGCCCTGCCGCGATGGACCTGGTGCTGGGCGCCGATCCGGCCTGGTTGCTTGCGGCGGTTCTGGCGCTGAACGCGCAGACGGCCCTGTCTGCCATGCGATGGCGATTGACCGCGCGTGGTCTGGGCCAGACGATCACCCTGGGCCGCGCCATTCGGGAATATTACCTGTCCCAGATCGTGAACCAGTCGCTGCCCGGCGGGGTGCTGGGCGATGCCGGACGCGCGGTGCGCGCTAGGCATGAGGCCGGGTTGAAACGCGCGGGGCAAGCCGTGGTGTTCGAGCGGCTGGCGGGTCAACTGGCCCTGTTCGGCGTGACGGGCGCCGCCGTGCTGCTGGTCTGGATCGGTCCGGGGGGCACCACCTTGCCGGACTGGGTGCTGCGGCTGGTGGCGCTGACGGGGGGCATGCTGCTTGTTGCGGGGGTGATCCTGTGGGCGATCAGTCGCAGCGCCCATGTCTGGGGGCGTCATGTCCGTGAATGGTTTGCCGCCTTCGCGGTCTCTGTTCTGGCCCCGGATGTCCTGCCGCGCCAGATCATCCTGAGCCTGGCGACGACGGCGTTGAACCTGCTGGCCTTTGCCATCTGCGCCCGCGCGACCGGCACCACCCTGCCGTTGACGGCCATCATGATCATCGTGCCGCTGATCCTGCTGACCATGCTGATTCCGATTTCGGTCAGCGGCTGGGGCCTGCGGGAAGGGGCGGCGGCAGCACTGTTCCCAGTGATCGGCGCCAGCGCCACCCAAGGTTTCGCGGCCAGCTTTGCCTTTGGTCTGATGTTTCTTGTCAGCGTCTTGCCGGGGGTCGTGTTCCTGTGGATTCAGCCCAGGCGGCAATCGGCCTGAACAGTCTCTGGTTCAGGGCAATTCGGCCGACGGGATGATTCCGAAGAAGCCGCCATCGGACCACAGGCCAAACCAGGTGACGCCATCGACAACATGGTCGGTCCCCAGATCCACCAGCCGGTAAAAGCTTTTGCGGTCGATCAGCGCCTCAAGCCCGGCGCGCACCATGACATAGGGCGAGGGTTCGCCCGTTTCGGGATCGCGGACGAATCGCAGCGGCGTGTCCGGCCCGGCGGTCACGCTGTCGCCCACATTGGTGTGAAAGGTCAGTTTCTGCGCCTTTCCTTCGCCTGCGGCTTCGAAATCCACGGCCACGAACGGCGCGTCATCGACGGTGATGCCGACCTTTTCCACGGGGGTTACAAGGAAATACTTGTCACCGTCCTTGCGCAGGATGGTCGAGAACAGCCGCACAAGCCCCGGCCTGCCAATCGGCGTGCCCTGGTAGAACCATGTGCCATCGCGGGCGATCCGCATGTCCAGATCGCCGCAGAAGGGTGGGTTCCACAGGTGCACCGGTGGCAATCCCTTGCCCTTTGCTGCCCTGACGGAGGCAGCAATGCCTTCTGCCGAGGGGGTCACGATCATTTGTCCGCTCATTGCTTTTGCCATTTCACTTTGCCGAGATACTATCATCACAATGACCTAGGGTTCAAAGGAGGGATTGCCATGTCCGATCACGCCGATCTGGTCGCCGGTATCGAGGCGCTGGAGGACAAGCTGGCACAGGCGCGGTCTTCGATCACGCGCCGTTTCATCGGGCAGGAAAGGGTTGTCGACCTGACGCTGTCCGCCCTTCTGTGCGGTGGTCACGGTCTGCTGATCGGCCTACCCGGCCTTGGCAAGACGCGCCTGGTGGAAACGCTGTCGACCGTCATGGGCCTGCAGGGTAACCGGGTGCAGTTCACGCCCGACCTGATGCCGGCGGATATCCTTGGCTCGGAAGTGCTGGAGTCCGATGCGGAGGGACGGCGCGCCTTTCGCTTTGTCGAAGGGCCGATCTTTTGCCAGTTGCTGATGGCGGACGAGATCAACCGCGCCAGCCCGCGCACACAATCCGCGCTGCTTCAGGCGATGCAGGAACGCCGCGTGACGGTTGCGGGGCAGGATCGCCCCCTGGGCAAGCCTTTCCATGTGCTGGCAACGCAGAACCCGATCGAACAGGAAGGCACCTATCCGCTTCCCGAGGCGCAGCTGGACCGTTTCCTGGTGCAGATCGATGTCCAGTATCCCGATCGCGCGACCGAGCGTGACATTCTGCTGGCCACGACCGGCGTGGCCGAGGACGAGGCGCACCAGGTCTTTACCGATACCGAACTGCTTGAGGCGCAGACCTTGCTGCGACGGATGCCGGTGGGCGATGCGGTGGTCGAGGCGATCCTTGATCTTGTGCGCGCCTTCCGCCCCGAGGATGACAGCGCCGATGACCGGGTGCGCCAGACCGTGGCATGGGGCCCCGGCCCGCGCGCGGCGCAGGCGCTGATGCTGACGGTGCGCGCGCGCGCCCTGTTGCAGGGGCGCCTGGCCCCGTCGGTCGAAGATGTCGTGGCCATGGCGCGCCCTGTGCTGACGCATCGAATGGCGCTGAACTTTGCCGCGCGCGCCCGTGGTGACACGCTGACTGGCCTGATCGAGGATACCGCGGCGCGCATCACGCGGATCGAGGCGGCGGCGTGAGCGAACCCCATCCCCTGACCCTCCGTGCCAGGGCCGAGGCCGAAGCCGCGCGGTTTCCGCCGCTGCTGGCGCGGGCCGAGCATCTGGCAGGCACCGTGCTGCTGGGTGAACATGGCCGCCGGCGCGCGGGACAGGGGGATGATTTCTGGCAATACCGCCCGGTGCAGCAGGGCGATCCCGTCCGGATGATCGACTGGCGCCGTTCCGCCCGTGGCGACACGCAATTCGTGCGCGAACGTGAATGGCAGATTGCGCAGAGCGTGATGCTTTGGGTGGATCAGGCGGCGTCGATGCGGTTTGCATCAGACCCTAACCTGCCTGAAAAGGCCGATCGCGCGCGTCTCCTGGCGCTGGCTGTCGCCGTTCTGCTGGTGCGCGGCGGGGAGCGTGTGGGCCTGACCGGGACCGCCTTGCCGCCACGCCGGGGCAATGCGCAACTGCTGCGACTGGCCGAGATGTTCAGCCGCGATGAGGACATGGATTACGGAATCCCCGAGGCGCGTGCGATGATCCCGCAGGCGCGGGCCATGTTCGTATCCGACTTCCTGTCAGACCTTGCCCCGGTCCAGGCCGCGCTGACCAAGGCCGCGGATCGCGGGGTGCGCGGCGTGTTGATGCAGATCCTTGATCCCAGCGAGGAAGCGTTTCCGTTCCAGGGGCGCACCATCTTTCAAAGCATGGGCGGCACCCTTGCGCATGAGACGCTGAAGGCGGGTGATCTGCGCGGCCGTTACCTGGAGCGGCTGGCCGAGCGCAAGGCCGCGCTGGCCGATCTGTGCGCGGCGACCGGTTGGCAATATCAGTGCCATCACACCGATGCGGCCGCGCAAGCGGCGCTTCTGTGGGTCTGGCGCGCCCTGGAACGGGGGGCAAGCGCATGATGATCGGCCCCATCGGTTTCGCGGCACCTTGGTTGCTGCTGGGTCTGCTGGCGCTGCCGATCCTGTGGATCATCCTGCGCGCGGTCCCGCCTGCACCGATCCGCCGCCGGTTTCCGGGCGTTGCCCTGCTTCTGGGCCTCAAGGATGACGAGAGCGTTACGGATCGCACGCCCTGGTGGCTTTTGTTGCTGCGGATGCTGGCGGTTGCTGCCGTGATCATCGGGCTGGCAGGGCCGGTTCTGAACCCGCAGGCCGACCGCGAGCCGGGCCGCGGGCCGGTTCTGTTCGTGATCGATGGCGGCTGGGCGGGGGCACAGGATTGGACCGGGCGCGCCGAGCTTGTCGACCGGCTTCTGGCCGAGGCCGGCCGCGAGGGGCGGACCGCCGCGATCCTGCGACTGAGCGCGCCGGAACAGGCGGCGTTTCAATCCGCGGACCTGTGGCGCAGCCGCGTTGCCGGGATGGTGCCGCAGCCCTGGACCCCCACGCCCGAGATGGTGGCGCGCACCATTGAATTGCTGCCTGAGGGCGGATTCGAGACGCTTTGGTTCGCCGATGGTCTGGCGTTCGACGGGCGCGACGACCTGCTGGCCGCGTTGGAAGCGCGGGGCGCGGTGCGTGTGTTCGCATCGGGCCGCAGCCCCATCGCGATGGTGCCTGCCACCTATCAGGATGGTGTGCTGCAATTGGCCGCCCGCCGCGCCGATGCTGGCCCCGCGCTTGATCTGACGGTTGCCGCGCATGGTCTGGATCCGTCGGGGACACCGCGCGTTCTGGCGAACCTGCCATTGCAGTTCGAACAGGGCGCGACCGAGGCCATGACCGAAGCAAGCCTGCCGTCGGAATTGCGCGCGCGCATCACGCGGTTCGAGATCGAGGGCATCCGCAGCGCCGGTGCCGTGGCCCTGTCCGATGACAGTCTGAGCCGCCGGGAGGTGGCGCTGATCGCCGGGCGCGATGACCGCGAAGGGCTGGAGCTGCTGTCGCCGCTGCATTACCTGCGTCAGGCGCTTGCGCCCAATGCCGATCTGCTGGAGGGCGAGCTGATCGATCTGCTTCCGGCCAATCCCGATGTCGTTATCCTGGCCGATATCGCGACGCTGTCGCCCTCGGACGAGGAGGCGCTTCTGGAGTGGACCGGGAATGGCGGTCTTCTGCTGCGCTTTGCCGGGCCGCGCCTTGCGGCCAGCGAGGTCAGCCGGACAGACGAACATCCGCTGATGCCGGTCAGGTTGCGGGCCGGTGGTCGGACGGTCGGCGGCGCGATGAGCTGGGGTGATCCCAAGACGCTGGCGCCGTTCGCCGAAGACAGCCCGTTCTTTGGCTTGCCGATTCCCGATGACGTGACCGTGACGGCGCAGGTCATGGCGCAGCCTGATCCGACGCTGGCCGATCGCGTGATCGCGCAACTGACCGATGGCACACCCCTGGTCACGCGCAAGCCGGTCGGGCAAGGGCAGGTCGTGCTGGTGCATGTGACGGCCAATGCCGAATGGTCCAGCCTGCCGCTGTCGGGCCTGTTCGTGCGGATGCTGGAACGGCTTGCGGTATCGTCCGTGGGCCAGGGCCTGGTGGCCGAGGATCTGGAGGGCACGTCCTGGCAGCCTGTGACCGTGCTGGACGGGTTTGGCCGCGTGCAGGACGCGCAGACCCTGCCGGGTGTGGATGGGGCGGCCCTGCTGTCCGCGGCGCTGGGGCCGGATTTGCGGCCCGGTCTTTATGACGGGAACGACCGGCGCATCGCGCGCAACACCGTTTCGGCGGATACGGTCCTGACGCCGGCGACATGGCCCGCGCGCATCCCGGTCGAAGGATTGTCGCGCCCCGCCGAGACACCGCTTGCCGGTTACCTGCTGGCCGCGGCACTGGCGCTGTTGCTGGCGGATGTGATCGCTTCGCTTGCACTGTCGGGGCGGTTGATGGGCGCAAGGGCCGCCGTGATCCTGCTGGCCGCGCTGTCTGCGCTGTCTGCCTTGCCGCGCGATGCGGTGGCGGATGATGCCTTTGCCATTGCGGCGACATCCGAACTGCGGCTTGGCCATATCGTCACGGGTGATGCCCGGCTGGATGACATGGCGCAGGCAGGGCTGCGCGGCTTGTCCGAGACACTGTTCTTCCGCACATCGGTCGAGCCGGGCGCGCCGATGGCAGTGAACCTTGAGACTGACGAGATCGGGCTGTTTCCGTTCCTGTACTGGCCGATCACGCCGGATCAGCCGACGCCATCGGCAGAGGCTTATGAGAAGCTGAACCGTTATCTGCGGTCGGGCGGCATGATCCTGTTCGATACGCGCGATGCCGATGTGGCCGGGTTCGGCGCGGCCAGCCCCAATGGCCGCAAGTTGCAGCAATTGGCGGCGCCGCTGGATATTCCGGCTCTTGAGCCGATCCCCGAGGATCACGTGATCACGCGCACCTTCTATCTGTTGCAGGATTTTCCCGGTCGTCACACCGCGCGCGACGTCTGGGTCGAGGCGGCGCCCGCTGATGCCGAGAAGATCGAGGGAATGCCGTTTCGCAACCTCAACGATGGTGTGACGCCGGTTGTGATCGGCGGCAATGACTGGGCGGCCGCCTGGGCCATGGATGAGCGGGGCAATGCCCTGTTTCCGGTGGGCCGTGGTTTCGGCGGAGAGCGGCAGCGCGAACTGGCGTTCCGCTTCGGGGTCAACCTGGTGATGCATGTGCTGACGGGTAATTACAAATCCGACCAGGTGCATGTGCCGGCGCTTCTGGACAGGTTGGGCCAATGACGGGACAGATCATCTTTGACCCTCTTCTGCCCTGGGCCGTGCTGGCGGTGCTGGGTGCGATTGTCATGATTGCGGCGATGCTGGCATTGATGCGTGGCCTGTCGGGATGGGCCTTGCGCCTGCTGGCGGGTCTGGTGGTTCTGGCCGCGCTGAGCGGGCCGAACTGGCAGGAGGAAGACCGCGCCGCGCTGTCGGATATCGTGCTGATGCTGGTGGACCGTTCGGCCAGCCAGGCCTTGGGCGACCGTGCTGCCCGCACCCGGGAAGCGGCGGATGAGCTGGAGGCCGAGCTGGCCGCGCGCCCGAACACCGAGGTGCGCCGGATCGAGGTGCCCGATGGCGAGGGCGACAGCGGCACGCAGATGATGACCGCGTTGAACGAGGCGCTTGCGCAGGAGCCGCGTGGCCGGATCGCGGGGATCGTGGCGCTGGGTGACGGGCGCGTTCATGACATGGACCGCGCGCCCGATCTGCCCGCGCCGCTGCATCTGCTGCATACCGGGCTGCCGGATGACTGGGATCGCCGCCTGATCGTCGAAAACGCGCCGGCATTCGCCATTCTGGGTGAGCCGGTGACCCTGTCCCTGCGGGTCGAGGACATGGGTGCCGCACCCGAGGGCGTGACCCGTGCGCCGCTTGAAATCTCGGTCGATGGGGGCGAGCCGCAGCGCTACGAGATCGAGATCGGCCGCACCTTCGACCTGCCCGTGACCCTGCCGCATGGCGGGCGCAACGTGATCCAGTTCACGGTGCCCCAGGCCGAGGGGGAATTGACCGATCGCAACAACACCGCCCTTGTGCAGATCAACGGTGTGCGCGACCGTCTGCGCGTGCTGCTGGTGTCGGGCCAGCCCCATGCCGGGGGCCGCACATGGCGCAACCTGCTGAAGTCCGACAGCTCGGTCGATCTGGTGCATTTCACGATCCTGCGCCCACCCGACAAGCAGGATGGCGTACCGGTGTCGGAACTGTCGCTGATCGCCTTTCCCACGCGCGAGCTGTTCATGGAGAAGATCGAGGATTTCGATCTGATCATCTTCGATCGCTACAAGCGCCGGGGGATCCTGCCCACGCTCTACCTTGAGAATGTCGCCGATTATGTCCGCAAGGGCGGTGCGGTTCTGGTTGCGGCGGGGCCCGATTTCGCCACGGCCTCGTCGCTGTATCGTTCGCCGTTGTCCACGGTTCTGCCCGCACGCCCGACCGCGCGCGTGATCGAGGAAGGATTCGTGCCCCGGATCACCGACATGGGGCAAAGGCATCCTGTCACGGCGGGACTGGCGCCGCCCGAGGGTGAGGATTGGGGCCGCTGGCTGCGCCAGATCGATCTGGAAACCGAGCGCGGCAATGTCGTGATGTCTGGTGTCGATGATCGCCCGCTGTTGATCCTGGACCGGGTCGACGAAGGACGAATTGCCCTTCTGGCGTCGGATCAGGCGTGGCTGTGGGATCGCGGCTATGAGGGGGGCGGGCCGCAACTGGAACTGCTGCGCCGCCTGGCCCACTGGATGATGAAGGAGCCCGAGCTTGAGGAAGAGGCGATCTGGGCCGAACCCACGGGGCAACGGATGCGGATCATCCGCCGGACGCTAAAGGATAGCGCCGGACCGGTCACGATCATCACGCCAAGCGGCGACGAAGTGGAAGTGCCGCTGACCGAGGTCAGCCCCGGCCAGTTCGAAGCCGTCTATGACGGGCCGGATATCGGGCTTTATCGTTTGACCGATGGCGATCAGTCCGCGGTGATCGGCCTTGGCCCCGCCGCCCCGCGCGAGTTCGAACAGACCATCGCGACGGGCGAGGTGATGCAGCCTGCGATCGATGCGCTGCGCGGTGGCGTTCTGCCCCTTGCCGACGGTCTGCCCGCGATCCGCGAGGTCAGCGCGGGCCGCCCTGCCGCCGGACGCGGCTGGATCGGCCTGACCCCGCGCGAGGCGTTCGAGACGCGCGATCTGCGTCAGATGCCGCTGCTGCCCGCGTGGCTGGTGCTGTTGCTGGCATCCGGTCTGATCGTGGGGGCATGGCTGCGGGAGGGGCGTCGCTGAGCGGTCAGCGGCGCAGAGTGACCCGGACCGTCTGATCCGACCACCCGTCGCTGGAGCAGCTGGGGCGCACGAAGACTTCCGCCGTGCCGTCTGGCACCATCACGTTGCGCAGGCTGCGGGTGAAGGGCTGTTCATCGACATGGGGATGAAAAAGCTCACGGTAGGCCAGACGCTTTCCGGTGGCATCCACCACTTCCCAGCCGTTGGCGTAGTGATCCCAGCCCGTATCGGGGTGACTGATGGTGACATCGAATCGCCAACCCATGCTGGCATGGGTGGCGGTCACCCCCACGATCTGCGGCGGATCCGCCAGCACGGCGGTGCCGGAAAGGCAAAGAATAAGCGCGGGACGTGCTGCAAGCCGGAATATCATGCCGTTATCCTATCAGGCCGGGATGCGATGCCCGCTCACGTCTGCGTGTGGCCCATGCCGTCGGTCTGGGCGACGAGGATCGCGCGCGATTGCGAGGCGAATTCGCGCCGCCACAGCACGAACAGGGTGATCAGCGTGGCGGCGATCAGGGGCAGGGTTCCCAGGAACCAGGCAGCGCTGCCCAATGCGAAATAGACCGAGCGCAGGCCGCGGTTGAAGCTGCGCGCCGCGGTGATGTTGACCTCGGCGGCCTTGGCGGCGCGGGGTATTGCCGCCGCATCTTCGGGATCGTTGGGCACGGAAGCGATCAACACGGCGCAGTAACCGAACAAGCGATGCGACCAGACGAATTTCAGAAAGGCATTGGCCAGGAAAACCAGCGTGACCAGCAGTTTGACTTCCCACACGAAGATCGGATCCCGGGTCATGGTCAGGTCGCTGGCCAGCCCTTGCAGGCGTTCGGCATTGCCGATCAAGGCAAGACCGCCGCCGATGGCGATCATCGTGGCCGAGGCAAAGAACGAGGCCCCTTGCCGCAGCGCACTGAGCACCTGCGCATCGAACATCCGGGTCTGGCGGGTCACCATCATGCGCATCCATTCCCGCCGGTATTCCGCCATGAGAACCGAAACCGAGGGGCGCGCGCTGTTTTGTGCCTCGATCCGCCAGCCGATTGCGATCCAGCCCGCGAAAAGCAGGGCAAGCCCCGCGATATCCAGCGGGCCGAACAATCCTAGGCGATCCGTCCAAGTCATGCCAAAATCCTAGTGCGACACATCTTGACTTGCCAGACCGATAAATTGGTTATATTTTTTTACCAATACCGAGGAGGAGATCAGACATGGACATGCCAAGCCCGAATCCCGCGATCCTGGCGAAGAAGCCGCGCCTGATCGAACGGCTGTTGCAGGTGCTGCCGGCGGATGCGGTGATCCACCTTGAGGCCGAAACCCGTGCCTATGAATGCGACGCCCTGACGGCCTATCGCTGCCCGCCGATGGCGGCTGTCCTGCCGTCGAGCACGCAGGAAGTGTCCGACGTGCTGCGGATCTGTCACGAGATGGGCGTGCCCGTGGTGCCGCGCGGATCGGGCACATCGCTGGCGGGTGGCGCATTGCCCACCGCCGATAGCGTGATCCTGGGCGTGGCGCGGATGAATGCCGTTTTGGAAACCGACTATGACAACCGTTTCGTGCGCGTGCAGTCGGGCCGCACCAACCTGAGCGTGACGGGCGCGGTCGAGGAGAATGATTTCTTCTATGCGCCGGATCCTTCCAGCCAGCTGGCCTGTGCGATTGCAGGTAATATCGCGATGAATTCCGGCGGCGCGCATTGCCTGAAATACGGCGTGACCACCAACAATCTGATGGGTGTGACCATGGTGCTGATGGATGGCACCGTGGTCGAGATCGGCGGCGCACATCTGGATTCCGGCGGTCTGGACCTGCTGGGCGTGATCTGCGGATCCGAAGGCCAGCTGGGTGTCGTGACCGAGGCGACGCTGCGCATCCTGCGCAAGCCCGAAGGCGCGCGCCCCGTTCTGATGGGTTTTGACAGCAACGAGGTGGCGGGCGAATGCGTGTCCGACATCATCAAGGCGGGTGTTCTGCCTGTTGCGATCGAGTTCATGGATCGCCCGTGCATCCGCGCCACCGAAGCCTTTGCCAAGGCGGGATATCCCGATTGCGAGGCACTGCTGATCGTCGAGGTGGAAGGATCGGACGCCGAGATCGACGAGCAGCTGGAGCGGATCGTCGCCATTGCCCGGCGCCATAATCCGGTGGAGCTGCGCGAAAGCAAATCGGCCGATGAGAGCGCGCGGATCTGGCTGGGGCGCAAATCGGCCTTCGGGGCGATGGGGCAGATCAACGATTACATGTGTCTTGATGGGACCATCCCGGTCAGCCAATTGCCCTTCGTGCTGCGCCGCATCGGCGAGATGAGCAAGCAATACGGGCTGGATGTGGGTAACGTGTTCCATGCCGGCGATGGTAACATGCATCCGCTGATCCTGTTCGATGCCAACAAGCCGGGCGATCTGGAACTGTGCGAGGCTTTCGGCGCCGACATCCTGCGTCTGTGCGTCGAGGTGGGCGGTTGCCTGACCGGTGAGCATGGTGTGGGCATCGAGAAGCGCGACCTGATGGTGGATCAGTTCGCCCCTGACGATCTGGATATCCAGATGGCGGTCAAGGACGTGTTCGATCCGCAATGGCTGCTGAACCCGGCCAAGGTGTTTCCGCTGCAAGCCTCGGAAGCGCGGCGCGCGGCGTGACGTTGCCGGGGGCGCTGTCCCCGGATCCCCAGAGCATTGATGGAATGATGACGATGATGACACCCCGGACAGAGGCCGAGTTGGCCGATATGGTCGCAGGTGCGACCGGGCGCTTGCAGATCATTGGCGGGGGCACACGCCTTGCCACGCAGGCGCGGGAGGCCGAGGTGCTGACAGCGCGGGGCCTGTCGGGCATCACGCTTTACGAGCCCGGTTCGCTGACCCTTGTCGCGCAGGCCGGGACGCCGGTGGAAGAGATCGAGGCCGCGCTTGCGGCGGAAGGCCAGCGCCTGCCGTTCGAGCCGATGGATCATCGGGGGTTGCTGGGCACCAGTGGCACGCCCACCATCGGCGGTGTCGTGGGCGGAAACGTCAGCGGGCCGCGCCGCATCCAGGTCGGGGCCGCGCGCGATTTCCTGTTGGGCGTGCGCTTTGTCGACGGGACGGGCCGTATCCTGAAAAATGGTGGCCGGGTGATGAAGAACGTGACCGGCTATGACCTGGTCAAGCTGATGGCGGGATCGCGCGGGCGCCTGGGTGTGCTGAGCGAGGTATCTTTCAAGGTGCTGCCGATGCCCGAGGTGGCCGTGACCCTGATCCTGCCGGGTCTGGATGATGCCGCAGCCGTACAGGCAATGGCCCGCGCGCTTGGATCGCCCTACGAGGTGACGGGCGCCGCGCATTGGCCGGGGCGGGGGACCTATCTGCGGATCGAAGGTTTTGCCGGTTCCGTGGCCTATCGCGCCGGAAAATTGCGCGAGATGCTGGGTGGCGAGGTTGAAGACAGCGTGGAGCGGTGGGCCGCGATCCGCGATGTCAGCCCGTTCCAGCAGGTTGATGGGGATATCTGGCGGCTGTCGGTCAAGCCCAGCGATGCGCCGGGTCTGGTGGCGCGTGCCGGTGCGGATGGCGCGCTATATGACTGGGGCGGCGGGCTTGTCTGGCTGCGGATGGCACCGGGCACTGACCTGCGCGCGCGCCTTGGGGCCTTCGATGGCCATGCCACGCTTGTGCGCGCGGGCGCCGAGACGCGCGCGCGCCTGCCCATGGAGCAGCCCGAGCCGCCGGCCTTGGCCGCGCTGTCCGCCGGCATCCGCGCGCGTTTCGATCCGCGCGGCATCTTCGCGGCGGAAACGGACATGTCACCGCTGGTGGCGTCATGATCTTTTTTCTGCTTGTGCCTGCGGTTGTGGCCCTGTCGCTGTGCCTGTTGCAACCGGGTCGCCAGGCGGCGGCGGGTATCGGCATCGCGGCGGTTTTCCTGGCGGTGCTGTGGTTCGCCACAGGTGGGAACACTGGCGAGGGGCTTGGCGGCACCTATGCCTTGATGGCCGCGCCCGGCGTGGCGCTGGCGGGTCTGGCGCATCTGACCCACCGGGTCCTTGGGCCGCGTTTGCCGGTCTGGGGCTATGCGCTGGCGGCGGTTCTTCTTCTCGTGGCTCTTTCGGCCATTTTGCGCGCACTTGCAGGGAATTGACATGCAGACGACCTTTACACCCGACCAGTTGAAAGACCCGGCCATCGCGCGGTCGAACGAAATCCTGCGATCCTGCGTGCATTGCGGTTTCTGCACGGCGACATGCCCCACCTACCAGGTGCTTGGCGATGAGCTGGACAGCCCGCGGGGGCGCATCTACCTGATCAAGGACATGCTGGAGAACGAGCGTGTTCCCGACGCGCGGACGGTCAAGCATATCGACCGCTGCCTGTCCTGCCTGGCCTGCATGACGACCTGCCCATCGGGCGTTCACTACATGCATCTGGTCGATCATGCGCGCGCCTATATCGAGAATAATTACAAGCGCCCGCTGTCCGACAGGCTGCTGCGCTGGGTTCTGGCGCGCATCCTGCCTTATCCGATGCGGTTCCGTGTGGCCCTGCTGGGTGCCAAGATCGGGCGTCCCTTTGCCTTCCTCATGCCGGACGCGCGGCTGCGCGCGATGCTGGAGATGGCCCCGAAGGAGATCCCGCCGGTCAGCCGCAATGACGATCCGCAGACCTTTGCCGCGCAGGGCACACGGCGCAAGCGGGTGGCGCTGATGACCGGCTGCGCGCAAAGGGCGCTGAACACCGACATCAATGACGCGACGATCCGCCTGCTGCAGCGCCACGGCTGCGATGTGGTGATCGCCGAGGGGCAGGGCTGTTGCGGTGCGCTGACCCATCACATGGGCAAGGAAAAGGAAAGCCATGCCACTGCCGCCCGCAACATCCGGGCCTGGGTGGCCGAGATGGATCGCGGCGGGCTGGATGCGATCGTGATCAACACCAGCGGCTGCGGCACGACGGTCAAGGATTACGGGCACATGTTCCGCAACACCGATCTGGCGGCGGATGCGGCGCGCGTGTCGGCCATCGCCAAGGATGTATCCGAGGTGCTGATGACCCTTGATCTGCCAAAGGGCGAAGACAAGGGGATGACCGTGGCCTATCACGCGGCCTGTTCGCTGCAGCATGGGCAGAAGATCAAGACCTATCCCAAGGACCTGCTGAAACACGCGGGTTTCGCGGTGGTCGAGCCTGCCGACAGCCACCTGTGCTGCGGATCAGCCGGGACCTACAACCTGATGCAGCCCGAAATTTCGAAGCAGCTGAAGGAGCGCAAGGTGCGCACGCTGGAGGCGCGCAATCCCGATGTGATCGCGGCCGGCAATATCGGGTGCATGATGCAGATCGGATCGGGAACGCAGGTGCCGATCGTTCACACTGTCGAGTTGCTGGACTGGGCCACGGGTGGGCCACAGCCACCCGCACTGACCGCGCCGGGGAAACGACAGCCGGAGATCCCGATCCTGCGCTGATCACGGTCGCATTTTTGCCGTAATCTGCGCCTATCCTTGGTCGCAATTCCGAGGGACCATGATGAATCGCAGGTTATTCCGGGTATTTGGCCTGATATGCGCGGGCATTTTCCTGACATCCGGCGCGGTTTCCGCGCAGGATGCGCGCCTGACCCGGCTGGATACCGGCGATCAGACCCGTGGCTGGGAGGCTGTTGGCCGTCTGGATATCGACGGGCGGGGGTTCTGCACCGGTGCCCTGATCGCGCCCGATCTGGTTCTGACCGCGGCGCATTGCCTGTTCGATCGCAGGACAGGCCAGCGGATCGACCACAGCAAGATCGAGTTCCGCGCAGGGTGGCGCAACGGCCGCGCCGAGGCCTATCGCTGGGTGCGGCGCGCGGTGATCGACCCTGACTATACCTTTGATGAGACCGTGGTCACGACACGTGTGCGCAACGATGTGGCCCTTCTGGAATTGCAGCAGCCGATCCGCACCACCTCGGTCGTGCCATTCGATACGGATTCGCGCCCGCGCACCGGGGACAGGGTCGGTGTCGTGTCCTATGCCTATAACCGGGCCGATGCGCCATCCTTGCAGGAAATGTGCGGGGTCATGGGCCAGCAGGAGGGCGTGCTGATCATGTCCTGTTCGGTGGATTTCGGATCCTCCGGCGCGCCGATCTTTTCCTTCGGATCAGAAGGGGTGCGCATTGTGTCCGTCGTGTCGGCCAAGGCCGAAGTGCGCGGCACCAAGGTTGCGCTGGGTACGCAGTTGCAGGAGCCACTGGATCGGCTGAAAGCGCAGCTAGCCGCAGGTGACGGGGTGTTCCTGCATGCATCGCCCGACAGCAATCGCGTGACGCCGGGTGGTGTGCAGCGCGATACCGGGGCCAAGTTCGTCCGGCCCTGAT
Organism: Rhodobacterales bacterium; assembly: GCA_033839205.1. GTDB lineage: Bacteria > Pseudomonadota > Alphaproteobacteria > Rhodobacterales > Rhodobacteraceae > Seohaeicola. The sequence continues at coordinate 14,257 of JAJLKH010000058.1, read as the reverse complement.
CGGGTTTTCATCCTCTCTTGAAACTGTTTGAACCGCTTCCCACATCGGGGGTGTCGGGGCGCCAATACGGGCCCTGATCAACCCGCCTGTCCCATGAGGGAAGGCACATTCAGTTGTCGCTCAGATGGAGGATGACCCATGCGAAACTTTGATCTTGCACCGCTTTACCGTGCAACTGTTGGCTTTGACCAGATTGCAGACCTGATGGACCGCGTGTTCGCCAGCGACCTGCCGCAGCCGACATACCCGCCCTACAACATCGAGAAGACCGCCGAGAATGCTTATCGCATCTCTCTGGCCGTGGCCGGTTTCGCGGCCGATGACCTGACCGTCGAGGTCAAGGAAAACGCGTTGATCGTGGCTGCCCGCAAATCGGATGAGGCCGAGGAGAACCGGACCTATCTGCATCGCGGCATCGCCACCCGTGCCTTTGAACGGCGTTTCACGCTGGCCGATCATGTGCGTGTGACGGGCGCCACCCATGCCGACGGCATGCTGCATATCGATCTTGTGCGCGAGATCCCCGAGGTGCTGAAACCCCGCCGGATCCAGATCGCAAGCTCCGCCTCGCAGCGTCAGACCGACAAGGATGTGGTCGAGGCGCAAACCGTCAATTGATGGGCAAGCCCTCTGCCCTGACGGCTGACCCGCGGGAGCGATCCCGCGGGTCTTTTTCCATCACCCCGCCCAAACGGCATAGCCGCCCGCGACCACAAGATAGCGGCCGGTCTTGCCCAGTCCGACAAGCAGGATGACAAGGGCGATCCTGGTGCGCATGGCGCCTGCCACCACGGTCAGCGGATCGCCCACGATGGGAACCCAAGCCATCAGCAGCGACCAGCGCCCGTATTTTTCATACCACGCCTGCGCGCGGTCATATTGGGCGGGCGACACCGGAAACCAGCGGCGATCGCGGAACTGCGATGCATAGCGGCCCATCCAGTATGTCAGGATCGATCCCAGAAGGTTCCCGATGACCGCGACTGTCACGAGGGTCACAGGGTCGCCGATCTCTGTCGCCAGAAACCCCAGCAGCACCGCCTCTGACGAGCCGGGCAGGACGGTGGCCGAGGTGAATGCGCTGAGGAACAGCGTGGCATAGGCGGACTGCGGGGTCATGAGCACCTGTTTGCGATTGGCCCTGTCCCTTGATGGCCAAGCCCTGGTGCCTTGCAGATAGGCATGGCCCGGTGGCAAGGCAATCCTTCATGCATGCGGTCGGCATCGCGGCCTGATGTGAAAAGGGCAGACCGTTTGCGCGGCCCGCCCTTTCGCGGTGAGGGGATGCAGGCTTAGACCGCCATGCAGATATATTTCATCTCGAGGTAATCCTCGATCCCGTGGCGGCTGCCTTCGCGGCCAAGGCCGGATTGCTTGACGCCGCCGAAGGGGGCGACCTCGGTCGAGATGATGCCGGTGTTCACCCCCACGATCCCGTATTCCAGCGCCTCGGCCACCTTGTAGACGCGGCTGAGGTCGCGGGCGTAGAAATAGGCGGCCAGACCGAAGATCGTGTCATTGGCAAGGTCGATCACCTCGTCGACATCGGTGAACTTGAACAGCGGCGCGAAGGGGCCGAAAGTTTCTTCGGTTGCGACGATCATGTCGCGGGTCGCACCGGTCACGATGGTGGGGGGCAGGAAGTTGCCGGGACCCTGCATCGGCTCGCCACCCATGATCACGGTGCCGCCCTTGGCGGTGGCATCGGCCACATGGGTCTGGACCTTCTTGATCGCATTCGCGTTGATCAGCGGGCCGAGGGTTGTGCCCGCCTCAAGCCCGTCACCGACCTTGAGCTTGCCGACGGCCTCTTTCAGCTTGGCGGCAAAGGCATCGTAGATGCCGGCCTGCACATAGATCCGGTTGGCGCAGACGCAGGTCTGTCCGTTGTTGCGGAACTTGCACATGATGGCGCCTTCGACGGCGGCATCCAGATCGGCATCGTCAAACACGATGAACGGTGCGTTCCCGCCCAGTTCCATCGAGCATTTCATCACCTGATCGGCCGCCTGACGCAACAAGATGCGGCCCACATTGGTCGAACCTGTGAAGCTGAGTTTGCGCACAGTCGGGTTTTCACAGAATTCCTTGCCGGTCTCGGAGGCGTTGGTGGTGGTCACGATGTTCAGCACACCGGCGGGAATGCCCGCGCGTTCCGCCAGCACACCCATGGCCAGCGCCGACAGCGGTGTCAGTTCGGACGGGCGCGCCACGAAACCACAGCCAGCGGCCAGCGCGGGCGCCACCTTGCGCGTGATCATCGCGGTGGGGAAGTTCCACGGCGTGATGGACGCGGCAACCCCGATGGGCTGCTTGATCACGGTGATGCGCTTGTCGCGCTGATGGCCGGGGATCGTCTCGCCATAGATGCGCTTGGCCTCTTCGGCGAAGAATTCGATGAAGGCGGCGCCATAGGCGATCTCGCCCTTGGCCTCGGCCAAAGGCTTGCCCTGTTCGGCGGTCAGGATCGTGGCGAGGTCATCCGTGTTCTCGACCATCAGGTCGAACCAGCGGCGCAGGATCGCGGCGCGTTCCTTGCCGGTGTATTTCGCCCATTCCTTCTGTGCTGTTTCCGCCGCGGCAATGGCTTGTGCCACTTGGGCGCGGCTGAGGTCGGCGACATTGGCGATGACATCGCCGCGCGCGGGATTGGTCACTTCGAATGTCGTTCCGGTTTCACTCGCGACCCATTTACCGCCGATATAGGCCTTTTCGGCCAGCAGCGACGGGTCCTTGAGCAGGGATTTCAGGTCTGTCTTGCTGTCCAGCATGGCGCATCCTCCAATTATCCAGTGGCACAGGGAAAGCATCTGGCGCTAGGCTTGTCCAGAGCAGGAGGAGAGATTGCCATGGCCGAGCTGGACGATGCCTATGCCAATGCCGCCCATATTCCTGGGGCAGCGGATTACCCGCCACGGTGGGAACGTGCCGCCGCCGCGTTGCGCGAGGGCTTGCTGGAGCAGGGTCTGGCCGATCTGGATCAGCCCTATGGCGACAGCCCGCGCCAGCGGTTCGACCTGTTCCATCCGGGTGGCACGCCTAAGGGGCTGATGGTTTTCGTGCATGGCGGCTACTGGTTGCGCTTTGACAAAAGCGTCTGGTCGCATCTGGCGGCGGGTGCACTGTCGCAGGGCTGGGCCGTTGCCATGCCGTCCTATGACCTGTGCCCACAGGTGCGGATCGCTGATATCACGCGGCAGATCGCCAGGGCCGTGACCGCCGCGGCCGCCATGGTCGATGGGCCCATCCTACTCGCGGGACATTCGGCGGGCGGGCATCTGGTGGCGCGGATGCTGGAGCCGGGCCTGCTGCCTGATGGGGTGGCGCAACGCCTGCGCCATGTGCTGTCGATCTCGCCCGTGTCGGACCTGCGCCCGCTGCTGCGCACCAGCATGAACGCCGATTTCAAGATGGATGATGCATCAGCCAGGGCCGAAAGCCCGGCCTTGATGGTCGAACGCCTGCCGGTGCCCGTGACCGTCTGGGTCGGCGCGGATGAGCGCCCGGTGTTTCTGGATCAGGCGCGCTGGTTGGCAGAGGCCTGGGGCTGCGGGCATGTGGTGGATGCGGGCAAGCACCATTTCGACGTGATCGATGCGCTGGCGGACGGTGATAGCGCGATGATGGGGCGACTTCTGGGCTGAGGCGTCGCTTTCCTGGGTTTCGGGAAATGAGGAAGGGCGGCGACCCCCTTAACCGTGCAGGTCCTGCCAACTGGGTTTGACATCGCCCGGCAGGGAGGTGGCCGCGAACATCGCGCGGGCGATGGCCCTGGCCATGCAGGTGGCGGCAGCGTGGCCCAGATCAAGCGTGTCGATGATCGGGTGGCCCAGCGCGCGCGCGCCTGTTGCCACCGCAAAGATCAGGTCGCCATCCATCGGTGTATGCGCGGGCACAAGGGCACGGGCAAAACCATCATGTGCGGCGGTGGCCATGCGCGTGCATTGCGCCTGCGTCAGATCCGCATCGGTGGCGACGATCCCGATGGTCGTATTGGCGTGGCTGTCGATCTTGGTCACCGCGATATGCGGATCGGGATAGCTGCGCGCCACGCCAAGGCCGCCGAATTCATCGCCCCACTCGAAGGGGGCGGCCCAGAAATGCGCGCTGTCGCCAACGGTGGCCGACCCCAGCGCATTGACCGCGACCAGCGCGCCGACGGTATGGCCCGAGGGCAGCACGACCGAGGCTGATCCCAATCCGCCGCGCAGGTTGGCCGTGATCGTCCCGGTTCCCGCGCCGACGCTGCCGATGTCGAAGCGGGCAGCGGCATTGGCCAATGCATCGCGGCCCAGCGCCCTGTAGGGGTTTTCGTCCCAATCCTTGGCGCCGCCATTGTTCAGGTCGAAGAGGATCGCGGCAGGCACGATCGGGACGGTATGTGCGCCGACGCGGAAACCCCGCCCCGCAAGCCGCAGCGCATCGGCGACGCCCGAGGCCGCATCCAGACCAAGGGCCGATCCGCCCGACAGCACCAGCGCATCGACTTGTTGCACTGTCTTGTCCGGGGCCAGCAGATCGGTTTCGCGCGTGCCGGGCGCGCCACCCATCACATGCACCCCAGCCGTAAAGGGCGCATCGGCCACCAAAACGGTCACGCCTGTCTTGATCTGCGTATCGGTGGCGTTGCCCACCCGAAGCCCCGCCACATCGGTGATCAGGTTCATCGGGCCGGGGCGTGTGGTCTTGGTCATGCGGGTCTTTCCGGGCATTGACGAGCCATGTCGATCACAGATGGATCATGAAGGGATCACAGACGGATCACGAAATCCTTGCGGGTGGTTTCGACCACCTCCCAGATGCCGCGAAACCCCGGCCGCAGCACGAAGCTGTCGCCCGCGCGCAGGGTCACGGGTGTGCTGCCATCCTCGGTCAGGATGCTGACACCTGACAGGATCCGGCAATATTCCCATTCGTCATAGATCACGCGCCAAGCGCCCGGCGTCGATTCCCATATGCCGCAGTAGAGCCCATCCCGATCCTCGAGCGTCCAGGAAGTAAAGACGGGATCACCCTTGACCACGCGGTCGGGGGCCGGTCGATCCACCTCGGCCGGTCCTTTCGGCGTGATGGGGAAGAACAGGTCAGACATTGCCGATTTTCCTTGCGAAACCTGCCGCAGGCTAATGCGGGCGGGACGCCAGAGGCAAGGGCCAAGCGGCAGGGTTGAAACCGGGATGGACCGCCCACAGTTTCACAAGATGGGTGCACAGCCTGCCCTGATGGGGCATGATGGCCCCGTTGCAAGGAGATCTGTGCATGGTAGTGGCATTGGCGCGGCTGATCGTTGTGGGCTTTGTCGTCCTGACCGTCATCTACCTTTCGCTGTCGTTCTATTCGCGTTCCGTCCGCCGGTCCAAGCTGCGCCGCAAGTGGGAAGAAGACATCCGGCGCGGTGACCGCGAAGAATACGTCAGGCGCGGTCTGAAGATCTATGACCGTTCGTTGCGCCGCAAACTGCTTTGGGGTGTCTATATCGTGCCTGTTGTGACCATCGCCGTGGTCATCTATCTGGTAAACTTCAACTGACCGCGAAGGGAACGGTACCATGCGTTACGTGAAATGGACCTTTATCGGAAGCTTCTGGCTGCTGGTCGCGTCCTTTCTGCACTATACCCTTCCACAGCACGATGTGGTGCGGATCACTGATACCTACCTGGAGCGGATCGACTTTGGCGAGAATTCGATCTTCTGGGCCAATGCGCCCACGGGGGATGCCGTCAATCCGCAGAACCGCGACGTGTTCTTCATCCAGACCTTCCGCACGAATGAACGGCCGATGATCTATCGGAACGAGGATACCGGATGGGGCTGGCCGCCCTATTTCAAGTTCAACACCTCGAACCTGCAGGCGCAGGCCGCCGATCTGGAAAGCCGCTCGACCAGTGGTCAGCAGGCGCAGTGGGTCGTGATCCGCCACTATGGGTGGCGCAATGAATTCCTGTCGATCTATCCCAATGCGATCAAGATCTGGCGCGTGGACAGCCCCGATGTGACGATCATTCCCTGGATCAACATCATCATCCTGACGCTGCTGACCGCGTTCTTCTGGGCGATCTGGGTGCGTTGGCGGCGGTTCCGCGAGGCGCGGATCGACCCGGTGCTGGAAGATATCGGCGATAGCCTTGAGGCGGCGACCGACCATGTCGTGGACCGGCGCGGCAAGGTTCGGCGCTGGTGGGATGGCGTGCGGGGCAAGACCCCGGCGCGCTGATCAGCGTTTCCCGTAATAGAGGCCGACGACATGCTCGGCCTCGGCGAAGAACAGCCAGCGCGAGGCAAGGATGCCCGCGACATGGCTGATCACGGCCAGAAGGCCCATGATATGGCTGAATGGCGCCAGCAGCAGCGCAACCGGCAAGGCGTAACCCAGGATGAGGGCGATCATCCGCAGCTTCATCGCATGTTTGCGCCCCACGACATGCACCATCTCGCGCAGCAGGTAGTTGGTGCCGGTGTGGGGCGGCTCGAAGGCGCGCACGGATCCGATCCCGCCAAGGCCCGTTGCGCTGGCCATTGTCGTGCCGGAGGTCGCAAAGGCGCGGTCACCCTGCCACCACCAGGCCAGTTGCAGGATGCCGGCCAGCGTCAGCAGGATCAGCGCCCAGCTCACCTGCCCGGCCAGCAGCGCGCCGCCGCCCAGGGACAGCGACAAGAACAGCGCGGGCGTCAGCGGGCTGCGCCAGCGCGGCACTGTCTTCATCTGCGTGTAGATCATCGAGGTCGTGAAGACGGTTCCCAGGGCCAGCGCCGCGCCCAGCCATCCCAGGGGTGCCCAGTCGGCGGCCAGAAACACACGCCCGATGGCGTAGACGGCGATCACGGCCAATGTGGCCACGGCGCAGATCGCCTCGCGGCTCAGCCAGCTTGAGCGCCACTGGGTGAAGGCCAGCAACCCACGTTCCGGGTGGCCCAGGTGGAAGGCCGAGGCGATCAGACCGCCGCCCGCCAGTGCATAGGCGATGGCGAAGAACACGAAGGCCACCAGCCCTGTTGATCCGGGCATGCCGATGCCCAGCCAGAACATCAGGCCGAAGCCAAGACCGGACAGCGTTGTGAAGGCGATGATGGACGGTGCCGGATGCATGTCAGAGCCTGTCCAATGCCTTGTCGAGCCAACCAAGGAAACCCTTGGGCTGATCCGTTACCGGCGCCAGAAATGGTGCCAGAATGTTGATATCCCCGGTCTGGTCCAACCGGTCCTTGGGGCGCGGAGGCAGGTATTTGTTGACGGGCGCCGTGCCTTGTTCGGGCATAAGATCCATGCCGCCGCGCGCGGCAACAAGCTGGCTGACCTCGCTGTCGGGGTCGGACAGATCGCCGAAGTGGCGCGCGTTGCTGGGGCAGGTGCGCACGCAGGCGGGCACGCGGTCCACCTCGGGGAGGTTGTCGTTATAGATACGGTCCACGCAGAGGGTGCATTTCTTCATCACCTTGGCGGTCATGTCCATTTCGCGCGCACCGTAAGGGCAGGCCCAGGCGCAGAGACCGCAGCCGATGCAGGCATCCTCGTTCACCAGGACGATCCCGTCCTCGCGCCGCTTGTAGCTGGCCCCGGTGGGGCAGACGGTGACGCAGGGCGCGTTATCGCAATGCAGGCAGGATTTGGGGAAATGCACCAGTTGCGCGGCGCCTGCGGCGGGCTGCACCTCGTAGCTGTGCACGCGGTTCAGGAAGGTGCCGGAGGGATCGGCGCCGTAGGGGTCCTGATCCGACAGGGGCGCGCCGTAGTTCTGGGTGTTCCATCCCTTGCAGGACACGACACAGGCATGACAGCCCACGCAGGTATCGAGGTCGATCACCAGCCCCAGCTTGCGTTCTGTGCTGTCGGGAAGCGTGGTCATGCCAGATGCTCTGCGCTGGGCTGCATGGGAAGATGCGTCACCGGTTCTTCTTTCGAAGGATCCCAAGTGAGGATGAACCAGATGAAACTGCTGACGATCAGCGCCACGAAGACGGCAATCACCAGGAGGGTGCGTTGCGTCGGGGTCATGTCTCTACCTTCCAGGCAAGTGTGGCGGGGCCTTGGCCCACGGGCGATGTGATCGCAGGATAGGCCGGTTGGCTGCGTGCCGGGGCGGCGACCTTCTCGATCTTGACGCGCAGGTCGAACCATGCGGCCTGTCCCGTCACCGGATCGGAATTCGACCAGCGCAGGCCATCGCCACGTGGCGGCAGCAATTCGTGGATCAGGTGGTTGAGCAGGAACCCCTTTTCCGCCTCGGGCGCGTTGTGCTTCAGCGCCCATGCGCCCTTGCGCTTGCCGATGGCATTCCAGGTCCAGACGGTATTGGCGTTCAGCGCCGCCATATGCGCCACTGGCACGGTGATCACCCCATGCGCCGAGGTCACCTGTGCCCAGTCCCCATCGGCAAAGCCATGCTGGCGCCACAGGTTTGTCGGCACATAGAGCGGGTTCATCCCGTGGATCTGGCGCAGCCATGCATTCTGCGTGCCCCATGAATGATACATCGCCATGGGCCGCTGGGTCAGGGCATGGATCGGGAATTCTTCAGGGTCGGCATGGCCATCCTCAAGCGCGGCATACCAGATCGGCAGCGGGTCCAGGGTGGTCTTGATCCGCGCGCGCAAATGGTCGGGCGGTTGGCGTGTTCCGTGCCCTTCGGCGGCAAGCTGGAAACGCCGTAGCGGTTCGACATAGAGCTGGAAGAGATAGGGCTGCGGGCTGTCGTAGAAGCCCATGCCGACCGCCCAATCCTGATAGGCGCGGTTCCAGGGTTTGAAGTAAGCCGCATCTTCCGGCACATGGGCCACGAAGAAACCGCCGTTGGCGATATACCGTTCCAGTTGCGCGGCATTCGGGCCGCCGCGCCCGTGGGTCAGACCCTTGTCACCCGTCCGCCACCCGGCCAAGGGGCCGATGCCCGGCTTGCGCTGATGGTTGACCATGTAATCGGCATAATCGGCATAGGTCGGGCTTCCGTCCGGCTGCACCATGCCGGGCAGGCCCAGCCGTGCGCCAAGATCCAGCAGCACCGATTGAAACCCGCGCACGTCGCGATCCGGTTCGATCACCGGCCAGCGGATCGCGTCGGCGGCGCCGTCGGCCTCGGCGATGGGGCGATCCAGCAGGCTGATGCAGTCATGCCGTTCCAGATAGGTGGTATCGGGCAGGATCAGGTCGGCATAGGCCACCATTTCCGAACTATACGCATCCGAATAGATGATGCGCGGGATCACGTAATCGCCGTTTTCATCGGTGTCCGTCAGCATCTGCATCACGCCGCCGGTGTTCATCGACGAATTCCACGACATGTTGGCCATATACATGAACAGCGTGTCGATCCTGTAGGGATCGCCCGCATGGGCGTTGCTGATGACCATATGCATCAGCCCATGCGCCGACATCGGGTTGTCCCAGGTAAAGGCCTTGTCGATGCGGGCGGGGCTGCCATCGGCGCGCAGGCACAGATCGTCCGGCCCTTGCACATAGCCCAGATGCGGGCCGTCCAGCGGCGCGCCGGGGGTCACCTTGCAATGCGGCTTGGGATGCGCGGTTGCGGGTTTGGGATAGGGCGGTTTGAACCGCATGCCGCCGGGTGTTTCCACGGCCCCCAGCAGGATCTGCAGGACATGCAGCGCGCGGGCGGTCTGGAAGCCGTTGGAATGGGCCGAGATCCCGCGCATGGCATGAAAGGCGACGGGGCGACCCACCATGGTCTGATGCGTCTCGCCGCGGAAATCGGTCCATTCACGATGCAGGATCACCGGATCATCAAAGGCCGTGCGCGCAATTTCCGCCGCGAGCGCGCGGATCTTGGTGGCGGCAATGCCGGTGCGATCGGCGACCGCTTCGGGCGCGTATTGCGGATCAAGGTAGCGTTCGGCCAGCAGATGCATCACCGGACGATGCGTCACGCCGGCATGCCGATGCGAGGCGGCCAGATCGGGGCGCACGCCGGGTTGGTCGAATGGCGTCAGCTTGCCGGTCACGCGGTCAATGACCAAAGGCTTGCCCGCATCATCGCGCAGGAACAGGCCATGTTCGGGCGATTTCGGATCGCCATTCACCAGCACCGGGGCGTTGGTGTAGCGCGCAAGGTAATCGAGGTCGATCTTGCCCGCCTGCAAGAGGACATGCACCAGCGACAGGATCAGCAGGCCATCGGTGCCGGGGGTGATGCCCAGCCAGTCATCGGCCACGGCGTTGTAACCGGAACGGATCGGGTTGACGCCAATGACGCGCGCACCCCGCGCCTTGATCCGCCCGATCCCCATCTTGATGGGGTTGCTGTCATGATCCTCGGCCACGCCGAACAGGATGAACAGCTTGGTATGATCCCAGTCGGGCTGCCCGAATTCCCAGAAGGCGCCGCCCATCGTGTAGATGCCCGCCGCCGCCATGTTGACGCTGCAGAACCCGCCATGGGCCGCGAAATTCGGCGTGCCGAATTGCTGCGCCCACCAGCCGGTAAAGCTTTGCGACTGGTCCCGCCCGGTGAAGAACGCCAGTTTTTCGGGTGCCGTGTCGCGCAGCGGCTTCAACCATGATGTGGCCAGCGTCAGCGCCTCGTCCCAGCTGATTTCTTCGAACTGGCCAGACCCGCGCGGACCGACCCGTTTCAAAGGCGCGCGCAGGCGCGACGGCGCGTTGACCTGCATGATCCCCGCCGATCCCTTGGCACATAGAACGCCCTTGTTGACGGGGTGGTCGCGGTTGCCTTCGATATAGGCGACCTTGCCGCCTTTCATGTGCACGTTGATGCCGCAGCGACAGGCGCACATGTAGCAGGTGGTCTTGCGGATCTCGTCCGAGACTGGCGGCGAGGTATCCAGATGCGGTTGGGTCATGTGTCGGCCCTTTCCATCAAGGATAGCGCATCGCGGGCGATCTGACGCTCTTCATCGGCGGGCACCACGTGCATAGGGACGCTGCCGAAACAGGCCAGATGCGCCATGATCCTGTCGCGCACGGGGGCTGCATTCTCGCCGATGCCGCCGGTAAAGGCGATGGCGTCCAGGCCGCCCATGGCGATAATGGCGGACCCAGCGTGGCGCGCCGCCCAATAGCAGAAATGATCGACGGCAAAGCGCGCCTCGGCCGTGTCTGTCGCCAGAAGCTGCGCCATGTCGTTCGTGCCCCCCAGGGCGCGCAGGCCGCTGTCCTGGTTCAACAGTTGACCCGCGCGGTCGATGCCGTGATCGGTGGCGATCCGCAGCACCGCCATGCCGTCGATGCTGCCGGCGCGGCTGCCCATCACCAAGCCCTCCAGCGGCGAATAGCCCATCGAGGTGGCGACCGACCGACCGTCGAGGATCGCGCAGAGGCTGGCCCCGTTGCCCAGGTGGAACGCGAGCAGGCGGCGCGGCAGATCGGGGCGCAGCGCCTCGACCAGCCCGGCATAACTGAGGCCGTGGAACCCGTAACGCCGGATGCCCTTGGCGCGTTCCGCCTGCGGGATCGCGTAGGTCACGGCAACCTCGGGATTGGTTGCGTGAAAGGCGGTATCGAAACTGCCGAATTGCGGCAGATCGGGCGCTAGATGACCAAGGGCATGGATGCCTGAAAGGTTATGTGGATTGTGCAGCGGTGCAAGCGGAGTGCAGGCCGCGATCTGCGCCAGGATATCGGGGGTCAGGCGCGCGGGCGCGGTCAGATGCGCCCCCCCATGCACGATGCGATGGGCCGCCGCCGTCAGCCGGTCGAGCGTTATGCCCTTGTCCGCCAGCCCATCCAGAAGATGCGACAGGGCCGCCGCGTGATCCGCGGCCGCGATCTCTTGCTGATGTCCTGCGATCCGGATCCGGGCCTTGCCGCCGATCTCGGAGACCGCGCCCTCGATCACCGATCCGAGCGCGTGATCGAAGACTTCGATCTTGATCGAACTGGAACCCGCGTTGACCACGAGGATCATGGCCGCGCCCCCGCTGCGATGACGCCCAGGGCGGCGGATGCGATGCGCGCGGGCGCACCCTGCGCCCGAGATGTCAGCAGGATCGGCACCTTCGCCCCCAACACAAGCCCGGCCGCACAGCAGCCCATCCCCAGCGACATCAGTTTGAAGAGCGCATTTCCGGTCGTGATGTTCGGCGTCAGGATGATGTCGGCATCGCCCGCCACCGGCGAGACATAGTTCTTGGCCGCCGCCGCCTCGGCCGAAAAGATGAGGTCCAGCGCCATGGGGCCGGCCACCTCGGCTTGGGGCAGGGCGGTCTTTGCCCAGGCGGCGATCACGGCGGCATCCATCGAGTTTTGCAGCGACGGCAGCGGGTCTTCGTTGGCCGACAGGATGCCGGCCTTGGGCCGCTCGATCCCCAGTTGCTGCGCGAGGTGCACCGCGTGGGTCAGGCAGGCTTGCCTTGTGGGAATGTCCGGGTCCACGTTCAGCGCTCCATCGGTCAGCAGAAGCGGTCGGTCGGAATGGGGGGCCGTGATGTGGAACACATGGCCGCAGCGAGTATCCGCATCGCGCAGCCCGGCAGACCGGGGCAGCAGGCTTTTGAGAAAGACCGATGTGTGCACCTGGCCTTTCATGATCGCGTCCACCTCGCCCTTGCGGGCCAGTTCCGCGGCCCGCTGGCCTGCCGCCGCGCCGGGGGCATGGATCAGGCGCAGGGCGGTGATATCCCAGCCGATCTGTTCGGCGACCTGCCGGATCTTGGGCGCGTCGCCGATCAGCACCGGATGGGCAAGACCCGCCTGGGCCGCTTCGCGGATACCTTCGAGCGCATTCACGCTGCCGGCATTGACCAGCGCCACGCGCGGGACGGGCAACCCGCGCGCCTGATCCAGAAGGCGGCGTGGCGCATCTGCCGTGATCGGGGACAGGAAGGGAAACGGTTCTCTCATCACGGGCTCAATCGAGCATGGCTTTGCATTTTAGGCAAGCGTTCAGGACGAACGTTCCACCCCTGCGGCGAACGAGGTTCAGGCCCTCCGCCGGGGATGCCTCCGGCGGGGATATTTGCGGCAAGAAGAAACGACAGGTGCTACAGCACCTTGTCGATCACCGCCTTGAGCCGCGCCAGCGTTGCGGGCACGTCATAGAGCTTGTCCAGCCCGAACAGCCCCAGCCGGAAGGTGCGAAAGCCCGCAGGCTCGTCGCATTGCAACGGCACGCCCGCGGCGATCTGCATGCCAAGTGCCGCGAATTTCTTGCCGTTCTGGATATCCGGGTCATCCGTATAGCTGACCACGACGCCCGGCGCGCCGAAACCATCGGCCGCGACCGAGACCACGCCCTTGTCGGCCAGCATCTTGCGCACGCCATTGCCAAGCGCCCATTGCGCCTGCCGCAGTTTCTCGAACCCGTAACGCTGCGTCTCCAGCATCGTGTCGCGGAAAGCGCGCAACGCATCGGTGGGCATGGTCGCGTGATAGGCATGCCCGCCCCCTTCATAGGTCTGCATGATGCCGTACCATTTCTTGAGGTCCACCGCGAAACTGTCGCTGCTGGTATGCTCCAGCCGGTCGATTGCGCGCTGCGACAGCATCACAAGCCCCGCCGAGGGCGAGGCCGACCAGCCCTTTTGCGGGGCCGAGATCAGCACATCCACGCCCGTCGCCTTCATGTCGACCCAGGCGCAGCCGGATGCGATGCAATCCAGCACCATCAGCGCCCCCACATCATGCGCCGCACTGGCCAGCGCGCTGATATAGTCGTCAGGCAAGATCAGCCCGGCGGATGTTTCCACATGCGGGGCAAAGACCACATCGGGTTTCGCCTCCCGGATCGCCGCCACAACCTCGTCGATCGGCGCGGGCGCGAAAGGTGCCGTCACGCCGTTCCCGGTCTGGCGCGCCTTGAACACGGTGGTCTGGGCCGTGAACTGCCCGGCGTCGAAGATCTGGCTCCAGCGGTAGGAGAACCAGCCGTTCCTGACCACCAAGGCATGGGCATCATGGCCGAACTGCCGCGCCACCGCCTCCATCGCGTAGGTGCCGCCACCGGGGACCAAGGCCACGCCATCGGCGTTGTAGACCTCTTTCAGCATCGCCGAGATATCACGCATCACCTGCTGGAAACTGGCGCTCATGTGGTTCAGCGACCGGTCGGTGAACACGACCGAGAATTCCAGCAATCCGTCCGGGTCCACAGTGTCCAGAAGTGCGCTCATGGGTCTCTCCTCCTCGGCGTTTCCCAAGGGGTAGCGCGACGCGGCGCCAAAGGCAAAGCCCGTTTACAATGGTCCCGGTCTCCGCTCCTCGGACAACAGGACATTGGCCTCCACATCGCCCACGCCGGGCAGCGTCATGATCCGGCGCCGCAGCACGCGTTCAAAGTCGGAAATATCG
>JAJLKH010000057.1:0-51723 GCA_033839205.1 Rhodobacterales bacterium | reverse complement strand
CCCTGCCACGATCCCTTCTGCAAGGGGATTTGCAGTCATCAAGGCCTCTCCTGTGTTCGGTCGTCACAGGCAGTATTCCACGATTCCTTTTTTTATCAACTGGTAAAATTTAGGCAGTTTATGAACGCGGGGCGCCGCCAGAGCGCGGCCAGGGCGCGGCCTGCGCATATGCAGGCCGGACGCATCGGCAGAAGGCCTGGCGCGCGGGGAAACGCCCGGCCTATTGGCGGGCGGCGGGGTGATGTGCCGCCTGCACCGGCAGGCTTTGGCGCAGGGGGCGGGCCGGCGTCTGGCCGGGCAAGGCAACGTCGATCCCCGCCTCGCCCAGCAGACGATAGACTTCGGCAAAGGATTGATCGGCGGGCATCGCCTCGTGCTTGCGCTGGGTCAGGAAGGTTTCCAGCGGATCGGCAAAGCGGATGGCCGCGTCGATATCCGGGTCGGAGCCCGGTTTATAGGCGCCCATGCGGATCAATTCTTCCATGTCGACATATTTCGCGATGACCCGGCGCGCGGCGGCCAGCACCGCGTATTCCGCGGGCTGATGGCAATCCGGCAGCATCCGCGACACGCTTTTGAGCAGGTTGATCGCCGGGAAGCGGCCGCGTTCCGCGATCTGGCGATCCAGCACCACGTGACCGTCAAGGATACCGCGCACACTGTCGGCGACGGGATCGTTCATGTCGTCCCCGTCCACGAGGACGGTATAGATGCCGGTGATGTCGCCGCCTTTGGCGTTGCCGGGGCCTGCGCGTTCCATCAGCTGCGGCAGTTCGGCAAAGACGGTGGGCGGATAGCCCTTGGCGGTGGGCGGCTCGCCCGCGGCAAGGCCGATTTCGCGCTGCGCCATGGCAAAGCGCGTGACGCTGTCGATCAGCAGCAGGACCTGAAGGCCCGCGTCGCGGAAATGTTCGGCCACGGCGGTGGCGGTCCATGCGGCCTGGCGGCGCATCAGGGGCGGTTCGTTCCCGGTCGAGACGACGATCACGCAGCGTTTCATCGCCTCGGGGCCCAGATCGCCCTGGATGAAATCCTGCACCTCGCGGCCACGTTCGCCCACAAGGCCCACCACGATCACATCGGCCTGCGCGCCGCGCGCCAGCATCGCCATCAGGGATGATTTACCGACGCCCGACCCCGCGAAGACGCCCATCCGCTGCCCGCGGCAGAGGGGCGTGAAGATATCCATGGTCTTGATCCCGGTGTCGATGCGCGCGCCGACGCGGCGGCGGTCATAGGCGGGCGGCGGCGGCGATTTGACCGCGCGCGCCTCGGTCCCGTCGAAGAGCGGGCCGCGCCCGTCGATCGGCGCGCCAAGCGCGTCCACCACGCGCCCGACCCAGCCCATGGTGGGGCGCACCACGTCGCCGCGCGGGCTGCTGGTGATGGGATCGCCCACGACGACACCATCCCATGTGCCGAACGGCAAAACGGATACGCCGCCCGCATCGACGGCCACAACTTCGCCCAGCACGGGGCCGCGCGCGCCATGCACGGTGCAGCGCGCGCCGATGCCCAAGGCGCGTTCGACCCCCTTGGCGGTGAGGGTCAGGCCAAGGACCCCGCTGACCGTGCCCGCGATCCGCGAACCTTCGATCTGACGTGCCGCGCCGGCAAGGCCGGAAAATGCTGTTTTCATGTATAAAACCTGTAGCCAGCAAAAACTATCCATGTTATTTCATGAAAATACTAGTGGGGGAACATTAAATGAAGCTGAATTCCATGTCTTTTTTTCAGCTCGCATCGCAGCGGATGTCGTGGCTGGCCGCCAATCAGCGCGTGGTTGCCGAAAACATCGCCAATGCGGATACGCCCGGCTTCAAGGCGCGTGAGGTGAGCCCCTTCGAGGCGCTTGTCGACGGGTCCCGGACCGGCGGCGTCAGGACTACCCATGCAGGCCATATCCAGGGTGGCGGCCATGCCGGCGGCCTGCGCGCCACGGCGGACAGCGCCGCCTGGGAGACCACGATCGACGGCAATACCGTCGTGCTGGAGCAGCAGACCCTCAAGGCCGCCGAAATCAGCGAAAGCTACCAGCTGGCGGCGCAGCTTTACGGCAAGGGGCACCAGCTGCTGGGCATTGCCGTTGGCAGCAATCGTTAAGGAGGGCCTGTCATGGACCCGTTGAGATCCATTGCCGCCGTGGCCGCAAGCGGCATGCATGCGCAGGGCGAGCGGCTGAAGGTCGTGGCCGAGAACGTGGCGAATGCCGGTTCCACCGGCACCGTGCCGGGGGCCGATCCTTACCGGCGCAAGACCCTGGCCTTCGAGGAGATGATCGACCGCGACAGCGGCGTGTCGATGGTACGGGTGGCGGCCCTTGGACGCGATCAGGCGCCTTTCGGGCGCGATTACGATCCGGCGCATCCCGCCGCCGATACCGAGGGGTTCGTCAAGACGTCAAACGTCAATCCGCTGCTGGAAATGAGCAACATGCGCGAGGCATCGCGCAGCTATGAGGCAAACATGAACATGTTCGAGGCAGGCCGCCAGATGCGCCGCCAGGTTCTCGATCTGCTGCGATAGGGGGTACATATGGTTGAAATCAATGCGATGTCGGTCGCGGCCAATGGCGTGCGTGGGGCTTATCGCCATGCGCAGGACCTGGGGGGTGCGGCGTTTTCCGCGGAAGAGGCCCCGAAGGCCGCCAGCTTCGCGGACCTGGTGCGCGATGCGGCCCAGGATGCGGTGGCCACGATCCGCGAGGGCGATATGGCCGCGCAGCGCGGTCTGACCGGCGAGATGGGGACGCAGCAGGTGGTCGAGGCCACGCTTGCGCTTGAATCGACGGTCAAGACCGTGGTCGCGATGCGCGACAAGTTCGTTGAAGCTTATCAAGAGGTTCTGCGGATGCCCATCTGACCGCGCCAGCGGTCATGACGCGCAGGACAGGACCGAAAGGGACCGGACCCATTGGACGCCACCGACACCTACGCGATCCTGTCCGAGATGATCGTCGCGGTCCTGCTGGGGTCGGGTCCGGTGCTGGCGCTGGCGCTTGTCGTCGGGCTGGTGATCGCGTTTTTCCAGGCGCTGACGCAGATCCAGGAAATGACGCTGACCTTCGTGCCCAAGATCGTCGCGATCTTCCTGGGGATCCTGGCGTCGAGCCCTTTCATCTACGCCACCTTGCGCGGGTTGTCGGACCGCGTGTTCGACCTGATCGCAAGCGGGGCGCTGTGATGCGGGGGCTGTCATGCGCCCTTGGGCTGGGCCTGGCCCTGGGGGGTGCCGCCCCTGCCGCGCTGGCCGATTGGGGGGCGTTCTACCAAAGCAGCGCGCCCGCCGCGCCACGGACGCAGGCGATCGTCCTGCCGGACCGGACGGGGATGCATCCGCAGGCCAACCGCCGGACCTTTCCACGCTTGAGCGCGCCGCCATTCGCGGCCGCACCACCCGTGATGCCCGCCATGCCGCTGGCCGCCACCGGCGATCCGGCCAGCATCTGCGTGGCCGAGATCCTGCGGGCGCAGGCGCGTTACGGCATCCCTGACAACATGCTTCTGGGGATCGGCCTGCAGGAAGCGGGCGTATCCCGTGGCGGGCGGCTGACCGTCTGGCCCTGGGCCGTGAATGCCGCGGGCGAGGGGCGCATCTTCGAGAGCCGGGAGGCCGCGATGGCCTGGGTGCGCGAGCGGCAGGCGGCGGGTGTGCAGTCGATTGACGTGGGCTGCATGCAGATCAACCTGCGCTGGCATCCGGGCGCGTTCACGAGCCTTGAGGAAGGGTTCGATCCCTTCATCAACATCGATTACGCGGCGCGCTTTCTTGTCGGCCTTTACGCCGAAACAGGCGACTGGATGCGGGCCGGCGGGGCCTATCATTCGCGCACGCCGGACAAGGCGGGGATATACCTGTCATCGCTCAGGCGGAACGTGGCGGTGGCCAATGACAGGATCGACACGTTCCGCGGGATGGTGGGTGCGGGGTCAAGCCCTGCCCCGGAAGAGATGCGCCCCGAGGCCATTCCAGCTGCCGCCTACGGTTCGGGTGGCATGGAAGAGCCGCAAGCCGATCCGGTCATGCCCTGGGATCACGGATACTGGTCCACGCAGCAGGCGGATCCGGGCGGGGTCTATGGCATCTACAGCCGCGAGCGGCTGGAGCCTGTCCTGCCGCGTTTCCTGCAAGATTTCTGACGGAGAGCGGCATGGCGATGACATCCCCCTCGCAAGAGCGCAACGGCCGGATGGTCGCCATCGGTTTCGCCAACCGCGACGTGGCCTTTGCGATCGGCGTGATCCTTGTGCTGGGCATGCTGTTCGTGCCGCTGCCGCCGATGATCCTGGATTTCGGGCTGGCGGTGTCGCTGTCGCTGTCGGTGCTGATCCTGATGGTGGCGCTGTGGATCCCCAAGCCGCTTGAGTTCAACAGCTTTCCGACGCTTCTGCTGGTCGTGACCATGTTGCGCCTTGCGCTGAACGTCGCCTCGACCCGCCTGATCCTGAGCGAGGGGCACACCGGGCCGGGGGCCGCGGGGGGCGTGATTGAAGGGTTCTCGCGCTTCATCGTGTCGGGCAATTTCGTGATCGGGATCGTGGTCTTCACGATCCTGGTGGTGATCAACTTCGTCGTCATCACCAAGGGTTCGACCCGAATCGCCGAAGTGTCGGCGCGGTTCTACCTGGATGCGATGCCCGGCAAGCAGATGGCCATCGACGCCGACCTGGGTGCGGGCCTGATCGACGAGGCCGAGGCCCGGCAGCGCCGCAAGGAACTTGAGGACGAAAGCAGCTTTTTCGGCGCGATGGACGGTGCGTCGAAATTCGTGCGCGGCGATGCGATCGCGGGCATCATCATCACGCTGATCAACGTGATCGGCGGCATCCTGATCGGTGTGGTGCAACATGGGCTGGGCGTGGGCGAGGCCGCCAATGTCTATACGATCCTGACCATCGGGGATGGGCTGGTAACACAGATCCCCGCGCTGATCGTGTCGCTGGCCGCCGGTCTGATCGTGACCAAGGGCGGCACGGTGGGGGCCGCGAACGAGGCCGTCCTGCAACAGCTGGGCCGCTTTCCCAAGGCGCTTTACATGGCGGCGGGCCTGTTGCTGTGCATCGGGATGCTGCCGGGCTTTCCGATCGGGGTTTTCGTGGCCCTGGCCGTGACGCTGGCGGGCCTTGGCCTGTTCATGCAGCGCCAGGCCGCCGCCGCCGCGCGCGATGAAAGCCGCAGCACCGCCGAGGCCGAAACCGCCGCCGCGTCGAGCAAGCGGGATGACATTTCCGAGACGCTGAAGCTGGACGATCTGCGGCTGGAGCTGGGATCGGCCCTGGTGCCGCTGATCAGCAGCCCCGAGGCGGCCCTGCCCGGCAAGATCAAGAGCCTGCGCCAGTTGTTCGCCCGCGATTACGGTTTCGTGCTGCCCGCCGTGCGGATCAAGGATGAACCGACCCTGCCCGCCAATGGCTATGCGATCCTGGTGCAGGGGGTGCAGGCCGCACGGGGCGAGGTCAGGCCGCGCGCGATGATGGTGCTGAACCCCGGCGATGCGCCGCTTGACCTGCCCGGCGAGCGGACCAAGGATCCGACCTTCGGGCTGGATGCCGTCTGGGTGGATGCCGCGCGCGCCGCCGAGGCCGAGACACTGGGCTGCACCGTTGTCGATCCCGAAAGCGTGGTGATCACCCATCTGACCGAGGTGATCAAGCAGCACATGCCCGAGCTGCTGACCTATGGCGCGACGCAATCCCTGATCGACGGGCTGGCGCGCGAATATCAGAAACTGGTGGGCGACATCACCACCAATGCGCCCGCGATCCTGGTGCAGCATGTGCTTCAGGCGTTGCTGACCGAGCGCGTGTCGATCCGCAACCTGCCCCTGATCGTCGAGGCCATCGCCGAGGCCAGCCGCAACAGCGCCAATGTGACGACGATCACCGAACATGTGCGGCGGAGGCTGTCGAACCAGATCTGCCAGGCGCTGGCCGACGAGACCGGGTTCGTGTCGGTGATCACCATGTCGGCGGCCTGGGAATCCGAATTCAACGCCGCCGTGCGCGTGACGGGGGACGAGCGCAATTTCCTGATGTCGCCGCAGCGCGTGCAGGAATTCGTCCTTGAGGCGCGCAAGGAGATCCAGAAATTCGCGCAGCGCGATGAATGGCCCGCCCTTCTGGTCAGCCCCGAGGTGCGCAGCTTCGTGCGGTCCATGCTGGAACGGGTCAGCCCGCTGACGCAGGTGATTTCGCATAACGAGGTGCATCGCAAGGCATCGCTGCGCACCGTTGCAACGATCGGTGGCTAGACGTGGATCTGGACCTTTTCCTGACCTCGCAATTCCTGTCGGTGGGGCTGGTCTTTGCCCGGATCGGCAGTGCGCTGGCTTTCATGCCGGGGTTCGGGGAACGGTCCATTCCGCTGCGCTTTCGGCTGCTGCTGGCCGTCGCCATGGCCGCGGCACTGGCACCCGCGACGCCGGTTGGAACGGTGATCATCGATACGCCGCTGATCCTGCTGCGTGTGCTTGCCATCGAGGTGACGCTGGGCGTCTGGATCGGCGTGACGGCGCGGATCATCCTGTCGGCGCTGCAATTCGCGGGCTATCAGATCGGCCTGGTGTCGGGCCTGTCAAACGCCTTTGCGCCCGAGACAGGGACCTTCCAGGGATCGACCCTGATTGCCGATGCTTTGATGATGGCGGGGATCGCGCTGATCTTTGCGACCGATCTGCATCACGTGATCGTCGGCGCCCTGCTGATGAGTTATGACGTGTTCCCGCCGGGGCAGATCATGCCCGGCGATCTGGCCCAGCAGGCGGTCAAGGCGGTTGCGGCCAGTTTCTACATCGGCTTCGCCCTGACCCTGCCGTTTCACGTGATGGGCCTTGTGCTGAACCTGGGCATGGGGCTGGCGAACCGTATGATGCCCGCGCTGCCGGTGTTCTTCGTAGCGACGCCGGTTCTGATCGGTGCGGGGATCCTGGTGCTGGTCATGTCGGCCCCCGCCATTCTTGAGGGTTTCATCCAGCGCTTTGCCACATGGCTTGGCACGCTGATGTTCTAGGGCGGCGGGATGAGCGAAGAAGACCAGAGCAGCAAGACAGAGGAACCGACCGAGCGCAAATTGCGCAAGGCGCGCGACAAGGGCGATGTGCCCTCGTCACGCGAGACCGGCAACCTGATGTGCGTGTTCTCGTTGCTGGCGATCACGGTGTTCCTGCTGCCGCAGGTGATGCCCGATCTTGCCGGCGTGCTGCGCGGCCTGTTCCAGATGGCCGGACAGATCGAGATCGGCGAGGACGCGGCGGGGCTGGCCGATCTGGGCGAGGTGTCGGGGCAATTGACCTGGGGGCTGGCCACGACGCTGGGGCCGGTGGTTCTGGTGATGGTGCTGGCCGCGCTGTTCGGGGTGATGATCCAGGGCGAGACCGCCGTTGCGGTGGAACGGATCAAGCCCGAGATTTCCAAGATCTCGCCCATTGCGGGGTTCAAGCGGCTGTTCTCGCTGGATGCGCTGGTGGAGTTCGTCAAGAACGTGGCCAAGGTGCTGGTGGTGGGCGCGATCACCCTGTTCGTCGCGAACGAGGCGGTGCGGGCGGTCTGGCAGGTGACCGATGGCCTGCCCGAGGCGTTCCTGGGCGGTGTGCGGCAGATCGTCATCCGCCTGATGATCATCACGACGGTGTTCCTGGCCGTGCTGGCGGTGGCCGACATCCTGTGGAAACGGGCGCAATGGCTGAAGAAACAGCGCATGAGCATCCGCGAGCTGCGCGACGAGTTCAAGGACAGCGAGGGCGACCCGCATATCAAGGCCAAGCGCGGCGAGATCCGGCGCAAGCGCGCACGCCAGCGGATCACCGTTGCCGTGCCCACGGCGACGGTGGTGCTGACCAACCCCACGCATTACGCGGTGGCGTTGAAATACGTGCCTGGTGTCGACCGTGCGCCGGTTTGCGTGGCCAAGGGCACCGGGTTGATGGCGGCGCAGATCCGCCGCATCGCGCGCGAGAATGACGTGACCATCGTCGAGAACCGCCCGCTGGCACGGGCGCTGCACGCCATGGTCGAAGTCGATGACGCGATCCCGGTGGAACACTGGCAGGCGGTGGCCGAGATCATCGGCTATGTCATGGATCTGCGCCGCAATATCCGGCGCAAACCGCCTGCGGGATCGCAGCTTCGCGATCTTGACTGACGGTTCCGGGGCGCGCGGTCCTCAGTTCAGGCGGACGCGGTCAAGGCGGCGGTCACCCGGGAGTTTCGCGCGCTCCAGCAGGATCAGGGACACGGCGCGCGCCCGGACCGGGTTCAGCGCGGCAAGGATCGGGGCGGCGTTGCGTTCGGGCATGGTGCCAAGCACGGTGACCATCACCTCGAGGTCGAGATCGTCCATGATCGCGGCGGCATCCTTGGGCTTCATGTTGCTGTAAAGCGCGACAAGGCGGTCGACATCGGCGACATGAGACATGCTGGCGCGTTCCAGCAGGGCCTCGACCTCTTGCTTGAGTTCTTCGAGGCGGGCGGTTTCGATCGTCAGCATCTCTTTTGCAAGGTCGATCTCGGCCGCGCGGGCGGCAAGCCTGGCCTGCTGATCCTCAAGCAGGGCGCGTTCGGCGGCGATGGCGGCCAGCATCTCGTCCGGGGTGCCTTCTGGCGGGCCGGGAAGCGGTGCGGCCTCGGTCATGGTTTCCTCGGGTTGCCTGGGTTCCTCGGTCGCGGCGGATGCGGCTGTCACGAAATAGGAAGATCCGAAATCGGCGCCGGACAGGGCGCGATCCGGCTGCACATAGGACAGGGCCGAGAGGCCCAGCTTGGCCATCCCCGCCACGACGAGGGTGCCGAAGACGACGGTGACGGAACGGGGCGGTTTCATGCCTCGCGGCTCCGGATCGTTTCGAAGAAGCTGCGGACCAGATCGGCCTTGTCCGTCACGCGGGCCATGCCGGGCGGCAGCTGCGCGGGACGCGTGGCGGCGGGACGCTGCGACAGGAAGAAGGGGCCAAGGTCAAGGCAAGCATCAGCGGCAACCGAGGGGGCGGGCGCCTTGGGCACATAGGTCGCCGCAGCGGTGCGCGTCAGGGGCGGTTCTTCGTCGCGCCGGGGCGCAGGGCGGGCCTGTGCCTCGGTGCGCAGGGTTTTGACCGAATTCTCGGTGCGATCCACGGCGACGGAGAACTGATCGACGACGGGCTGCAATTCCCGCATCGCCAGAACAAGGGCGCGCACCCTGCGATCCACAAGGAATGCATAGGCCAGCGTGCCGATCAGCAGCAGCATGATGATCAGGTCAATCAAGAGCGCCATTCGCGTCCTCCTCTTCTTCTTCTTCTGTCTCTTCGAATGTCGCCGTCACGCGCAGGGCGACAGAGCCGTTTTTCCTGCGGCCGATGGCGGCGCGGAACATGTCCTTTCCGCTGCAGGCGACCGTCACCTCATGCGAGCTGTCGATCCCGAGGTTCAGAACCTGCCCCGGTTTCCAGCCCAGCACTTCGGCCAGCGGCACGTCCCGTTCATGCAGCACCGCCGTCAGCGTGACCGGCGTGTGGTTGAGCGATTGCGACAACAGCGCCCGCGATCCCGGATCGCTGCCCAGCTGCGCCGCGGTGCGCGACTGCGCCAGTTGGGGGCGCACGGTGTCCATGGTCCGGTGCGGCACGATCAGGCACATCAGGCCGCCCCGGCCGTTCAGGGTGATGCGCAGCGTGACGCGGGCGCAGGCGGCATCGACCGGCGCCAGCATGACATCGCGCGGCCCGCTTTCCATCGCCCCTGCGGTGAAGGACACTTTTTCAAGCGGCTCGAAGGCGGTCGCGACCTCGTGCAGCGCCAGCCCCACAAGACGCCCGGCCAGACGCTTTTCGATTGCCGTGAAGGCGCGCGGCTGCCAGGCGGCTGCGGCGGAACCTTCGGCGGCATCGGCCTTGGCCGTGGCAGGATCGGGCGCGCCCAGCATGATTTCGAGGGTCGAAAACAGCAGTTCGGGGTCGATGGTGACCGCCAGCGCGCCATCCCATGGCGCGGCGTTCACCAGCGCGATCAGCCCCGGATCGGGGGCCGCGGCCAGCGCATCGCCGCAAGCCAGGTAATCGACCGCCTGCAAGGCGACATCGGCCTGCACGTTCAGCGCGGCGCGCAGCGTGGGGCCAAGGGCCTGCACCGCGCGGTCCATCACGACCTCGAACAGGGGCAGGCGTTCATAGCTGCGCGTGGCGATGCGAATGATCTCTTCCTGCACCTGGGCGGTCATGCCGCCATGGGCCTGGGACGCGGTGGTCTGTGTCTGCGTCATTGGATCACAAGCCCCATGATCAGCACCTCATGCGGCGCATCGTTGCCGGCAATCGCCCGCGCGCGGCGCAGCAACTCGCCCTTGACGGTGACAAGACCGAGGGTCCCGTCAAGATCACGTTCGGCCAGTTGCCGCAGGTAATCCTGGAAGGCATCGCGCAGAAAGACGTGGCGCATTTCCACCATGCCGCCTTCGTCCTGCGTCCTGTCATAGACAAGGGCCAGGTCCAGTTTCAGAAAGCGGCTGGTCTGCCGCCCCGAGGCGGCTGTGGCGGTGATGTTCACGATCATTTCGTCAAAGGGCATCACCACCATGTCAGCGCCCGGCGGGGCTGGGTTTTCTGCATCCGCTTGCGGCGCGGCCGCCTCTTCGTGATGGGTGTCGCCGCCCAGCATCGCCATCAGGCCGCCCGGCCCGACCGCCGCGACCAGACCACCGACCAGCGCCACGACCGAGAGCAGAACAAGCCCGAGGATCATGCCGATCTTGCGGCGCGCACCCCCTTTCGGGGCGGCGCCGGTCGCTGCATCGTCGCCCGCGGGCGTCGCGTCACCCTCGGGCAATGCTTTCTTCTTGAACATGAGCCACCCAACGATCCGACCGGAACAGCACAAAACTGCATGATCAATATGTAAAATTCATATGTGTTAAGCAAGAACTAAAAACAAACTATACTTGCTATTCTTGTTTTGCTACGTTTAAGTCTGGTTAATTTCTCTTGTTCCGGATTTCGACGTTGCAGCCAATACTCGATAATCTCGTCGCGCTTGGGCGAACCCGACTGATTGCACTCGGCGCCACGGGCGTCGGGCTGGTGCTGGCCCTGTTCTTCGGCCTCAACGCGGTGATGAAACCGACCTTCGTGCCGCTATATAGCGACCTGTCGCTGGCGGGGGCGGGGCGCGTCGTCGCCGCACTGGAGCAGGAAGGCTTTGCCGTCGAACTGGGCGGTGGCGGGTCGATCGTGTCGGTCGCACAGGAAGACGTGGCGCGGGCGCGGATGGCGCTGGCCGAACAGGGTCTGCCGGGCGAAGGCGCGCCGGGCTGGGAAATCTTCGACAATGCCAGCGGGCTGGGCATGAACAGTTTCATGCAGCAGGTCAGCCGGATGCGCGCGCTGGAGGGCGAGCTTGCGCGCTCGATCCTGACGATCGACGGTATCGACGCCGCGCGCGTGCACCTGGTTCTGCCCGACCGCGAGGCGTTTTCGCGCACGCGCCCCGAACCCAGCGCATCGGTCATCGTGCGCGGGCGCACGACGCAGACGATCGGCCGCCGCCAGGCCGAGGCGATCCGCGCGCTGGTGGCATCGGCCGTGCCGGACCTTGCGCCATCGCGCGTGACGGTTCTGACCGCCAGCGGCGAGACGATCCTGTCCGAGGAGCTGCCGGGCGAGGCGGCGCTGGGTGCGGCGGGATCGGCCATCGAGGACCGCATGTCGCGCAGCATCACCGAGATCCTGACGGCGCGGGTGGGCGCCGGGAATGCGCGCGTGCAGGTCAATGTCAGCCTGAGCAGCGAGCGCCAGGTGATCCGCAGCCAGACCTTCGATCCGCAGCAGCAGGTCGTCCGGTCGACCGAAAGCCGCGAGGAAACCCGCGAGGATCGCAATACCGCGGGCGGCGACCTTGGCGTGGCGGGCAACCTGCCGGCCGAGCTGGCGGATGCGGGTCCGGGGCAGCAATCGGCGAACAATTCGGCGCGCACCGACGAGATCGTGAATTACGAGATCGGTTCGACCCAGAGCGAGACGATCCGTGAGCCGGGCGAGGTGACGCGGATCTCGGTCGCGGTGCTGGTCAATGGCATCTACAACGTGGCCGAGGACGGCACCGTCACCTATGAAGAGCGCCCCGCCGAAGAGCTGGAGCGGCTTGCGGCGCTGGTGCGCTCTGCCGTCGGTTTCGATGCCGAGCGCGGCGATACCGTGTCGGTCGACAGCCTGCGGTTCATCGACTACTCGCTGGATGTCGGCGCGCCGCCGGGCCTGTCGGTGATGGAGGTGCTGACCGCGAACCTGATGTCGATCCTGCGCAGCATCTTCGCGCTGGCGCTGGTCGCGGTGGTTCTGATTTTCGGCGTGACGCCCTTGCTGCGCAAGCTGTCGGCCGAGGGCAGCCTGGCCCTGGCGGGACCTGGCATGCAGGGCGCGCCGGCACTGGCGGGCGGTGGCGCCGTGCCGCAGGTGGCGAACCGCGCCCCGGCCGCTGCCCTGTCGGGACCGGCGCGGGCGCAGTCGGCGGGATCCTACGATGTGATGGACCCGATGGATGGCGAGCTTCAGGACGACCTTGTGACGCTGGCCTCGGTCTCGGGCGGGGTGCGGCGGGGGCGGATCAACGTGATCGGTCAACTGGTCGAGAAGGAACCCGACGAGGCGCTGCGCGTGATGCAGAACTGGCTGTCGGAAGAGGTATGATGCCATGAGCCTTGTCTTCGACCGCGACTTCGACCTGGAACTGGCCCGCGAAAGCCGGCAGGTGCTGCGCGACGGAAGCGCCTATTACAGCCATGACTACCTGCTTGAGGCCCTGGCCGAAGCGCGCGAGGCCGCCTTTGCGGAAGGCCGGAGCGCGGGCCATGCCGAAGGGTTGGCCGAGGCCGCCGCGCAGGACGGTGCAAGACGGGCGGCGGTGCTGGAGGCGCTGGGGCCGCAGATGGCGGCGCTGATCCAGGCGGCGGACGAACATCGCGCGGCGCTAGAGGCGCAGCTTCTGGATTTTTCCTTGTCGGTCTGCGAGCAGGTTTTTCCCGAACTCTTGCAGCACCGCGCGCATGACCGCGCCCTGGCGCAGGTGCGCCGCGCCCTCAGCGTCGGTCTGGGCAGTGCGACATTGCAGGTGACGCTGTCGCCCGAGGGGCTGCGCCTGCTGCGCGACGAACTGGACAGCACCGTTTCCGAACTTGGCCTGACCGGGCGGGTCGCCTTGCGCGCCGATCCTGACCTGGCGGATGGCGACACGCGGGTCGCCTGGGACAGCGGGTTCCTGGAATACAGTTTCTCATCCATCTGCGACCGCATCCTTGGCGCCTTGCGCGATGCGCGGTCCGCTGTCCCCACCCACCTTCTGGAGCGCTGAGCATGGCCGACGAACCCATCGAAAACACGGTTGACCCGACTTCCCAAGCGGCTGCCGCGCCTGCCGGCGGGGCCGCACCGCAGAAAAGCGCATCGCCCCTGTCCGAAGCCTTTCCCGAACTTGATGCCCCTGCCCCGCAAGCCGGCAGCGTCGTTGCGGGCGGATCGCAGGCCAAGCCGCAGGCCGGGCGCAACATCGAGGCGATGCTGAATGTCGATCTGCGCGTCCAGGTCATCCTGGGCCATGCGCGGATGCCCATTTCGCAACTGCTGAAGCTGTCGCGCGGATCGGTGATCGAACTGGATCGCCAGATCGGCGAACCGGTCGACGTGGTCATCAATGACAGGCTGGTGGCAAGGGGTGACCTTGTGAAGCTGGACGATGACCGGATCGGCGTGACCCTGACCGAGATCGTCAAAGACTACGTGTCGGACAACTGACCGCGCATGCGCCGCCTGCCGTCCCCCACATTGCGCCTTGCGGCCATTCTAGGGCTGCTGGTTCTTTGCGTGGCGGCGGTACCGGCCTTTGCGCAGGACGCAGGCGGTCTGCTTGAATCGCTGTCGGGCGCGTTCACCGATGCGCCGATCGGATCGGACGAGCGCGCGACGCTGAGCGGGCGCATCCTGCAGCTGATCGCGCTGATGACGGTGCTGAGCATCGCGCCCGGCCTGCTGATCATCATGACCTGCTTTACCGGCTTCGTGATCGTCTTTTCGATCCTGCGGTCGGCGCTTGGCCTGAACCAGACCCCGCCGAACATGGTGCTGACCAGCATGGCGCTGTTCATGACCTTTTTCGTGATGCAGCCGGTGTTCGAAGACGCCTGGGAAGGCGGTCTGCAGCCCTTGCTGAACAATGCCATCACCGAGGAGCAGGCGATCCAGCGGGTGGGCGCGCCCTTCAAGACCTTCATGTTCGCCAATACCCGTCCCAAGGATCTGGCCCTGTTCCGCGACCTGACACGGCGCGACGGGGATACCGAGGCCGCTGCCCTGCCCGCGCCGCAGACCGCCGAGGAGGCCGGCTGGCGTGAACTGGTCCCGGCCTTCATGATCTCGGAATTGCGGCGCGCCTTTACCATCGGGTTCCTGGTCTACCTGCCCTTCGTGGCGATCGACCTGATCGTCGCCTCGATCCTGATGAGCGCGGGCATGATGATGCTGCCGCCTGTCCTGATCTCCTTGCCATTCAAGATCATCTTCTTCGTGCTGATCGACGGCTGGTACATGCTGGCCGGCAGCCTGATGGAAAGTTACCTGCCGCCGGGCTGATCGCCCGGCCCGAACCATGTCTGACGCCCTGTAAGCCGAAAGGATCATTCCCATGAGCACAACCACGATCGAACACAGCGGCACCACACCTTCGGTGCGCGGCGGGCGTAAGCTGCGCGGGCCTGAAAAGGCGGCGATCCTGTTTCTGTGCCTGGGCGAAAAGCGCGGGTCCGAGTTGATGAAGAAGCTGGATGACAACGACATCCAGAAGATCACCCGCGCGGTGTCGGGGCTTGGCGTGGTGCCCGCCCCGATGGTCGAAGAGGTGATGAGCGAATTCTCGGAGTCCATCGCCAACGGGGGCGGCGTGATCGGGTCGCTGTCCATCGCCGAGAACATGCTGCGCAGTTTCCTGCCGCCCGAACAGGTGACTTCGATCCTCAAGGAGATCCGCGGCCCGTTGCAGGAGCGCGATCTGTGGTCGCGGCTGGGCGCGATGAACGAGACGGTGCTGGCCGATTACCTGGATGGCGAGCATGACCAGACCGCCGCGGTGATCCTGTCGAAGCTGCCCACCGAGGTGGCCGCGAAGGCGTTGACCCGGATGGCCCCGGCCCGGATGGAGGCCATCGTCGAGCGCATGATCACGATGAAGGCGGTCCCCGCCGAGACGATGCGCCATATCGAAGAGACCCTGCAGCAGGACCTTGTGGCGACTGCGAGCCAGCCCGGCGTAGCCGAGATGCAGCAGCGCATGGCGGATCTGTTCAACAAGCTGGACCGCGACACGTTCGAGGTCTTGTCGGCCTCGCTGGAAAAGCGGATCCCGCAGGATTTCGGCACCATCCGGCAGAAGATGTTCACCTTCGACGACCTGATGAAGCTGGACCTGCAAAGCCTGGCGCGGGTGATGCGCGGATTGCAGGGCAATACCTTGCCGCTGGCGCTGCGCGGCGCGTCAAAGGAGATCCGCGACCAGTTCCTGGAGGCCCTGCCGGCCCGGTCGCGCGACATGCTGCTGGACGAGATGAACACGATGGGCGCCGTGCGGGGGCGCGATGTGCGCGCCGCCCAGGCCGCGATCGTGGATTGCGCGCGCGAACTGGCCGCGCAGGAGGTCATCCGCCTGCCCAGCTCGGAAGACGAGGACGAGCTGATCGAATGATCGGCCTTATCGGTAGGGTTGGCGCGGCAGGCTGCTGATCACGGTGATATCAAGGGTGATGGGCACGAACTGCCCGCCGCCCGTGGCCGCCGTCACCGCGCCGGACATGATCTGCACGGCGGCATTCTGCGCCACACCGGCCGGGTCGCGCGCATCCGCGGTGATGGCGTAAAGCCGTTCCAGCCGCGCCCGTTCATCCGGGTCCTGCAACTTTTCCAGATCGTATTTCTTGGCGAAAAGCGCCGCCTGCTTGTCCACATCGAGGCGCACCAGATCGTCGCTGAGGCCCAGCGCCGTGCGCATGAAGGACGCCATGCCGCGATCCTTGAGGACATCGAACCATGACTGGACCTTGGGGGCCTTCTGCCGGAATTCAAGCACCTCGGCGACCCTTTCGCTGCGCAGGGCCTCGGCGTTGATGAACTGCCGTTCGACATAGCGCGCGATGATACCCTGCTGCCAGGCTGCATCGTTGACAGAGTTGTTGCCCACGCCTTCGGGCCCGAAGCCCAGCGCGCGGTGCAGTTCCAGGAAACGCGGATCGGTCAGGCGCCGGACCAGCGAGGTGGAATCCCCCGGATCACTTTGCAGCACCTTGCGGATCATCGCCTTGCCGAAGATCTGATCCTCGAGATCGAAGGCCTTCATCACGAAGACATAAAGATCGCGATCGGCGATCAGGTCATCGACCGTGCGGATATCCCCGATCCTTTCGCGGAAGGTGGATATGGCGCGGCTGTGTTCGGCGCTGTCGCGAATGGCCGTGACGCGCGCGTCGCGCGTGGCGTCGGCGATCTTTACCCCGAGCAGGGTGGATACGCCGATGGCCCCTGTCATGACCGCATCACCGAGGCCATGAGTGCGCTGACATCGGGCAGGACCGGCGCAGGGGGAGGCGGGGCCATGCCTTCCGCCGCCTTGGCCTGCATGCGGGCGAAAAGGTCTTCTTCGTGGCGCATCACGGGGCGCAGGGCGCGCAGGGCCTTGTAGTAATCCCCGATGCTGACGAAATTCGCGGCCTCGAAGACCAATGCGAGGTTGCCGCCGCCAAAGACGGTGGCCAGTTCGGCCAGTTGCTTCTGGATCGGGCTGACCAGATCGTCGCGCAGATCGGCCCGTGTCAGGGCGGTCTGGATCAGGAAATAGACCAGCCGCACGGGCGTGGCGACACCTTCGGGGTCCAGCAGGTCCTGCCCGCGGATCACATCGGCCTGGCTTTCGATGGTCAGCATGTGGCGGCGACCCGAGTTGCGGATCGCGCAGCCGTTGACGATGATCCGCTCGTCCGGCTTGAGGGTCAGTTTCAGCGCCATGGTGTCAGCCTCCGTGGTAGGCGGGCTGCGCCGCCGCGACGGGTTGGGGTGCCTCGACCGCGGGTGTCGCCGCAAGGCCGGCCAGAATGGACCGGTTGATTTCGGCCAGCGCCCGCACGCCCGGCGCGCCACCCATGATGGCGGCTGTCTGCCGGTCGACCCAGAGCGCAAGAGAGATCAGCCCGGCGCGCAGCTGGGGCGGGAGCGCGTTTCCGGGCAGCGCGAGGTCGTATTTCAGTTCGGTCCAGAATTTCTGGTTCTCGGCCAGCGCATCGCGCAGCCCGGCGGAGAGGATCGACAGACGCTCGGCCGCGGTTTGCGCTGTGTCGAAGGCGGCATGCGCTTCGAGCGTGCCGGTCAGGCGCGACAGGATGCGGCGTTCGATCTGGCGGGGGGATTCACTGTGACGGATGGTGGTCTTGTAAGCTGCAAGGCTCATGCGTTCTGCTTTCATGTTGTCCCGGTCTTCTGATCGGGATGTTTCGGGGAACTGTTCCGGGCGACCAGCCTGTCAGTTCTTATGTCCGAGGTGGCGGAGGGCCCGATCAAGGCCCCCCGCCTTTGCCTGTATGCCTGCTCTAGGTCAGTTCAACGTCCTCAGCGAAAAAGGCTGAGGATGTTCTGCGGGTTCTGGTTGGCGATGGCCAGGGACTGCGTTGCCAGCTGCTGCTGGACCTGCAGCGCCTGAAGGCGCGCCGCCTCTGCTTCCATGTCGGCATCGACCATGCCGCCGATACCGCTGTCCAGACGATCGGTCAGCGTCGCCAGGAAGGTCTGCTGGTTCTCGATGGCCTTTTCCGCGATACCCAGTTCGGTTGCGTAGCCGATCATCAGCGCCAGCTGATCGCGCGAGGTGTTGACGCCCGCGATATCGAAGGTCGTGGCGAGGGCTCCCACAAGCGCGCCGACGTCGATGCTGGTGATCGTCACAACGCTGGCTTCCAGAGCCGCGGCACCGCGGAACACGCCGGTGGTCACGGTCTTGGTGCCCGCGGTCAGAACCAGATCCTCGCCGTTGAAATTGGCCTGGGACAGAATGTTGTCCATCTGCTCGGCCAGGGCGGTCAGTTCGTCGGTCACCGACGCCTGGTCATCAGCCGGCAGGTTCAGCGCGAAGGTCTGGCGGTCGATATACTGCTTGGCCAGTTCGACCACTGCCTCGACACCCAGGCGCGCGGTGGCGACCGAGTTCTTGGCAAGGGTCATGCCCTCATTCACCGACTTGTTGAGCGAGCTGTCCGAGTTCATCGTCTCGGAGATCGAGAAATAAGCCGCGTTGTCCTTGGCCGATCCGACCTTGAGGCCAGAGCTGACCCGGTCCTGCGTGTTGGAAAGGCTGTTGTTGATGTTGCGCAGGGTGGTCAGCGCGTTCATCGCGGCGGTGTTGGTAATAATCGAGCTCATAGTATGTCCCCTTCTAGGGCTATGCGGTTGAAATCGTCATTCTGACGACAGACGGCAGGACCGTTGATGGTCTTATGCCGTGGTAGGAGATTGGCGGCGCAGGTTAAGGCCGGGTTAAGGATTCAGACAGAACGGTCCAGACGCTCCAGCGGGACGGGTTCGGCGGCGCGCGGCTGGCCCTTTTCGCCGTAAAGCCCGCCCAGCCCGTGCCGGTCGCGGATGCGGATGATCTCGGCCAGCATGGCGGCGGTGGCCTGTGTCATCCGCTCCAGCAGCATGCGGTCCGTTTCGATCAGTTCCTTCAGGTTGGCGATGCGCCCGCGCAGCGCCGTGTCGGGCGGCTCGGCCGTCAGCGCGGCCGTGATCGCGGGCGCGGCATCTTCGACCGCGGCGCTCAATTCGGCCTTGCGGGCGGCCAGGGCATCCACCTGCCGCAGGTCGCCGCGACGGATCGCCACGATCTCGTCCTGCAGAAGCCGCATCAAGGCATCCAGCGCCTGTCTGTCTATATCGGTCATTCTTCCCCCTTGCCCGCGCGATATGCGTCTATGCCTGCTTCAATGCTGCGGGCGATGCCGGTTCCACCATGCCCGGCGATTTCTTCTGCAAATGCCCTGGCCAGAAAGCTGCGCCATGTGTCTTCGCCATGGCCGCCGCCGAATTCGCCGGCCGTGGTGCCACGCATCATTTCCTCGACCGCCTGCGACAGGAACACGACCTCGAATTCAAAGGCCGCGCGGGCGGCATCGCGCGCCTCGCTGCGGGTGGTCGAAATGGTTGTCTGCTGCACGGGGCGGGCCGGTTGCAGGCCTGTGGTGTCCATCAGATGATCTCCAGGTCGGCATGGAGCGCGCCCGCGGCCTTGATCGCCTGCAGGATCGAAATGGTCTGCGTCGCACCCAGGCCGATGGCGTTGAGCCCATCGACAAGGCGTTGCAGGCTTACGTCGCCTTCAAGCACGGTGAACTGCGTTTCGCGTTCCTGCACCTGGACATTGGTTTGCGGCACCACGACCGTTTCCCCGATCGAGAAGGGTTCGGGTTGGCTGACCTCGATCTCTTCGCGCACGATGACGGTCAGGCCGCCCTGGCTGACCGCGACATTGGCGATCCTGACCTCGGATCCGATGACGATGGTGCCGGATCGCGCGTCGATCACCACTTTCGCGATGCTGTCCGGCTCGACCCGCAGGGATTCGATCTGGGACATCAGGCCGAAGATGTCGGCCTTGCCGTTGGGGCGCACCTCGACGGTGCCGGGATCAAGCGCGATGGCGCTGCCCGGCCCGACCGAGCGATTGATCGCCTCTTCGACACGCGCGGCCGTTGTGAAATCCGGTGTCCGCAGGGCAATGCGAATGCTGTTGAGCGAGTTGAAGGCCAGTTCGACCTCGTTCTCGACGGTGGCGCCGTTTTCGATCCGGGCGACGGTGGGCACGCCTTCGACGATGCTGGCGTTGATGCCTTGCGCGGCATATCCGGCCACGGCGATGGGCCCCTGCGCCACGGCATAGACGGCCCCATCCGCGCCGGCCAGCGGCGTCACGATCAGCGTGCCACCCCGCAGGGACGAGGCATCGCCAAGCGAGGAGACGACCACATCGATCGTGGAGCCGCGCCGCGCGAAGGGCGGCAGCATCGCGGTCACCATCACGGCGGCGGTGTTTTCGGTGCGCATCGTTTCATTGGACAGGTTGCCCACGCCCAGGCGTTCCAGCATGCCTTCGATGGATCGCTGGGTGAAGGGGCTGTTGCGCAGACGGTCGCCGGTGCCGTTCAGGCCGACCACAAGGCCGTAACCGACAAGCTGGTTTTCCCGCACGCCTTCGAAAACGGCGATATCCTTGATCCGCACATCAGCCTGAACCGGCGCGGGATTGCCCCCGACAATGACGGCCAGGGCCACGAGAGCGGCCAGCACACGATTTGATTGGCACATTTCCGAACCCATGACGCCACTGCCCCCCGCGGCCCCTGACAGGGACCGCCTTGATCGAAGTAAAACAGGCATACATGAATAAATTCAAGTATAGATTTAATCAATGCTTGTGTTTTTTTCTCGTTTCAGCATGTATAGTAATGATTAACAATGTCGGCACGGGATTTATGTATGCCTCGCTGCCGATCGGCAGCGAAGGGCAAGCAGGATGCACATCTACCTTTACGAGCCGCGCGACGATCGTGCGGCCAGCATCTCAGCCGAACTGCGCACAGCGAGAATGATACCGGTCCGCATCACCGATACGTTCTTTCAGCGCGACCTGGGGTTGTTGAACCGCGAAGGGCATGACACGCGCCCTCTTCTTCTGACGGACAGCAGCGCTGTTCTGGACCAGATCGGCAGGCTGCGCGGTGCGGGGTGCCGCAATCCGATCATCGTGATGCGGGATCTGCGCAATGCGCGCGCCGCGGCGCAGGCGCTGGATCATGGGGCCGATGATGTCATCGTGATCCCGATCAAGGGGGTCGAACTGCGGTCGCGCATCAATTCGATCATGCGGCGCGCCCATGGCCATGCCGCGCAAAGCATCAGGATCGGCGAGGTCACGGCCTATTTCGACGGGCGCGATCCCGAAGTCGCGGGCGAACGGGTGTTCCTGTCGGGGCGCGAGCATGCGGTGTTCACGCAGCTGGCGCTGAACGCGCGCAAGGTCGTGTCCAAGGCCGCGATCTATGACGCGGTTTACGGGATGGCGGAAGAACAGCCCTTCGACAAGGTGATCGACGTCTATATCTGCAAGATCCGCAAGAAGTTCGATTCAGCCGCGGGGCCCGGCCACCGCTATATCGAAACGGTGCATGGCCGGGGCTACAAGCTGTCCGCGCCCAAGCAGTTGGCGGATGACATGGATGACGACGCCATCCCCAGCCTGCCGGACGGTGTCGGCGCGCGGGCGCCGAGCGCCCGCTTACATGAAGTTCAGGAATGACAGGCGCGACAGGCGCGATGTGACGGCATATGTGGCTTCAAGCTGGGTTTGCAGACTGTTGAGGCGGGTTGCGGCCTCGTAGGGGTCGACCCCTTCCAGCGAAAGGACCTGGCTGTTGTAAAGATCCTGGCGGTCGCGCTGCGTGGACAGGGTCTGTTCGACCACCTGTTGCTGGGTGCCAAGGCGCGTCTCAAGATCCAGCAGGCCCGCGATACCGTCGGACACCGCGGTGGCCGCTGTGCCCACCCAGACGCGATACGCCTCGGGATCGGCGATTTCGGCGGGATCGGTCGCGGCGATCATCGCAAGGCCGCGCAGCAGGTCGGTAAAGGCGGGATCATTCGCCTGGATGCCGTAGGCCAGCACGGTCGTCTCGTCGATGCGGGCCGTCACGCGGGGCGAGGCGCTGCCATCGGCGGCGACAAGGGGTGTTCCGTTGAAGAAGGTGCTCTCGAACCGTTCTTCCGCAGGCAGAACGGTTGCGGCGCTGGCATAGATTTCGGCCAGGCGCGCGGCCTTGGCGGTGGCATCGGCCGCGTCCGCGATACCCGCGCCGATCGTCGTGGCCAGCACATCACGCGGCGCAAGACCGGTATCCGGGTTCACCGCGTCCCAGCGTTGCAGCGGCAGTTGCGCGCTATCGGTCCCGGCAAAGAGGGGCACGCCCAGGAAAGAGGTGTTGATCTGCCCCGTCAGCCGTTCCAGCACGACACGCGCGGCGCGCTGCAATTCGCCCGCTGTCTGCGACGGAGATTCCAGGTTGCTGGCCGCAAGATCAAGGAACCCCTGGGCGGTATCCCGCGCCTGGCGCAGGGTCAGGGCCGTCAGGTCAAGGCGGTTGGCCAGCATCTCGTTCGAAGAGATGAACGTCTCGTTCCGGGCCATGCTGGAGCGCAGGGCCAGCGCCTCGGACGAGCGCATGCCGAGGGCGCGGAAGATATCCGCCTTCATCCCGGTGGTGGCTTCCTGTCCGGCCTGCGTCAAGCGCTGGTTCAGGTCGGCCGCCGCCCTGCGCTGCGAGACAAGCGCATCCAGGGTGGACATCGTGCGCACGGTTCCGATCATGATCCTGTCCTTTCCGGTCAGAAGGCTGCCAGCAGCGTGTCGACCATTTCGCCCAATGTGCGCATCATGATCGCATTCGCGCCATAACTTTGTTCGATGGCCATCAGTTGCTGCAATTCGTCATCGACATTGACGCCCTGGAACCCCAGCCGCGCGGTTTCCAGCACCTGCGCACCGGCCCTGAGGGATTCCGCCCGATTCTGTGCGCTGCTCTGGCTGACCTTCTGATCGGCGATCATGGCGGGCACGAAATCCGCAAGACGCGCCTGCGCGCCCAGTCCAGCCTGCGGCGACAGGGTATAGACGGTGTCGAGCGAGGCGATCATCGCCTCGATCCGGGTGCTGTCGCTTTGCGGGCCGGGGGCGGTTGCCCCGATCCCGTCGCGCATCCGCCAGAGCGTATCGCCGCCCGGCCCGCGCACCGCCTCGTTGATCGTGATCCGCGATGCCAGACCCGATGCCGCCAGCGGATCGAAGGCCGCGCCGGCATCGGTGAAAAGCCCCGGCTGGCCCGGTGCCAGCGTGGTATCGGCGGCTGTGAAGGATTGCACCAGCATCCGCGCCGCTTCGTCCAGCTGCGTCTGCATGCGTGGCAGCACATCGTTCAGAAGCGCGATCCGCCCGGCCAGGCGGCCATCCTGAAAACCGCGCGCGCCCGGCACGCCCGGCGTGATCTCGGCATCGCCCGCGAACAGCCGCCCATCCGCCGCCGAGAAGGTGACGGTGTTGACATTGCGCCCTTCCAGCAGGGGTGTGCCCCCCGCCGTGTAGATCACGATGTCGCCCTCGGGCCGGCGCTGCACCCGCAGATCGACGATCTGCGCCATCTCGTCCAGCTTGGCGGCCAGCGTATCCTCAAGCGCCGCGTTGTCGCGTGTGCCCGGCTGGCTTGTGGCGATCTGGCGGTTGATCTCGGCGGCTTCGGCCAGCAGCCGGTTCAGCGTGTTCACGTCGGACGCGATACCCTCGCGGGTAGTCGCGGCCGTTTCGGTCAGACGTCCGGCGGTGGTGTTCAGCGTCGTGGCCACGCTGGCGGCCGCATCGAGCGCGGCACGCTGCAAGCCGGGTTGCGCCGGATCGTTCGACAGTTCGTCCAGCCGCGACTGCAGGGCGCTGATGCGGCCCTGCAATGACAGTGGATCGCCCGGTTCGCCCAGAAGGGCGGCATGGATCTTGAGCCCGTCGGCCAGCGCATCCTGCGTGGCCGTCCGGGACATTTCCTGGCGGTGCATCCGGTCAAGGGCCCCGTCAACCTCGCGCCGCAGCCCTTCGACCAGCACGCCGCTGCCGGTGGGCCCGCTGGACAGCAGGATGCTGCGCCGCACGTAATCGGGCCGGTCGGCGTTGGCGATGTTGTTGGAGGTCACTTCGGACCACGCAGCCGTCGCGGCAAGGCCGCTGCGGCTGCTGATGAAGGCACTCGTTATGCTCATGACGGTCCCTGTCCCTTATGCCGTTCAGCGCTTGATCCGCAAGGTTTCGTCCAGCATCTCATCGGCGGTGGTGATGATCTTGGCGTTGGACGAATAGGCGCGCTGCGTCTGGATCAGATCGGTCAGTTCGCGCGTCACCTCGACGTTGGAGCTTTCCAGCGCGCCTGCGGTGATGGTTCCGGCCGAACCTTCGTCAGCAGTGCTTAGCCGGATGTTGCCCGAGGCGCGCGACAGCAGGAAAGCGTTGCCGTTCGTGGTCAGCAGGCCGTTGGGGTTGGGCACCTCGGCCAGCGGGATGTTGAACAGCGCCCGACGTCTGCCGTTGTCGAAGACCCCGTAGACATCGCCGCGCTCGTCGATCTCGGTTCTGACAAGCATGCCGGTCTGCGAACCATCCGCGCCAATCGTCAGCGGCGCATAGTCACCGGCGAACTGAGTCATGCCGGTAAAGGTGCCGGGCGCGCCGAAATCCAGGGTGATGTTCTGCGCGGGCGTGCCCACGGCCACGGTGGCCTGGCCCGTTGCCGGATCGGAGCCTGCGAAACCGGTGAAAGTATAGGCCTGCGGCGAGCCTGCCTCGGGGCCGGTCGCGTTGAAGGTCACGTTCACCGTACCCAGCGTCGCACCCGCGGGATCGGTCACGGTCACGTCCCAGACGTTGGCCACGGCTGTCGGCTGCCAGGCGAACTGCAACCGGGCCGAGGCACCAAGCGGCGAGAAGAATTCGGCCGAGGACAGGAAGGGATCGCCCGGCACGGCAAGGCCTGTCTGCTGCGCGGGGACGTTGCCGCCGAAGGTGATCGCCGTGGTCGGCGATCCGTTCATCTGGATATCGTTGATCCTGACGGTCTGAAGATCGCCGAACCCGTTGCGGTCCAGCGCGCCCAGCGTGCCGTCTTCGTTATAGGGAAAACCTGCCAGGTAATAACCGGCGGCATTGCGCAGATAGCCGTTTTCGTCGGGCAGGAAGGATCCCGCGCGCGTCAGGCGATAATTCGATTCAACCAGTTCGTCGGGATTGCGGGACACGACGAAAAAGCCCGAGCCGCTGATCGCCAGATCGGTCGGCCGCCCGGTGGGACGCAGGATGCCGTCAACCGACACATCGGTGCCCTGCACCGCCTTGACGCCCGCAGCCGCAAGGCCGACGCTGCCGCCCGTGGTGTTGGTCGCCACGACGGTGTTGCTGGTTGTGGTGGTGGTCACCATCTGCGCAAAGCTGCGCCGGTAGCCATCCGTATTGGCGTTCGCGATATTGTCCGCGATACGGTCCACGGCGGTTGAATTGGCGCGCAGACCGCTGACCCCGGTCTGCATGGAGTTGGAAATGCTCATGTGTAAGCGTCCTTCTTGTTGGTTGCCACCAGCGCCTGACAGAATTGCCTCATTGTTATATATTGGCGGCGGAGTTTTCGGTGCGGTTAAGGATTTCTTAGGTCGTCATCGCAAATGTCATGGCATGGCGCTGCTCCCGACGGATTGAAGCATGCGCAAGGCATTGTCGGCCTTTTCCACCCTTTGCCGGGCAGAGGCGTCGCGCAGCGGCAGCACATCGGGCGCCTCGGCGGTCAGCCCCTCGGCCAGGGCGGCCCAACGCTCGCCCAGTTCCGGGAAGGCGCGGGTCAATTCGCGCAAGCGGTCGGGATCGCCGCCGCGATGCGTCGCAAGCAGCAGGTTGATCCGGTCGCCCGGCGGCATCTCGGGGCCAAGACGGCGCAACATCTGTTCGTAGGCGTCGCGCGCCGCGTCCCAGTCGCCCAGGTCGAACGCGGCTTCGGCGCGCAGCCTGCGGTATGTGTCGTCGGGCGCGACCATCCGGGTGGCCAGCACATCGGCGGGCCGGTCGGTGGCGGCGAAAATCTGGGCGCGCATCAGGTTGTAGCGGTCCTGCAGCAGCGGGTCCTCGGCGGTGACCGGATCGGCCAGCAGGGCCTCGGCCTCGGCCAGGCGCCCACCCTGCTGCAAGGCCGCCGCATGTTTCAGGCGCAATCGGTCAAGCACCGGATCGGCCGCCAGCAGCGGGGCGGCATCCAGGGGGTCGGTTTCCGCCGCGGCCGCTTCGGTTTCGGTGGCTTCAATCTGCGCGCGCAGCGCCGCGTATTCGGCAACCGCCAGCGCGGTGGCGCCGCTTTCGGCCAGAAGATCGGCAAACGCCTCGGCCAGCGGGGGAAACACCGCGTCAAAGCGGAAATCGCGCGCGATGGCCCGGTGCGCCGACACCATTTCCGCAAGGGGGATATCGCCCGCAAGGCCGCGATCATAGATCGCCGCGATCATCGCATGGGCCTGCTGAACGGCGGCCTCGGCCTCGCGCGTGCCGGGATGCAGGCGGATGATATCGGCCAAGGCATCCAGCGCGGGCAGATCGCGCCGCTCGGCCAGTTCCAGCCCGGCAATGCGTTGCAGCGTGGCAAGGCCCAGCGCGCCACCGGTCCAGAGGGTGCGGGTCTGTTGCAGCAATTGCCGCGCATCATCGGTCTGCAAGGTGCCGGTGGTGCGCCCGATGTCGATCAGCGCAAGGCGCGACCGCTGCGCCCATTCATCCGCCCCGGCCGCCGCCATCGCGTGATTGTCGAGGGCGGCCACCAGATCACCGCCCAGCGCAGCGGCACGGCCCAGCAGATAGCGATAGGCGCTGCCAAGGCCCTTGTCTTCGCGCGGGGCCAGCCGGGTCGCCAGATCCCGCGCCACATCCCATGCGCCGGTTTCGATCGCGGCATTCAGCAGGGGCGGCAGGACCGCGTCGGTCAACGCCACGGGGTATCCCCTGAGCACCGCGGCCGCCTGCGGCAGGACGGGGCGCGCCGCCTCAAGGTCGCCAGCGGCCAGATGGTGCAGCGCATCAAAGAGCGGCGCATCGGCCCATCCCTGCGGCGCCGGCGCGGCAGCCGCGCCAAAGCCGTCCAGCGCTGCGGCCAGTGCTGCGGCGCGCCCGGCCTGCGTGGGCGCCAGCTGGGGGCCACCCGTTGCAGCGTCGCCCCCGGCGGGGGGCAAGGCGGCCAGGAAAGACCGCGCCTCGGGCAACATGCGTTGCGACAGGTGCAGCGCGGCAAGATCCAGCAGCAGGTCGATTTCGGTGG
The DNA here is from genome assembly GCA_033839205.1 of Rhodobacterales bacterium. Classification (GTDB taxonomy): domain Bacteria; phylum Pseudomonadota; class Alphaproteobacteria; order Rhodobacterales; family Rhodobacteraceae; genus Seohaeicola. The sequence continues at coordinate 24,807 of JAJLKH010000057.1, read as the reverse complement.
GCGCGGGGCGGATCGCGGTGTGCAGACGATCGCGCAGATCGGCCAAAGCCTGCGTCAGCCTGTGCCGGTCCTCAAGGAACAAGGCCGGATCGAACCGCGCGAATTCTAGGGCAAGGGACGGCAAGGCCACCTGCCGCGCGGGCGCGCGGGCCGCCGGGGGATAGGGGATGTTCTGGGCCAGACGTTCGGCCAGTGCATCGTCGGGGCTGGACGCGGCGAACGCAGGCCCCGCCGCCGACAGCGCCAGCAGCAGGCAGAGCGCAAACATGCCACCCCCCGACCTGCCAGGGGCAGGGGTTGCCCCTGACGGCACACATGAACAGCCATGATGAAGCGCTGCAAAATCCACGATTTATCCCATGCTTACAGCTTCCTTTTCATGTATAAATTAAAATTAATCAACAACAGTGTTTGATTTGTTCATGAAACATGCCTATTCTGCGGCGGAAACATCACTGGGGTCAGGCCTTGGATAACTCGACCTATGTCTCGCTTTCGCTCGCGACCGCCCTCCGGCGGGAGATGGACGTTGCCGCGAACAACATGGCGAATGCCAATACGACCGGCTTCAAGGCCGAGCGGGTGGTCTTTTCATCCTATCTGCACAACGATCCGGCGGCGGCGACGGGTGACACGAATTTCCTGGTCGATGTCGGATCCTATGTGGACGCGCGCCAGGGCGCGCTGTCGCAGACCGGCAACCTGCTGGACGTGGCGCTGAAGGGTGATGGCTGGTTCGGCTACCAGACGGCGCAGGGGCAACGCGCCTATGGGCGCGACGGCAGCCTTGCGATCGATCCGCAGGGCAACCTGGTGACCCTGACCGGCGCGCGGATCCTGGATATCGGGGGCAATCCGATTGCCCTGCCGCCCGATGTGGGGGCCGATCTGACGATTTCCCGCTCTGGCGTGATTTCCAGCCTGACCAACGGGGTGATCGGCCAGATCGGGGTCTTTGGCCTGCCCGATCTGCAGGCCTACGAGCGGATCGGCAATGGCATGTTCGTGGCGCCGGATGTCGTCGGCATCCGCCCGCCCGTGCCCGACACCGTGACCGAGGTGATCCAGGGCGCGCTTGAGGGCAGCAATATCCAGCCCGTGGTCGAGATGACGCGCATGATGACGATCCAGAAAGCCTATGAGCGCGCGGTGCAGCTGATGAACAGCGAAGACGAATTGCGGCGCGACATGCTGCGCCGGATCGGCAGCCCGTCGGGTTAACGGACAGGGCCGCGACGCGGCAGCGGCAACGGCAACGGCAGCAGAGATAAGGCAGGGGCAAGCCCCGCCACGCAAAAGGAAGGGCAGGACATGAAGGCACTTGGCATCGCGGCGACGGGCATGCTGGCACAGCAGACCAATGTCGACGTCATCTCGAACAATATCGCGAACGCCAATACGACCGGCTTCAAGAGCAGCCGCGCCGCGTTCCAGGACCTGATCTACGAGACGCAGCGCCGCGAGGGATCGCTGACGTCGGACGCGGGCACGCTGCGGCCCACCGGAGTCGATGTGGGCCTTGGCGTGCAGACGGTGGGGACCGTGCGACTGAACACGCAAGGCGGGTTGCTGGCCACCGAGAACCAGCTTGATCTTGCCATCGACGGGCGCGGTTTCTTCACCGTGAACCTGCCCGATGGGGGCCAGGCCTTTACCCGCGATGGCGCGTTCCAGCTATCGCCCGAGGGCCAGATCGTCACGCTGCAGGGCTATGAGCTGGATCCCGGCATCGTGCTGCCGGAAAACACCGTCAACATCGCCGTGGGCGAGACCGGCACGGTCATGGCCTATGTCGAGAATGATCCCGTTCCCGTCGACCTGGGGCGGATCACCATGGCCACCTTCGTGAACGAGGCCGGGATGCGCGCGCTTGGCAACAACCTGTTGCAGGCGACAACCGCGTCGGGCGACCCGCTGCAGGCCAATCCGGGCGACCCCGGCGTCGGGATCATCCGGCAGGGATACCTTGAGAATTCGAACGTCAACATCATCCAGCAGATCACCGATCTGATCTCGGCGCAGCGCGCCTACGAGATGAACTCCAAGGCGATCTCGACCGCGGATCAGATGATGTCGACCGCGAACCAGATCAGGTGATCAGCAGATGCCGCCCGTCATGACCCTTCGTACAGCAGGACGCGCCGCACGGGCCGCCGCCTTGCGGGCGGGGCATGTGCTGGCGGCGCTGGCCTGCCTGGCCACCGGCCCCGCGCTGGCGGGATCGGTGCCGCTGGTGCAGCTGATCGAGGAAAAGGCCCGCGACAGCGCCGGGCCCGCCATGCCGCCGCGCGGGCGGTTCGACATCTCGGTCCAGTCGGGCGCCCCGGACGAGGGTCTGCTGATTTCGGCATGGTGGAACGATCCCGCCACGGGGCGGTTCGCGGCCAATGTCGTGACCGAAAAGGGGGACGTGCGCCGCGTCAACGGTCTGGCCACGCTGATCGTGCCGGTGCCCGTGCCGGTGCGCCGCCTGATGCCCGGCGAAATCGTCGCCGACACCGACCTTGGCATGATCGACCTGCCGGCCAGCCGGATCGGCGCCTTTACCATCACCGATCCCGCCGAACTGGTCGGCATGCAGGTGCGCAGCCTGCTGACCGAAGGGCGCGCCGTCGTGGTGCAATCCGTCATGCAGCCGCTGGTCATCGGACGCGGCAGTCTCGTCTCGATCCGCTATTCCGACGGTGCGCTTGAGCTTTCGGCGCCCGGCCGTGCCCTGGGCGATGCCCATCGCGGCCAGGAAGTGCGGATCGTCAATCTTGTCAGCAACACCGCCCTGGTGGGGATCGCCACCGCAGAGGGCATAGTAGAGGTCAGACGGTGAATATCGACATGTCCCGCCCGGCGCAGCATATGCGCGACACAACCCAAAGCCGCGTCATGCGCGGCAACCGCAGGACCGGCGCGCGCATGGGCGCGGCGCTCGTGGTGCTGTCGCTTGTGGCGGCCTGCGGCGATCCGCGCGCCGCGTTCAACCGCGATCCGCAGGTGTCCGACATCTCGGTGTCCAATGGCACCATCCCCGAGGCGTCCTTCGTGCAGGTGCCCATGCCCCCGCCCGAAGCGCCGCGCACCTATCAGCGGGCCGAGGCGTCTTCGCTGTGGCAGCGCGGCTCGGGCGGCTTTTTCGCGGATCAGCGCGCCTCGCGGGTGGGCGACATCCTGACGATCGACATCCGCATCGACGACCGCGCGCAATTGCGCAACGCCAGCCAGCGGGAAAGATCGGGATCGGGCAACGCCGGTTTTCCGGGGCTTCTTGGCCTCGACAACCTGCCCACGGGTGACATCATCGACATGAGTTCGACCTTCGAGGCGTCAGGATCCGGGTCGATCAACCGGGGCGAATCCATCGACCTCAAGGTGGCGGCGCTGGTCGTGCAGAAGCTGCCGAACGGCAACCTGGTGATCGCCGGGCGGCAAGAGGTGAAGGTCAACCAGGAATTGCGCGAATTGCGCGTGGCGGGAATCATCCGTCCGCAGGATATCCGCATGAACAACACGATCCCCTATGACAAGGTGGCCGAGGCGCGGATCACCTATGGCGGACGTGGGCAATTGTCGCGCCAGCAGCAGCGCAGCTATGGCGAAGACGTGGTCGACATCATTTTGCCCTACTAAGGCTGAAGTCTGACCGTATTCCCGTGCGATCCCTCCGGTAGGAATCGGAGGCTCGGGTCACGGTATGAAGCTATTCCCCATCGTCGCGGTTGTGGCCGTCGGCATTTTTGCGTCCGCAGGGTATGTGGCGGGAAGTCTTGTCGCGGATCAACACGCGGCGGATGCGTCCGCTGCGCAGGCAACCGTGGACACGGGGCATGACGCCGCCGCGCCCGTCGATCCTGTCGATCCTGTCGATGCCGCGCTGGCCGAGGCGGATGCGATCCTGGATGCCGCGCAGACGCATGGCGATGCGGCAGCCCCCGAAAAGACCGCGCCGGCCGAGGCAGCAAAACCATATGCCGCAGCCCCCGGCGTGCCGCATCTGGTCAAGATGGAAAGCGTCACCTTGCCGGTGCGCAAGCGCGAAAGCGTGACATTCGTGGTCGCGGATGTGGCGGTGGCCGTGGCGGACGCGGAACGCGCCGCGCATTACATGATCCCGCAGAACGCGGCGCTGCTGCAGGCGGCGATCGAAAGCGCGATGGCCCGCGCCGCCGAAACCCCGGTTCTGCGCGGGGTCGCCATCGATTCACAACTGCTGTCGGGCACGATCAAATCGGACCTCAAGGAAGAGTTCGCCGATGTCGAGGACGTGTTGTTCCTGACGCTTTACAAGCACGACGTCGGCTTCAACTGATCCGCGCGCCGCAGCGTCAGCGCACGGCGGTCACGGTTCCGGCAAAGGCCGTGTCGCCATTGCGCAGCAACATCGTCGTGACGCCCCCGGCAAAGCTCAGCTGTTCGACGCGGGTTGTCGATGACGTGTCATAGGGCACCGCGTTGTCGGCGGAATCCCGGGCCAGCACCTCGACCCGGAACACGCCATCGGGCACCGGCAGGCCATCGACATCGCGCCCATCCCATGTGACGGCATGATCGGTGCCGCCGATCCCCGGTTGCCCTGTCAATTCCTGCAGGACCGTTCCATCCGCCGCCATGATGCGGATGGCGACATTGGCCGCGTCACGCGACAGCGCATAGGTGAAGGCGGCCTGCCCGTCGCGCAGCTCGATCCGGTCGGTCGGCACGGTAACATCACGCCCGATCAACTGCACATCCGACAGCGATTCCACGTTGCTGAGGCGCGCGTCGATCTTTTCGAGGTTGGCGTTGGTCACGATGGACTGTTCCACCTGGGTCAGCTGCGCCAGCTGCGACACGAAGGTGGTGGAATCCATCGGCTCCAGCGGGTCCTGGTTCGACACCTGCGCGATCAGCAGCTTCAGAAAGCTTTGGTAATCGGTATCAAGCTTGCCCTTGGCCACGACCGAGTCGCTGGTGGTCGTCACGCCGGCGGTTGTCGTGTTGGGTGAAATCTGCATGGCTTGTCCTTCAGGTTAACATGTCCAGCCTGCCCGCCCCGATGATCCTGCGGGCTGGCGTGCCGATGGATGCGGCAGGTTCGATTTCGCGTTCCGCGCTGCGGCCCTGGGACGGGCCCCCTTCTTCAGCGTCGCGGCGGTGCCGCTGGCTGAAATCCTCGAAACCCAGATCAGCATCGCGCAGATCCGCGCCACCCTGTGACAGGGCCAGCAGCAGACCGTCACGATCACCGCGCAGCGCTTGCAGAACCGCCGGATTTTCCGCGCGCAGGATGATCCGCAGGTTCCCGGCCTCATCCGGGCCCATGTCGATCTCGATCTCGCCCAGCCCGCGTGGGGCCAGGGCGATGCGCGTCGTGCCTTCGGTCAGGGTCGCGCTGCGGATCTGCTGGGCCAGGTTGCGCGCAAAGCCCGAGGCGGGCGGCGGTCCGGGGTCGGCCAGGCGCGCCATCTCGGCCGGGTTTGCGGCCATGGGGCCGGGGGCCGGGGGGCGTGCATCGACGGCGGGCGACGGGATCGGCAGCGCGTCGCCCTCGGCGCCCCCGCCTGCGTTCGCAAGCGCTGTCGCGACCATGGCGCGCACGTCAAAGCGCACCTCGGGCGATGCCGCGGCGGCCTGCGAGGCCGGGGTTTGCAGCGGGGCTTCGGCCTTGTCCCGGGCCAGCGGCGCCGGCGTCCCGATATCCGGGTTGGCATCCGGTTTCACAAGGGCCTGCGCGGCCGGTCCGGGCCTGGTCAGGGTTGCGGGGCGCTTCGGTTCGCCCTGAACGGGCAAGACGCCCTCTTTCGGGGGCAGCAGAGAGCGCGCCGGCACTCCGGGATTTTCCGAAACCGGGATACCGACCAGACCGGCCAGCGCCTCAAGCAGTGCTGCGGGATCGGTCGCGGCCTCTTCCAGCCGGGCAAGGGCGGGAGCGTCCAGCCCTTGCAGGTTCGCGGCCAGCACCTGCATGGCATCCCCGCCGGTGGCGGCATCGAATTGCTGCAAGAGGGCCACGAAGGCCGCCACCACCTCGCCCGTTTCGGGCGTTCCGGGTCCCGCCAACAACGAGGCGGCAAGACCCTTGGTTTCGGCCGCCAGATCGGCAAGGGCGGCACCACGCGTGGCGGCATCGCCGGGCAACGCGATCCGCAGCTGTCCCGGTGCGACTGTCGCCGCGCCCTTGGCCCTGCCCGCGGCAAGCAGCTGCGCGAATTGCACGACCTGTTCGGGGTCGGCCTTTGCCATCTCTCCGATACCGGCAAGGCCCGCCAGCGCGGCCCCCGGCTTTTTTTGCAGGTCGGGCATATCGGTGGATTGCGTCACCGCGAACAGCGCTTTCAGACCTGTGAACGGGGGCATCATCATTCTGGACCTTTCAATGCAGCAAGGCGCGGTTGAAGCCCAGCGCCAGCAGGTCGCGCCGCAACCGGGTCAAGGCGCGCGTCTCGCCCTGCTTCAGCCGTTGCACGGTCATGCCCAGGTCTGCGGCGACGGTTTCGGCCGGTTCGGGATCCAGCGCCAGCCTTCGGCGCAGGATGATCGCCTGATCGGTCGGATCAAGCGCACGCAAGGCCTGCGCCAACATCCGGTTGATGCGTTTTTGCGCGGATCGGATCTCCGCCGTTTCGGCCGGGTCCGGGCGGGAACAGGGCAGACGTTCGGACAGCGATGGACCGTCGCCATCGGCATCAAGCGGCAGCGCGCCCTGCATGGCCAGGTGCGACAGCCCCGCCTCGTCCGCCTGCAATCGTCCGGCGCGCGCGGCCAGGTAGGTCCGCACCGGCATGTCGATCACCGTGCCGATCCGGGCCAGCGCGGCCAGAACACCGTTGGTGATCCAGAACGCGGCATAGGTCGAGAACCGCAGGTTCAGCTTGAGGTCGAAATTGTCCGCCGCATGGATCAGCCCGACCATGCCTTCGGCGACAAGATCATCAAGGTCCACCGGATTGTCGGCGAAACGCAGGGCCTGCGACCAGACCTGCCGCGCATGGCTGCGCAACAGAAGCTCCAACGCGCATCTGTCACCTTCGTCCTGCCAGCGCCGGATCGCATCGCGTTCGGTATCGGCGCTCAGAAGCGGTTCGCGCAATGCGGCCTGAAGGGTGCTTATCACGATACATACCTGCATAAACTGCAAGCATACTCATACATAGATAAGCGTTTTCACAAAGTTATATATGGTTAACGTAAGATTAAAGCCTGCGCAGTTGTCAAATGCGCAACTCTTTCTGACTGCCGCCGTCGCACGATCTGGCAAGGTGGCCGTCCAGTTCCGCACTGACGCGCCGCGCAACCTGCGCCAGCCAGTCGTCATAGGTGCAGGGCCCGCCGGAAAACAGCATCAGTCCGACAGGGATCCGGTCAGGCGTGGTGAAATTGCTGTCCATATCCCGCAGGTAATTGAGCATCCGGGGACAGGTCAGGAAATCGGGGCGCAGGAAAAGGCCGCTGGTATCGCTGCGCGCGGATCGGGTGCCCGCCCAATAGGTGCAGAGCCCCGCGGCAAGCCCCACGCGAAACTGCGCCGGCACCAATCCAAGGTGCATGAAGCCAGTGCCGCCGATCATCGCGTGATAGGACCGCGCCATGGCATAAAGCGCGTCGGTTTCCCGTTCGACCGGGAAGGCCCCGCTGCGAATGATGCCCAGCAAGGCCTCGGCGACCAGCACACCCAGGTCATAAGAGATTTCGTCATCCAGCATCGGCCTTGTCAGCAGATCGGCCTCGCGCAGGACGACAAGCGATCCTACAGGCACCTCGATCGCCAATTCCTCGACCAGGACGTCACCGATCGGAAGCTCTGGCAGAAGCTCGGTGTCGTCGGTCATCAGGACACTGCGGTCCACGCCGGAGGCGGCTTCAAGGCACACCATCCGCAGGGGCAGCAAGGCCGCCATCGCGCGCTGCAGACGGCGCGCGCCCGGCCCGGTGCCAAGCTTGACATCGCCCTGCCAAATCAATTCCAGAAGTCGGTCATGTCGCATGCAGAAATCCCACCATCCCATACCCCAGCCAAACACATGATAGGTTCACGTTAACGTTTCTTAAAGAATCGAAGTGTTAAGAATATCTACCAGCGGTAGCCAGCATTCGGGCGATTTCGCTACATATTGTGTCGCCATCTAGGGGGTGGTTTGAGATTCGGGGGGAGAGGCGGCGAAAAAAGCCCGCAAAAACAAGGGCAATTTTTTGCATCCTTAAGAAGAGCTTTACGTAAAGTAAAATACGTCAAGGTTGTGTGATCATCACGCGCCTTTGTTGCGATTTAACCATTTGGATACTTGACAAATCTTTAGACATTCATACACGCCAAACGCGCACAAAAAAGTGGCAACACTACCCTGCGGAGACAGGGCTGAACACGCGAAGCAGCCCCGCCCGATCACGGCTATCTGTCTGACTTTTCTTACTGGTCCGTCGCAACGCCGCCGGAAGGCTGGCCGGCGCCCTGCCCCGTTTCGGCCCGGCCGACAGGTTCGGGATACATCAGAAGCATCGTGATTCGACGGTTCTCGGGCGCGGCTGGCATGGCCGGGTTCAAGGGCATGGTATCCGCCAGGCCGGACACACGCGAAATCCGTTCGGATGCCACCCCGGCCGCCTCAAGCGCGCGCCGGGTCGTATTGGCGCGATCCGCCGACAACTCCCAGTTGCCATAATCGGCGCGCGAGGTGAACGGCACCGCATCGGTATGACCGGTGATGGCCAGCGGATAGGGCAGATCGGTCACCGCATTCCCGATGATCTGCACCAGCGCCAGCATGGCGCCATCGATGCGCGCGCTGCCCGACGCAAACATCGGGCGATTTTCCTGATCCACGATCTGCACCAGCAGACCGTCCGGCGTTCTGTCGATCCTGAGGTTGGACCCCAGCTCGACCAGCGCCATGTTTTCATTGACCGCCGCTTCGATCTCTTCCGCGACGCGGTCCAGCTTTTCGGCACGCGCCGCCAGTTCCGCGATCAGTTCGGGATCGGTTTCGACCATGCCATCCTGGCCGGTCGCGGTGGCCGATGCATCCACGTCCTGCTCTCCCTTCTCCTCGGGCAAGGGAAAGACCGAGTATTCCACCACAACGGTGGGATCCAGCTCACGCGGGGGCGCGTCAGGGGGCGATAGCGGTTCATCCCGGCCGAAACTGGGGGGCTGCAACTGAAATTCCTGCCCGGCGACGCCGCTGAAAACCCCGTCAGGCCCAAAGACCTGCCCGTCCAGCATCCCGCGCCCGCCGATGATGTCGGAGGCTTCGGTCGGGGTGAAAAACTCGGCCAGGCCCTGCAGCTTCTTGTCATCCGCCGCCGACACGATCCACAGCATCAGGAAAAACGCCATCATGGCGGTCATGAAGTCCGCATAAGCGACCTTCCAGCCGCCACCATGATGATCATGATCGCCGTGGTCGTCGCTTTTCTTGATGACGATGACGTTCTTGTCAGCCATTCACCCACACCTTTCCGGCAGGCAACAACAGTCGGATCAAGCCTGATCTGCGCGGCTTGATGAAACTGGTTGAATGTTCAGGAAATGCTCTGGTTTTCCGCGGCATCCGAATTTCCGGCGCCCGCATCGCGCCTGTCGTACTTGCCGAAGCCGACCCGGCGCGCATAGTTCGCCTTGCGCTCGGAATAGCTGGGCGCGACCAGGGGCATGTCTTCGGACAGGCCGAACATGGCGCGATACGCCGTCTCGGTCAGCCCATGCTCGGCGCCAAGGTGACGCTTGAGCATCTTGAACCCCTTGCCGCAGCACAGGCAGAACACCTTGTCCTTGGTGACGGCCTTTTCAAGCGGAAGCGCAGGCTCGGTGCGGGCAGGCGCCTGCACTTGCGGGCTGACGGCAACCTCTGCGGTTTCGGTCTCGTTGAATTCGTTGCGCAGCCTGGCCACAAGGGCGATGATGTCATCTGCGGTCACATCGGTCCGTGACGCGTAGGCGGCGGCGACAGCGGCAAGCATGTCTGCCTTTGGATCGGTTTTGGTCATTGGATGCCCTCTACTGTGGGAAAGCCTTTCCGACCACAATGATGGCTCTCGGACAAAACTCAGTCGTCAGGCTTCATCGACGGAACATCGAATTCTTCGATCATAGGCATGGATAATCTTGCATAGTTCTGCATCAAAGACAACTGTTCTTTCGATATCCAAAAACTGAAAAGCAAAGAAACGCAGCAATTTCAGGTTGTTTCAAATCCAAAAGCCGCTTTGGGGTTGAGCAACAAAGACGATAAAGGTTATCGGTAACAGAAGGGCCGCCAGTTTCACCTTGCGGATTCGGCCCGGGGTGAAGCAGCGAAACGCAACCCTGCATCGTGTTTCAATGGTGTTTCCGGTTCATGACCATTCACGAACAGAGAATCCGGGGGGCTTCTAGATATGGGGGAATTGCCGCGGCTCGCCGTTGTCAGGGAAACGGATGATGCCCTTGCGCGCAGCATCCTGACCCGGATCAAGGCGCTTGGCGTCAAGAACGTCCTGATCAGCACCGATGATTGCCCCGCGATCTTTGCCGATGGCGCGCTGCGGGATGCGCCCGCCTCCGGCATCCTGGTGACGGGAATCAGGGATGCGATCCTTGGCCCCGCGCAGATCGCCGAGTTCCGCCAGCAGCTGCCCGATTGGCTGATCATCGTCATCGACCACGTGGCGGATGAATACAGTTCCGCCGATGCGCTGACGGCGGGGGCCGACGATGTGCTGGGCATGCCCCATCCGCCGCGCGAATTCGCGGCGCGCCTGGCCCTGCGCATGCGCCAGGCCGGGATGATGGAGAATGAGACACCACCCGAAACGCCCCTGTTCTCGCAGGCGCAGTTCACCCCGGTGGAAAGCCAGATCCTGCGCATCCTGAACGCCCACAAGGGCGAGATCGTCACGCGCAACCAGCTGTCACAGCAACTGGATCAATCGGATTGGCTCTATGGCGATCGCAAGTTCGATGTGCATATCACGAAGATCCGCAAGAAACTGCACGCGACCTTCGGTGAAAGGTACATGGTCCAGACGATCCGGTCCAAGGGGTACCTCATGCAGTCCCCTGACGGGTCCGATACCTGACAGGCAACAGGGCCCGGCAGGCCCTATTCCCTCGCCCCGGCGCGAACCATGGTCGACATGAGGTCAAGCGCCGCATCCGCGCCATAGCCTGCATCGTAGGCAGAGGCGGTGCGCAACGGATCGCGATCAAGCGCTGTCGCGAAATGCCCGGTGGCGACCATCATGGCGACCAGCACGACAACCGCGACATGCACGGATTTGAACAGCCTGCGCCGGGGGCGCGCGGCCACCACGGGCGGAACCGGGGCGGCGGGGCGGCTTTCTTTCGGGGTCGCCGCCACCGGCGCGCCGAAGGACACGAAGATGCCCCGCACCGTCACCGTGACCTGGCAATCATGCGGCGCGCGCATGTAGCGGTCGATGACAGCTTGCGGAAACAGGTTCACCGGCAATTCGAACAGGGCCGCCTTGTCGGGCGACCATCCGGCCAGCAGGGAGCGCGGCAGCACGAAGCGCGCGAAATCATCGCGGCATCCGATGCGCTGCACCGCGATCGCGGGCTCGGTGCCCTTTGCCTTGTCCGGCGCGATGGTCAGGCGCACCTTGTCATCGACCCGCTGCAGACGTCCATCGACGAAGATGCATTCCTGCGGCTGCGCCGGCGTGGGCGCCGCATAGCCCGAAGGCAAGGACAGATGGGTGATGAAGGCCGCCGAACGCGGCGACATCGGGCTGGCCCCGGTCCCGGCGCCGGCGGGGGCGGTGCGGGGCGGCTTGGCCTTGCGCACGGCCGGACGCCGGCCAACGGCCGCACGGGCCAGCATGTCCGGGTCCAGGCCTTCATCCCGGGCAAAGCGGTAGTTGATCGCATAGTCCGAGGCCAGTTCGACAAGGTTCGGGCTGTCGGCCACGAATGACAGCAACTGCTGCTCTTCCGAGAACAGGACCTTGCGCGTCGGGTAGCCGTCGACACGCGGCGCCACGTAAAGATCCTGCGCGTCCAGCCCATGCAGGGTCGCGATCCGGTCCAGAACGCGCGACAGTTCGCTGCGGTGATGAACCGCCAGGTCGCACCCGCCACCGGGCGTCAGGCACACGGCGACCTGCATGTCGGCGGGCCAGCCGGACAGCATCGCGGCGACCGCCTCTTCCTCAAGCAGGTAAACAAATGTGCCCGAACCGCTCATGCCACAGACCTCTGTTCTATTTTTATACATGTCTATTCTTGTTTATTATTGTATAAATGTCAATTATACGGAAAGAAAAGATATTGGCAGAGGGCCACAGGCTGGACCCGGCTCTGCACATTTATGGCGGGTAGTGAATGACGATCTTTCTTGGGCTGGCAATGGTTTTCGGGCTGGTTTTCGGCGGCTTCATGCTGTCGGGCGGCAAAATGGACATCGTGCTTTATGCACTTCCCTACGAGGGGATGATGATCGGGGGCGGGGCGATCGGCGCATTCGTGGTCGCCAACTCGACCACGGTGCTGAAGTCGTCCATGCGCGGGCTGATCAAGGTCGTGAAAGGGCCCAAGTTCAAGGCCGCGCATTACGAGGCGCTGCTGAACCTGATGTTTGAGCTGGCCCGCCTCTACAAGACCAAGGGCATCATCGCGCTGGACGAACATATCGAGAAGCCGAAGGAAAGCAGCATCTTCCAGCGGTATCCCGCGATCCTGGGCGATCATTTCGCGACCGAGCTGATCACCGACAGCTTCCGGATGCTGTCGATGCAATTCGACGACAAGTACCAGACAGAGGATGTGATCAACCGCAAGATCAAGAAGCATCACCGCGAGGCGCTGGCCTCGGCCGCGGCCATCCAGACCATGGCGGACGGTCTGCCCGCGATCGGCATCGTCGCCGCGGTGCTTGGTGTGATCAAGACCATGGCCTCGATCGACCAGCCGCCCGAAGTGCTGGGCAAGATGATCGGCGGCGCGCTGGTGGGGACCTTCTTGGGCGTGTTCCTGGCCTATTGCATGGTGCAGCCGATTTCCGGCCGTCTCAAGCAGATCGAGGATGAGGACGAAGCCTTTTACCTGATCATCCGCGATATCTTTGTCGCGATGGTGGCGAACCATCCGCCCAACATCTGCGTCGAGATCGGGCGCGGCAACATTCCCAGCAACAAGCAGCCCGATTTCTACAAGGTCGAGGCCGCGCAGAAAGAGCTTCCGGCGGTATGATGCGCCGCCCGCCCCTTGCCGTCATCCGCGCCCTGCTGATCGCAGCCACGATGGCCGCCACGGGCACAGGCGCGGGTGCGGCGGGCGAAACGCCCAAAGCCGCCCCCGCGCAGCCGGGTGCCGCGTTTGGCGGACAGGCCCTGCCGCTGGGCGCGCCCCGGCCTTCGGTGCCGGTCATTCTTCCGGCAGATCGAAACGCCTTTCCCGCGGATATCCTGGCGCGCATGCGCGAGGCATTGGTCGACCGGTCAGGCAACGCAAGGGCGCGACCCGCGACCGCGCAACAGGGCAATGACTGACAGGTTGCGCACGCTCTCGCTGCTCGAACGGCTCAAACAGCAGGAAATGGCCGCCGAAGCCCGCGAACTTGCCGCCCTGCGCGCCCATGTCGCCACATTGGAAGGATCGCGGGCGGATCTGCTGGCACATCTCAAGAATGACGCCCGCACCATCACGCTTGAATCGGCCCCCTATGTCGGCAGCTATATCCGCGCGATCCGCAACGAGGTGGCGCAGATCGACAACGCGCTGGCAAAGGTCGCCCCGCGGATCGAGGCGCTGGAGCAAACGGTGCTTGACCAGTTCCGCGAGGTATCGACCATCAGGCTGGCCCTTGACCAGACCAGGCAACGTGTCCGGCAGATGCGCGAGGCGCATGAGGCCAGGGAAGCCGACGCGCTGACCCTGATGCGCTGGAAGGCGCGACCTTAGGCGCGCGCGCTTGCCAGCCACGCCCAAGGCAAAGCTTGCCGCGCATCGGCCAAAGGGGCGGCCATGTGCAACGCAAGGCCCGTCCGATCCTTGGCTCTGTTCCGTTCGGGGATTGTCCAGGCATTCGCCATCCCAATGAACAACCTGGGAATTATCATTTTTACAACACGAGATCGCTTTTCCATACGCCCCTGGATCTGATGATTTCAATATTTGGAATGTTATACTAGCCTCGGACCCGATTGATTTCCGTCCCTGAAGGAGCCTGCGATGGCTATTTCAAGATCGCTCCCGCTTCTTGGCCTTGCCACCTCGATTGCCGCCCTTGCATCCGCGCATCCCGGTCTTGCGCAGCAGAATGGCGCGGCGGGGTCGGCACAGGACAATACACCATATACGCTTGATGCAGGCATCGCCGTGACGGGGCGCGTCACGGACAATGTCTATCTGACACCGAATGACCGCCGGTCGGATGTCGTGACGATCCTTTCGCCGTGGATGACCCTGTCCTGGCGCGCCGAGGACTTCCGGCTGAACCTCGAGGCCAGCAGCGATATCGGACGATTTGCGGACAATTCGCAGGAAAATTTCGAAGACTACTTCCTGGGTGCCGACGCCCAGTACCGGATCAACGAGAATGTCTTTGTGTTCGGCGGCCTGGATTACGCGCTTGCGCATGAAGGGCGCGAGTCTGCCGACGATGTGAACGGGTTGCGTCCGACCGAATTGCGCGAAGCCAGCGGTTACATGGGGGTTGGCGGGCGCTTGGCGGATCGGACGTTCCGCCTGGGCCTGAACCTGCGTGACCTGAACTTTGACGACACGCCCGCCGCATCCGGCGTCGTGGTCGACAATGACGATCGCGATCGCCGCCAGATCGAACTGGGCGGGCGCATCGGCGTGGCCGCCTTGAATGATGGCGAGGTTTTCCTGCAAGGCATCTACGACCAGCGCGACTACGATCAGGCGGTGGACAACCTTGGGCTTGGGTTCCAGCGAAGCTCGAAGGGCTATCAGGCCGCAATCGGGTACAATGGCAACATCGGACCGCTGCGGGGCGAGGTGCTGCTTGGCATGATCTCCCAGTCCTATGACGATCCGCGCTTCGGCACGACGACAGCGCTTGATCTGGGCGTGGACCTGTCGATGCCGCTGGATGACCAAACATCGCTGGATGTCGTTGTTGACCGCACCCTTGAAGAAACCACGCTCAGCGGCGCCTCGGGCTATATCTCGACATCGGCGGGGCTGCGGCTGCGGCACCGCGTGGCCCCCGACATGTCGCTGGCGGCCTATGCCTTTCTGACGCAGAACGATTACCAGTCGGTCGCGCGGACGGATCATCTGGCGGAAGCTGGGGTATCCCTGCGCTACTACCTCAATCCGCGGGTCTATCTTGATACGAATTACGACTTCCGGCAGCGCCAATCGGATGTTGCCGGTGCGGATTACGACGAACACCGGATTTCCCTGACCTTCGGCGCGTCCCTCGAACCGCGCTTTGACGCGGATCCCGGCGATCTTGCACAGGCTGGCGATGGTGGTTTCTATGCCGGTCTGGCCATCGGTGATACGGCCCTGCAGACCAAGGTCGACGGGCCGCGCGGCTCAGGTGGCAGCCTGACCGCCGACTTTGGCGATCATGCCGCAGCAACCAGCGTCTTTGCGGGATACCGACAGCATTACGGTGCCCTTGTCCTGGGCGCCGAGGCGGATTTCGAAGTCAACAGCACCTCATGGCGCCATACCGGAAACCGCAACTTCGGGGTGGATCGCGCAAACGCCCTGTCCGCCAGCGTGGTGACCGGCTTGCAGACCGAAAGCGGAAACCTGTTCTATGGCCGTTTCGGCATCGTGTCCGCCGCCTTCGACAGCAGCTATCAGCGCGGGGCCGAACCGCCCGTTCAGGACGATTCACGCAAGACGGGCCTGCTGATCGGTGTCGGGGCCGAGGTGCCATTGGGCAAGGGACTGTCCGGGCGCATGGAATATCAATTGCGCGCCTATGAGGACTACGCCATCGGATCGCCGGTGGGCACCGCAACGCCTGACAATTTCGCCAATGTCGAAAGCGCTGTCCGTTTCGGACTTGTCTATGATTTCGCGCCCGGCGCGACAGCCGCGAAACCCGCCGTGACCCGGGATTTCGGCGGTCTTTATGCCGGGGCGCAACTGGGGCATGGCTCTCTGCAAAGCGACAATACCGGGCTGCGGCCCGATGATGGCGCGCCGGCCTTCACCCTTGTGGCGACACGGATCGGACAGGGTTTCACGGGCGGCGGCTACGTCGGTTACGGGTTTCAATCGAACCGCCTCTACCTTGGGGGCGAGGCCGAAGTCGAACTGTCCTCGGTCGATTGGAACGTGGAACGCAGCCCCGTCGGGCGCATCTATTCCGCCAAGAAAACCGCCACGGCCGGTCTTGGCCTGCGCCTGGGTTATGTCTTGAACGACAATGTCCTGATTTACGCACGGGCGGGTATGGTCCGGTCGGATTTCGACTTCGATTACAGCTTCCGCAGTGCCGACATCAGCCAGGGCGTGGGCATCGACGGCATCCGCATCGGCGGCGGGATCGAATTTGCGGTCGGCGAAAAGATGAATGTCCGCCTGGATTATACCCAGACCGAATACGACGCGAACACGATTGATTACGGGATCGGTGTGGACAGTTTCGACACGACCGAACGCCTGTTCCGGATCGGTGTGACCCGCCAATTCTGACAATCCCGCAACGCTCGCATAGGTAGTAATTTAATCTATAGGGTTATTATTCTGGGTTTGACATATGTCAAGTCCAGAATGTGAAGATCATGCTTTCATGCATTCGTGTGTGCTAGTTGAGGCATCACCAGGTGCCCCTTGCACAATACATATGCAATTGGAGGGGATGACATGCTGAAAAGCGTTTTCAAGAAACAGTCTGTAAAGGTGTGGTTGGCTGCCAGTTGCGCCGTCGTGGCATTGTCGACATTGTCCGTCGTGCCGGACATGGGTTTTGCACAGCAGCAAAGAGGCACGACCGCCGGACAGGGCGGGCCATCCGGGGCAGCTGGCCAGCGCGGCGGAGTCGGCGCCGGCGGCAGCGGCGGAAGCAGCCAGGGGCTTGGCGGTATCTTCCGTGATCTGTCCGATGACAGCACCAACATCGAAACGCGCATCACGCGCGGCAAAGGCGAGCGCGTGATCATCATCATCGAAGGGGATGACGACAGCGACCGCCCGGCTTGGGCCGGGGGCGAGAAAGAGTTGAACCCGCAGCGCGGCGATGGAAACCCGACCCCCGGCACGACCAAGGGCGATCTCTATGGCGACCTGGTTTACCTGTATCGCGATCCGATCACGGGGCTTCCGATCTTGGATGACGACGGAAATGAACAGGCCTGCACCACCATCGACTGTTCGGAATATGCGTCAATCATCGACGGCGAAATCCCGGCAGGCGCGATCGAGGTGGACTTTGGCCGCACCAACATCATGCGGGCGCCCGCCTCGGTCACCGAACACTCGCTTGACGAGGTCGTGAACAAGCTCTTCCCGGTTGACGCCGACGGCAATCCGGTGGCCGTCACGATCACGACGGACGAAGCCGGGCGGATCGTGGTTGACGGGGCCACCATCGACTCCCCGCTTGAAAACTACGCGCTCTATCTTGCCTTGCTCAGTGGCACGATCAGCATTCCCGGCTTTGATGACCCCGTGCTTCTTGCAACCAGCGCCCTGGCGGGGGCTGCCGACAAGACCGGGGACATCACTCTGGATTTCGTCATCAACGTGAACGAGATTTCCGAACTCAGCACCGGTGATCTGGATTATTACGATTACACCGGTTTCACCTATGTGCGGGATTACGATGACGATGCAGATGGTGACGGCACAATCGATCCGTATACCTACTACTACTTCGATACGGACGGCACGACCGTTCTGAGCGCGCAGCTCTGGATCGATGACTACCTGGCCCTGACGAATGGGGATCTGCCATCTTCCACCGAGTATGCGGCGCTGTTTGCGCAGGCTGCGGATGATGCGCTGGAAGTCATCGAACTGGTCCATACGCAGATCCATGACTCGCAACTGCCGGGGACGATTCCACAGTAAGCATCGGCAGGTGCACGCAAACCGTCAGCATAGGGGGGGCGGTGCAAGACCGCCCCCGCAACATGTGATGGAAAGGATATGGGATATGCCAAGCGACATATTGGATCGCCGAGTGTTCGTCGCGGGTCTGCTTGCAATGGCGCTGACAAGCGTCGCGCAAGCGCAGCATACCGATGAAACGCACACGGATCACGCATCGGGCGGCGGCGGGCGCGGGGGAAGTGGCGGTCACTCCTCCGGCGGGCAACGCGGGCGCCCCACGGACCCGCATGGCGAAGACGACGAACACAGCGATGACCATGGCGACGATCACGGCGACACGCACGACGATGATCATGGCGATGACCATGCCAGCGGGAAAAAGGGCAAGGGCCCGCGTTACAAGGGTGGGCGCGAAACCGTTTCGGTCGGCGTCACCCATGGCCGCTCGCTCGAAGACCGGGTGCTGAAGATCCTGCCTTTCTGAAGGCTCAAACCAGGGCCAAGGTGCGGGGCAAAGCCCGGATTGTCGCCCTCTTGCGTGATCGGCGAAAGCCCCGCATTCGCCGCGGCAAGCTGCCGGTCACGTGTGCGGGGCGTCCTGCCGCAACGCACCGATCATCCGTGCATTGTCGAGCGCGATGACACTCTGGTCGGCAAATGTCTGTGCAAGCGTGGTGGCCTGCGCGCTGAAGGGCCGGACCGACTGGCGGTAAATCGTGAAGGCGCCGACCAGGCTATCGCCCGACATCATCGGAATGGCGACGAAGGACCGCGCGCCGCCAAGCATGGCGGTCGCATGGCGCAGCGGATCGTCGGTCAGGAACAGGTCCTCGGCCCGCACGTCATAGATGTTCACCACCGCATGGCTTGTCGCCAGCCGGCCCAGACCGGTGCGCGGGCTGGCCGTGAAGATACCCTGCGTATCAAGCCAGTCCCGGAACGGCTTGGGGATGCCCCGCGTATGGCTGGCCGCATATCGCCCTTGCCCACTATGTTCAAAAAGAATGCCGAACTCTGCCTCGCACAGGTCCAGTGCGAAACCCAGGATCGAGGACATCACCGCGTCGATATCGCCGCGCGACCGGCTGATGATGCGCAGCACCTCGGCAAGCGCCTGCTCGCGACGCAGCGATTCCTCAAGGCTCAGCGCCAGTTCCGAGATGATGGTCGCGTGGTCCGTCCGCATCTCGGCTGTCGGCAAAGCACCGCCCAGCCGGGCGTGCAGGTCCAGCTTGGACGACACTTCAAGCTTGCGGTAGATCGTCGCCAGATGGGTGCGCACGGTCGAGGGTGCAATGTTCAGCCGGGCCGCGATCGTCTGATAGGTGTCCCCCAGCGCATAGGCGCTGGCGATCTCGATCTCGCGCGGGCTGAGGATCTCTTCGGGCGACACGGCGGGGGCACATCCTTCCGAAAGGGCTTTTCCCGATCCTGCGGGAGCGGGAGTTTTCGATCAATCCTTCAAATGCTGTAAAAGAATACTGCACCCAGAGGCGAAGAATACTGCAAGTGACCGATATGCCATCCGTGTCGATGGGCGCATCCTGATGCAACCATCGACAGGGAGACGGATCAATGACAGTCGAACAGACAGCACGCGCCTTCTTCGAGGCCTGCGAAACCGGCCGCGGCTGGGACGCCTGCAAAAGCTTTTGCCACGCGGGGGCCACCTTTGCCTGCCAGGCCGATGCGCTGGCCGAAACGACGACACTCGAAGGCTACACCGAATGGATGAAGGGGATACTGGGGCCGATCCCGGACGGGCGCTATGACCTGACCGCCTTTGCCGTGGATGCGGATCGCGGCACCGTGGTCGCGGCTGCCGTGTTCCTCGGCACCCAGACCGGTCCGGGGGGACCGGGCGCCCCGACAGGCAGGCCTGTCGCCTCGGACTATGCCTATGTCATGCGGTTCGACGCAGGCCGCATCGCGCATATGACCAAGATCTGGAACGACGCGCAGGCGCTGCGCCAACTGGGCTGGACGTGATGCGCTGGCGCATCCTGGCACTGCTCTTCGCCGCGCGTGTCGGCCTGGGGTTTCAATTCCAGACCATGGGCGCGGTTGGCGGAAACCTGATGGATGCGTTCGGCCTCGACAATGCGCAGATCGGTCTGATGATCGGTCTGTTCATGGCGCCGGGTCTTTTTCTGGCCCTGCCTGCCGGCTTTTCCGGCCGGTACGCCTCGGACCGGGTGCTGGCCGGGTTCGGGCTTGGCGCGCTGGCGCTTGGCAGCGCAGTGTCGGCCATGGCCTCCGATCCGGCGGGCATCGGGTTTGGGCGCCTGGTATCCGGCGCCGGGTTCCTCTTCGCCACGCTCTATTTCACCAAGATGGTGGCCGACTGGTTCGAGGGCCGCGAGATCGCAACAGCAATGAGCATTCTGGTGATGAGCTGGCCCTTCGGCATCGCCATGGGCCAGGTCGGACACACCTGGCTGGCCGAGGTTCATGGCTGGCGCGTTCCCTTCATTGTCGCCGCGGCGTGGTGCGCCATCGCGGCAATCGCGGTTCTGATCCTCTACCGTCCGCCGCATGATCTGCCCTCGCGCATCGCAAGCCCGATCAAGGGGCTGCTGCCACGGGAATGGGGGCTGATCGTCCTGGCGGGTATCGCCTGGGGCGTGTTCAACGCGGGTTATGTCGTCTACCTCGCCTTCGGCCCGAACATGCTTGTGGCGCAGGGCATGACCACGCTGGCGGCGGCCTCGGTGATCAGCGTCGGCAGCTGGCTGATGATCCTGTCAGGGGCGGCCTGCGGTCAGATCGCCGACCGGTTCGGACGGCGCGATACGATCCTCGTCGTCTGCATGACAGGCGCGGTTCTGGCCCTGATGCTGCTCGGCGTGAAAGGTGCCGGGCTGGTGGCAAGCCTGCTTTTCGGCCTTTTGGGAATGGCGCCTGCCGGGGTCATCATGGCGCTTCCCGGTCAGGCCGTAGCGCCCGAACGCCGAGCCTTCGGCATGGGCGTTTTCTTCACCGTGTACTATGCGATCATGACGGCCAGTCCGCCGGTTGCAGGCTGGCTCCTTGACCGGACAGGGGCAGCTGGCAGCCCGATCCTTTTCGGGGCGGCGCTCTTTGTCCTGGTGGTGCCTGCGGCCATTCTGTTCCGGATGCTCAAGACCGGGGCGGATGGCAAACCGATGAAGAAGACGGCCTGATGCCGATCCAGGACCGGGAGCGGGAGCGGGAGCGCTGGCTGCATTACTGTGCCCGGCCACAGGCCTTGCCGCGCATCAGGTTGCGTGGCAGGCACAAACGCAAAAAGCCCCGCGACTTTGTCCGGGGCTTTTGAACTTGCTGAACAGGTAGTTTTGGTTGCGGGAGCAGGCAACCAACTTTGGCGAACAATATTGCCGTGTCAAAGTCAGAAAAGCATTCGAGCTTCGATCAATAGGAAAGGCGCAGCTTAGTTACTTCAGTCCAAGGCTTCCGCCTTCTCTTCTGACTCCTCGTTCGCATTCTGCTTTGCGTCGCGTTTTGCCGCCTCGGCGGAGCGCGACGCTGCGGCTTCGGCACGCTGGGCCTCGGCATAGGCCTTCATCTTCTCGACATGCGCCTCAATGATCCGTTTGGCTTCAATCGGGAAAAGGTCGTGCTTCATGATCTTGTTCCGACCAGCCTCGTTGGTCATCGTTGCGATCTGGATGAAAAAGGTCAGGACGGCTTCAGGGTCGTGTTCCTGCATAAAGGTCAACCAAGGGAGGATCGCCTCGGCGATGGCCGCACGGGCTGCGCGTTGGATTTTATCATCCTTGAGAGCTCTGTTGGCGCCTTGATTCATCGACTGTCTGGCAAGCCGTTCGATCGCCGCCTTCGCTTTTTCGGTCATCACAAACTGGGCGGGTTTCACAGACGGCTTCGTCAGGGGCAGATCAAGGTGCTTCGTCATTTTTGTCTCCTATGGACAGGTTGAGTTAGTGACAGTTCTCAGGTTCTTGCTGGTCTTTCCGGTCCCGTCTGAAGTTAAATCGGATAGCTTTTCTTTGCGCGGAAACGGCAAACACAGTTTTTCTCCATATTTCTTGTAAACGACTGTTTTCATTTGAATCATTTCCCGTCGTTCCCGGTCTGTCTCACTTGAGTCTGAGGTTTCAGACGCCGCTCTATGCTGGGATCAAAGCGTTCAAGCCGCATGATCGCTCCGCTCAATGACCGTATGGACGCGGCAATAGTTTCGCGAAGTTGAGTGGGTAGGACATTCGCGATCTTCATGATTGCGGCCTGAGCTTTCTTGATCTCGTCAAAGCCCTCGGCGAGTCGTGCCGCAGCAGCTTTTTCAGCTCTCGACCGTTCGCCGATGCGTAGCCTCTTCAGTGCCGCGACAAACACCTTGCGCGCACGATCATGAGCCGGAGAAGCAATAGATTTCGAGGGCGCCTGCTGTGAGGGTTTGTCCGCATCCGCCTCGGGATCGACCTCACCCCGCGCGACTCGATCGGCATAGCTGATGATCGACTCCGCCTCGCCTTCACGCTCGATCACAAGGCATTTCTTGAGCTCGAGTTCTGCCTCTTTGCGATCGAGATCTTTCGCTTTTGTATCGAGCCGGATCTCCTCCTTCCGGCGCCATTCTGCTGTCCGGACATGAACGCGCTTCTTGGGAGGTTCCTTCCCAGCCTTGATCGCCTTACGGAAAGCTTCCTTGTGGCGCTCACCGCGCACCAGACCAAGTGGGGCAAACCACTCGCCCACGCTGTCCTGCGCTTTTTCGTAATCCTCGATGATTGCGTGCTTAGACGGTTGCAGCATCTGGCGTTTCGCGATGACTCGGACTTGTCCGGTCTTGAGATCCCTACGGGTTATCTCAACCTCGACTTGCGGCATGATAACGGCATGGATGTGATAGGCGGCCTCATCCCGATCCGCGCGGGCATAAACGACATCCTCACCAAACTCCTTGCGCAACCAATCCAACGCTCGGCGTTGGAACAGCGCCTCGCGATTGGCAGTCTTGAAGTCATGGTCAAAAAACTGCACTGGATCCGCCGCGAACCATTCCTTGTTGACCGTCAGGATCACCTCCCGCAGCGGCCCGTGCCGCGTCGGCCGCCATGGATCGTGAGGTCCCTCGATCACTCGTCGCTGAAGATCCTTCCGTCGATTCCGCTTCTCGAGCGCGTCAAGTTCATCCGCGAAGTTGCACATGCGCATCTCGTGGATCTTGCCAAGGGTCTTGCTGATCCAGTCTTCATCCCCGATCAGCGGCTTAGCGTTCTTTTGAGCTTCTCTCTTGGCAGGATCACAATGGCCAACATCACCACCGTCCCGCTTGGCGTGCATCTCCAAGCGGCGTAGATTGTCCGGACTTAAGCCCGCAAAGCGCAGCACTATCGGGTAAGTCTTTCCAAAAGATGCGCCGTCCATCTGCAACCTTTTCGCAAGTCAAAGGTTACAATGGCCGAAACTTGATTTCTGGAAGAAAATAGTTGTTGCGCCCTCGGGAGGGCTACCCCACGATCTGCCCTGTCTATTCAGGGTAGTATTTCAAATGTCAGCCAAGGCCTTTACAAGTCGATGGAAATCCTCAGGCGGTAGCGAACGAGCAAACTTCCAGCAGTTCGCCATCGAACTTGCCGACCTTCTGGGTGTTGAGAAGCCGCTACCTGCGCAAGCGGATGGGCAAACCGACAACTACCGCTTCGAGCGCCCAGTTCGCTTCGCTCATACTCATAAGCAGAACCACGGCTTCATCGACCTTTATCGCGCCGGTCATTTCGTGATGGAGGCCAAGCAAGGTCGGGATGCGCCGGCTGACGATCTCCAATCATCCCTGCTGCCTCAGGCGCCGACAGTTGCCCGCCAAGGGCATGGCAAACGCGGCACCACCAAATGGGACGACACCATGCTGCGTGCCCGCGCGCAAGCAGACAGCTACGCCCGCGCCGTATCGCGTGATGACGGCTGGCCTCCTTTCTTGATGATCGTCGATGTTGGCCATGTGATCGAGCTTTACGCGGATTTCTCGGGCCAGGGTCAAGGCTACAACCAGTTCCCGGATGGTAACCGCTATCGGATCACCTTGGACGATCTTGAAGGAACCGAAACACAGGAACTGTTGCGCACAATCTGGACCAACCCAAAAAGCTTGGATCCGTCTTTGCATGCAGCAAAGGTCACGCGGGACATTGCGGCTCATCTGGCCGAGCTGGGAAAAAGTTTCGAGAGCCAAGGACACAATAGCGAGGCGGTCGCGCGCTTTTTGATGCGTTGCCTCTTCTCAATGTTCGCAGAGGATGTGGAGTTGATTCCAAAGAACAGCTTCCGCGACCTTTTGATAAAGCTGCGCGGGAACCCTGAACACGCCCAGCCCGCATTAAAAACACTCTGGGAAACCATGAACACGGGCGGCTTCTCACCTATTTTAATGGCAGATCTTAAGCGCTTCAATGGTGGGCTTTTCGCCGAAGCGACAGCCCTTCCGCTTAACAACGTCCAGCTTGGTCTGCTGATCGAAGCTGCGCAGGCCGACTGGAAGCAGGTAGAGCCTGCCATCTTCGGTACGCTATTGGAACGCGCGCTCGACAAACGCCAGCGTCACAAGCTGGGCGCGCATTACACGCCTCGCACCTATGTCGAACGGCTCGTGACCCCCACGATCATGGACCCGCTGCGCGAGGATTGGCGCGATGTGCAAACCGCTGTCCAACGCCTAACCCAGGATGGCAAGGATGAAGACGCCCGCACCCTTGTCCGCGAGTTTCACACCAAGCTTTGCCATATCCGCGTGCTCGATCCGGCCTGCGGATCGGGCAACTTCCTCTATGTCGCGCTCGAAATGATGAAGCGCCTGGAGGGCGAGGTGATCGCCCTTCTGACCGAACTGGGCGAAACGCAAAAAAGCTTCATCACCG
>JAJLKH010000056.1:0-60851 GCA_033839205.1 Rhodobacterales bacterium | reverse complement strand
TGTGGCAGCTTCGGTTCTGGCTGGCGGCAATGTCCGCGTGGGTCTGGAAGATAACCTTTACCTTGAGAAAGGCGTTCTGGCGACCAATGCGCAACTGGTCGATCGCGCCGTCACCATCATCGAAAACATGGGCGCGCGGGTCATAGGACCCGATGAGGTCCGCAAGCGTCTGAAACTGACCAAGAGGGCACCGAAATGAAGGCGGCAATCATAGGCGGTGGCGTCATCGGCGGCGGTTGGGCCGCTCGGTTTCTGTTGAACGGCTGGGATGTCGCGATCTTTGATCCCGATCCCGAAGCCCCGCGCAAGATCGATGAGGTTCTGGCAAATGCCAAGGCATCGCTGCCTGCCTTGTCGGATGTGCCCATGCCACCAATCGGCCGCTTGAGCTTTGCCAGCACGATCAAGGACGCAGTGCAGGGGGCCGATTACATCCAGGAATCCGTCTCGGAACGACTGGACCTGAAACATCGCGTCTATGCCGAGATCCAGGCGCATGCGCCGGATGCGCCGCTGGGATCATCGACATCGGGCTATAAACCCTCGCAATTGCAGGAAGGCGCGGTAAATCCGGCAACGATCTTCGTGGCGCATCCGTTCAACCCGGTTTACCTGCTGCCCCTGGCCGAGGTCGTGCCAAGCGCAGCCAGCAACCCTGCCCTGATCGAACGCGCCAAGGATATCCTGCGCGAAATCGGCATGTTCCCCCTGCACATCCGCAAGGAGATCGACGCCCATATCGCCGACCGGTTCCTCGAAGCCGTCTGGCGCGAGGCGCTGTGGCTGGTCAAGGATGGCATCGCCACCACCGAAGAGATCGACGAGGCGATCCGCATGGGTTTTGGTCTGCGCTGGGGCCAGATGGGCCTGTTCGAGACTTATCGCATCGCTGGCGGTGAAGCGGGAATGAAACACTTCCTAGAACAGTTCGGCCCCTGCCTGACATGGCCATGGACCAAGCTGATGGATGTGCCCGAATTCAACGATGAACTGGTTGATCTGATCGCCGGACAATCCGACGCCCAATCCGGGCACCATTCGATCCGGGAACTGGAACGCATCCGCGATTCCAACCTTGTCGGTTTCATGCGCGCCCTGAAAGATCGTGACTGGGGCGCAGGCCGGGTTCTGAACGCGCATGATGCCGGAAGACGCAAGGCTTTGGCGCAAGCCGATGCAGCCGATGCCCCATTGACCCTGGCCCATCTGCAGGTGCTTCCCGGCTGGATCGACTACAACGGTCACATGACCGAAAGCCGCTATCTTTTTGCCGGTTCTGAAACATCGGATGCGTTCTTGCGTCTCATCGGGGCCGGTATGGACTATGTCGCGGCAGGTCACAGCTATTACACCGCCGAAACCCATATCATGCACCTGGGCGAGGCAAAGCTGGGTGACCGTCTGACCGGATCGCTTCAGGTTCTGTCCGCGGACGAGAAACGCCTGCATGTTTTCATCCGTATCGAAAAGGATGGTACGCCGGTCGCGACACTCGAGCAGATGCTGCTGCATGTGGACATGAAAGCGGGCCGCGCCTGCCCTGCGGCACCCGAGGTTCTGGAACACCTGTTCAGTATTCGCGACGCCCATGCCGCCCTGCCCCGTCCCGGCAGCATCGGTCGCTACGTCGGGGAAAGGAAAGGCTGATGCATTTCGCCCTGACCGATGAACAGCGGATGATCGTCGATACCACCCGCGCCTTCGTCGAGACCGAGCTTTATCCGCACGAAGCGCTGGTGGAACGTCACGGCCATCTGCCGATGGAGCTGATCCGCGACCTTCAGGCCAAGGCAATGGCGGCAGGCCTCTATGCCGCCAATATGCCCGAAGAGGTGGGTGGCGCGGGGCTGGATACGCTGAGCTGGCTGCTTTACGAACGCGAGCTGGGCCGCGCCAACTATGCGCTGCACTGGACTTGCGTCGCGCGCCCATCAAACATCCTGCTGGCTGGAAACGAGGCGCAACGGCAGAAATACCTCTATCCCTGCCTGCGGGGCGAAACCTGGGATTGCCTGGCCATGACGGAACCGGGGGCCGGGTCCGATCTGCGCGGGATGCAAGCAAGTGCCCGTCAGGACGGCAGCGACTGGATTCTGAACGGCACCAAGCATTTCATCAGCCATGCCGATATCGCGGGCTTCACCATCGCTTTCATGGCAACGGGCGAGGAAGACACGCCAAGAGGCAGGAAAAAGAAGATCACGGCCTTTTTCGTGGACAAGGGTACGCCCGGTTTCACTGTTCGCGACGGGTATCGCAACGTCAGCCACCGGGGCTACAGCAATGCAATCCTTGAATTCGACGATTGCCGCATCCCTGCCGAAAACATCCTTGGCGAGGTCCACAAAGGCTTTGATGTTGCCAATGACTGGCTGGGGGCCACGCGGCTGCAAGTGGCCGCTACATGTCTGGGACGTGCCAACCGCGCACTGGGCCATGCCTTGAATTATGCTGCGGAACGCCGCCAATTCGGCCAGCAGATCGGCAAGTTCCAGGGCATCAGCTTCAAGCTGGCGGATATGGCGATGGAACTAAAGGCCGCAGAGCTTCTGACATGGGAGGCGGGATGGAAGTTCGATCAGGGCAACGTCACCGATGCCGATATGGCCATGGCCAAGCTGAAGGCGACCGAGGTTCTGGCGATGGTCGCGGACGAGGCGATCCAGATCCACGGGGGCATGGGTCTGATGGATGAACTGCCGCTTGAACGCATATGGCGCGACGCCCGTGTCGAGCGGATATGGGAGGGCACCTCGGAAATACAGCGCCATATCATCAGCCGCGAACTGCTCCGACCGCTGGGGGCGTGATGGACCTGTCCCGGCTGCTACGTCCCCGCTCGATTGCCGTTCTGGGATCCAACTGGGCGGCGAATGTCGTCGAGCAATGTCAGCGCATGCAATTCGACGGGCCTGTCTGGCCGGTTCACCCGACCCGAAGCCATATCGGCGGAGTGCCCTGTTTTCCCACCATATCCGATCTGCCCGCGCCGCCTGATGCAACATTTGTCGGGGTCAATCGCCATGCCACGCTGGACGTAGTCGGTGACCTGGCGGCAATGGGTGCAGGCGGGGCCATCTGTTTCGCCTCTGGCTGGCGCGAGGCCGGCGAAAGCGATCTGCAGGACCAGCTTGTGCGCAGGGCGGGCACGATGCCGGTACTGGGCCCGAACTGCTACGGCGTGATAAACTATCTGGACGGGGCCCTGCTCTGGCCCGATCAGCATGGCGGGCGACGCGTCACGCGTGGTGTTGCCCTGCTCAGCCAATCCTCGAATATTGTGATCAACCTGACCATGCAGGCCCGTGGTCTGCCCATTGCCTATGTGGCCTGTCTGGGAAACGCCGCGCAAGTCAGCCTTTCCACACTGGCGAAGGCCCTTCTTGCGGATGAAAGGGTCACCGCATTGGGGCTCTACATCGAAGGTCTGGGGGATGCTTCGGCTTTCGCCGAGGTGGTCGAGGCAGCGCAGGCTGCCGGCAAGGGGATTGTCGCCATCAAGTCGGGAAAGACCGAAGCCGCACAACACGCCGCAAGTTCGCACACGGCTTCACTGGCAGGCGGCGGCGCCGCCTCCTCCGCCTATCTGCGCAAGATCGGCGTAGCCGAGGTCAATACCCCGGCCGAGTTGATCGAGACGCTGAAAATCCTGCATCTTCACGGGTCTGGCCTTGGTCGCAAGCTCTGTTCTCTATCCTGTTCCGGTGGGGAAGCCGGGTTGGTCGCAGACCTTGCCGCACCATTCGGGCTGGACTTCCCACCACCTGCACAGGCGCAGCGTGACAGATTGCATGACATCCTTGGCCCGATCGTTACGATCGCGAACCCACTGGATTATCATACATTCATCTGGGGCGACGGACCGCGCACCACCGATGTTTTCACCACGATGCTGCAAGGGTATGACGCGGGGCTGTTCATCATCGACCCCCCGCGACCGGATCGCTGCGATCCGGCCAGCTTTGAACCTGCCCTCAACGCGATTGTCGCGGCGGGGCGCGCCACCGGAAAGCCGGCATTCCCTGTCGCATCCATGCCCGAAAACTTCGACGAGGACCGCGCCATCGCCCTGATGGATCAGGGGATCGCCCCCCTGATGGGTCTAGAAACCGCTTTGGCGGCACTGAAAGCGGCGCAGGTGATGCCGGGCCAGGCTGGATGGCGACCCTACGCGCCGATCACGCGCAACGGTCCCCTGTCCCTGATCCCCGAGAATGACGCCAAGGCCCTCTTGCAGCAGGCCAATATCGCGGTTCCGCGATGGGTCAGCGCCCCTACCCTGCAAGCCTTGCGGTCATTGGCCAAGGCACTGCATCCGCCGATTGCCCTGAAAGGTCTGGGCTTTGCCCACAAGACCGAAGCTGGCGCCGTGCGTCTGAACCTGCCATCTCTGGACGACCAGCCAGAGATGCAAGGCGCCTCCGGCTACCTTGCCGAGGAAATGGTAACCGGCACCCTGGCCGAGTTGATGATCGGCGTGCGGCGCGATCCCGTTTATGGCGCGACCCTGACGCTCGGCTTTGGCGGGATTGCCGCAGAATTGCTGGCTGATACCGTCACCGTCGTGCTGCCATGCTCGCAAACCGACATCGACGCCGCCCTGCGTTTATTGCGGCTGTGGCCAATGCTGGACGGCTACCGCGGCAGGCCAAGGGCCGATGTAGCCGCGGTTGTCACGGTGGCCATGACGCTTCAAGGGTTGCTCGACTCCGATCCAATGCTTGAAGAAATCGAAATCAATCCGCTGATGGTGCGCGAAAGCGGCGCGGTCGCAGCGGATGCCGTGATCTGGAAGGAAGCAACATGATGCAGATGCGAACCGAAGGACCGATCCTGACGCGTCGCGAGAACGCAATTCTCGAGGTGACGCTGAACCGCCCCAAGGCCAATGCGATCGATCTGGCGACAAGCCGGATCATGGGCGAGGTGTTCCGCGCGTTTCGTGACGATGACAGCCTGCGGGTGGCCATTCTGCGCGCCGAGGGTGAAAAATTCTTTTGCCCGGGTTGGGATCTCAAGGCGGCCGCAGATGGCGATGCCGTGGATG
This sequence comes from Rhodobacterales bacterium, assembly GCA_033839205.1. GTDB lineage: Bacteria > Pseudomonadota > Alphaproteobacteria > Rhodobacterales > Rhodobacteraceae > Seohaeicola. Next base: position 55,804 of record JAJLKH010000056.1, on the reverse strand, counting down.
GCGATTACGGTGTCGGCGGCTTTGGCGGTCTGCAGGAACTGCCCAACCTGAACAAGCCCGTCATCGCGGCGGTGAACGGGATCTGCTGCGGCGGCGGCCTTGAACTGGCGCTCAGCTGCGATCTTATACTTGCCTCAAGCACGGCGACATTTGCTCTGCCGGAAATCCGGTCCGGCACGGTCGCGGATGCCGCCTCGATCAAGCTGCCAAAGCGTATTCCCTACCATGTCGCCATGGACCTGTTGCTGACCGGGCGTTGGTTCGACGCCGAAGAAGCCTTGCGCTGGGGGCTTCTCAAGGAAATCACAACACCCCAGGGTCTGTTGCCTGCGGCATGGGATCTGGCCCGCCTTCTGGAAAGCGGGCCACCGCTGGTTTACGCAGCGATCAAGGAAGTGGTTCGCGAGGCCGAAGACATGCGGTTCCAGGACGCGCTGAACAGGATCACGAAGCGTCAGTTCGTCACCGTGGACAGGCTCTATTCCAGCGAGGATCAGCTGGAAGGGGCAAAAGCCTTTGCCGAAAAGCGGGACCCTGTTTGGAAGGGTCGCTAATCTGTCTGCAGATGCTAATCACGCCGGAATAGTGCCACATCATCCCTCGATGACAACCTCGCTCACCTCGGGGTCTATCGCGCGGCATGCCTGCAGGATGCGACCGGTCAGGTGGGTCTGCACATAAGCCGCATGGAACCGGCTTGGCGCTTTCAGCATCAAGCGTCCCCCTGCCCTGCCCGTCCGTGTGACCGCGCGCAGCCACGCACCATAAAGCGCCGCATCTTCCCGATGCAGCATGGCTTGCGCCAAGGCCCATTCCGTGCCGGATGACAAATCGGGGGCCGGCACCTCCGCACCGCGCAATGGCAAGGGCACGACGCGATCATCCTGCTCGGGAATGCCCGACATCCTTTGTGCGAAGTCTGGACCGACATCCATCCAGACAGGACGGGTATCCGCCTCGATCTGGCTGATATCGAGCCTGTATTCCGTCACATGCCCACGCGCGCCCTGTCTCCGTATGACAAGCCAGCCCATCGCCCGCAAATGGGCCATTTCGCGCTTCACGGTCCGTTCGTCGACGAACCACATCCGCGCGATTTCGCGCTGACCCACGGCCAGTTCGTCCCGCTGCCAATTGTAGCGCGCCGTGATCAGCGTCATCAGCCGCAGGATCCGTCTCTGAACAGCCTTCTCCTGCGACAGCGCATATACCCCCATCGCTGTCAGCAAGTCATACTTGCGCACGGCCGCAGACCGGCCGACAGGTTTTACTGAAACCATCGGGAAACCTCGCTCGTGGTCCGGTGATGCCGGGAACTGCCTCTGTCAGGATCTGTGCCCTGATCTTGTTCTTCTGGCGGTCAGATTAACGCAACACATCGCTTTTCGCCAGTTCTATCTGATTTGCGTCCTGATGCCCGATTCTGTCAAGGACTGTCTTCTTCTGGGCGCTCTTCTAAACCCTTCAGGGTTAGAAAAACGGTATTGCCTGGTATTAGGTGACAACCAGTGTGTCCCCTAATTGTCCGAAAATGTCCCCCAATCTGTGGTGTTCTGTTTTCCAATGTCACCCTACCAGATGTAGCCGGATCAAATCAGGATGCCATGACTGCGAATCGTTACCCCGGTTGCAGCAGTTCCTTTTTACCTGCTCTTGCAGGGGTGTTTCCCTACCAAGCCGTAACCGCCGGATTGATGATATTCGGTTTTGCCTTTTTGGCAAATCCAGCGTAAATCTGGAAACGAAAGAAATTAGCGTCCCCGCAGGGACAGGAGCATAAATGTTTACGCATGCGGACCTTGCGCGCCTCCAGGCTCAGTCCCTCAAGATGCAGGGGTTCATCAGGCAACAGACCTATTCGCCGCAGCGCGAAAAGACGCTGCGCCGTTTTTCCAGTTGGGAGGTGGCCGAGCTGATCTTCAAGGTCAACCAGTCGACGCTGCGTGGAAGACTCGCCAGTGATCCCTCCCTGCCGCAAGGGTTGGTCGAGGAAGATGGCCGGCAGCGGTGGTATGCCCTTGACGAGATCAACGAGATGCGACGCAAGCTCAAGGTGAACCGCAAGTCGCTCATGCCGCGCCGCCCCATGGGCAAGCGGGCCTTCCGGGCGGCTATCGCCAATTTCAAGGGTGGCGCAGGCAAGTCAACGGTCGCCTTGCATTTTGCCCATGCGGCCGCGCTCGATGGGTACCGTGTGCTCTGCGTCGACTTCGATCCGCAGGCGACCTTGTCGCATTCAATGGGCCTGACCGATGTGACTGAGGAATATACCGTCTGGGGCATCATGGCGCGGGATCTTGCGCGGGAAACGGCACGCATGAATTCGGCGGTGCGCGGTGCCGAAAGTGGCACTACCCTGCCCCAACGCCGTCTTCCCGCGTCGATCACCGAACTTGGTCTCGCGGATCTGCGCGTCACCGATTTCATCAAGCAGACGAACTGGTCCACCATCGATATCGTGCCCAGCTGTGCCAACGCGGCCTTCGTGGAATTTGCCAGTGCGCAATATCGGCACATGAACCCAGAATGGTCGTTCTTTGCCGCCGTATCCCGTTTTCTGGATCAATTGCCGGCTGACGCCTACGATCTGGTGCTCTTCGATTGCCCCCCCGCCATCGGATACCAGTCGATGAACGCGGTCTTCGCCGCCGACATGCTCTATATTCCGTCCGGCCCCGGCTATTGGGAATACGACAGCACCACCTCTTTCATCGGTCAGCTGGCCGAGGCGCTGGAGGATCTGTCGCGCTTTGCCGGGCTTGTCCCCGCGGGGACAATGACCCTGCCCAAGGCGTTCTACGATATCCGCTTCCTGCTCACCCGGTTCGAACCGAACAACGAATTGCACCGCGCGATGCAGCAGGCATTCGGCAAGGTGTTTGGCGATCGGCTGTGTTCCAACACGATCGAGATGACCCGCGCGGTAGAGCAATCCGGCCGTTTCCTGTCGTCGATCTACGAGACGGATTATCGCGACATGACAAGGGAAACCTGGCGCCGCGCACGTGGATCGTTCGACACCGCTTACGAAGAATTCAAGGGCAATGTCCTGGCGGCCTGGGATCAGATGGAGGCATCGGCATGAGCAAGAAAAGACGCGTCTTCGATATCGAATTCGACGCCGCCGCCCTCGATCCCGAGGCGGAAAGCCCCGTCCCCGCGGGGACAGAGGCAGAGGCTCGGCGTGGTCCGATGGCCACGGCCATCGGAGAGAATGCGGCTGCGCTGGCCGACAGGCAGGCAGCAGAAGCGGCGATCCGCGCCGAGAATGATCGCTTGGCGCATGCTTTCGTCGCATTGAAGAAAAGCGGGCTCATTGTTGATCTCGTCCCGCTGGATCAGGTGCGTATGTCCAAGCTGACGCGCGACCGCGTGGCGAAACGTGATCCTGAACTGGATGAGCTGAAGTCCTCCATACAGGCTGTGGGCCTCTCAAACCCGATCCGCGTTGAAGAGGTCGGTGATGGTGAATATGAACTGGTCCAGGGTTTTCGCCGCCTCTCGGCCTACCGCGAGCTTTATGCGGAAACCGGCGATCCGGCCTATGCGAAAATCCCGGCAGGCTTGATGGCGCGCGGCGCGCGTCTGGCCAAGCTTTACCAGCGCATGGTGGATGAAAACCTGATCCGCCGGGATATCTCCTTTGCCGAGATGGCGCAGCTTGCCTGGGCCTACAAGCGCGAGGAAACGCAGGAAGACCTTGATATCAACGAGGCGGTTGATCGCCTCTATGCCTCTGCCGGCCGGCAGAAGCGCAGCTATATCAAGCATTTTGCCGAACTGATGCGCCTGCTTGGCAATGATCTGGCCCATGCCGAGGCGATCCCCCGCGCATTGGGTCTGCAACTGGTCAAGATGATGGATGAGGACGCGGGCCTAGCGGGACGAATTCGGGCGGTGCTTGCGAATATGCCTGACCGGGATGCAGATGCCGAACTGGCCTTGCTGCGGGATGTGACCAAGCCTGCAAAGGCGGGCGCTGGTCAGCAGCAGGTCAAGCCATCGGTCAAGGCACCTGCAGGGACGACAGCAAAGACCACGATCAGACTGGCCCGGCCCGATGGGCTTGCGAAATGCGTGGCCTCTGATGGGCGCGTCGAGGTGCAGTTTGCGCGGGATTTCTCCGCGCTTGACCGGCGCAAACTGGAACAGGCGCTGCGCGCTTTCCTCGACAGTCTTGAGGGCTGATCAGTCTCTGTTGCGCGTCAATATGCCTTCATCGCGCAACAGCGTGATGATCATGTCGCATGTCATGCTTGGCTGCTCTTCATGGGCCAGATGTCCCAGGCCGGGCAGTTCGATGTACCGGGCATTCGGCATGCGCTTGGCGGCGCTCATCGAAGTTTCGCATGGCACGGCCTTGTCGTTCGTGCCGGCAATCAGAACCGTTCTTGCGCTGATGCGCGGCAGATCCGCCAATAGCCGATCCAGTTTCCATTGCGACATCATCAAAAGCGTTGCTTCGACATGCCCCTTGTCGCGGATCAGGCGTTCATACAGCGCCATGCCCCTGTCATCCAGATCAGACCCTGTAGAGCGTATCAGAGACTGAATGCGCCCCGGCGCCGCGACGGATCTGACAAACAGTCCGGCGGTCAAAGGGTTCAGGGCCAGCATCTTTGCAAGGGCCGGAAACAGCCAGCCAGCTACACCCTTGAAATGCCCGAGCGCCGCGTTCAGACCGATAACCATAGGGGGCTGTCCCCGCGGGGACACCAGTTTCTCGGACAGGCGCAGGGCAATGGCGGCCCCGGCGGAATGGCCAATGATCGTATCGGGCTGCCATCCTTGCGCTTGGCAAAGTCCGGCGATGTCGCTGCTCATGTGATCAAGGCCGCAGCGCTGGCGCGAACCCAGCTGCGTAAACCCCTGGCCGGGCAGGTCGATGGCAATCACATGCAGGTTCCTTGCCAGGTCCGGCAGCGCATCGCGCCAGCTATGGGTTGCGCCGCCCGCGCCATGGATCAGCAGGGCCATTGGCCCCTGGCCAGCTTCCTGGACATGCCAGCGATGCGGTCGATGCACCACGCGACGCGACAGCGCCGCATTGGGCCATGTGGGAAGATCCCGATCCCAATCCACGATCTAACCTTCCAGCGCGGATGAAATTGCGCTGCTCAACCGTTTTGCATCGGCACGCGGCAGGGGCAGGTAGGGTGCCCCCATCTGGGCCGCCAGCACGCGCAGGGTGTCCTGTGGCCGGGCTGACATGTCCAGGACAAGGCCAGGGATGGCTTGCGCCCGGATCAGCCTTGCCAAGGTCTCGGAATCCATCGCGGCCTGCGTGCGATCGGCGCTGCCCTCAAGCGTGATATTGGCGCGCCCGTCGGTCAGCAACGCCAGCGTCGGACTAAGCCCGCGTGAGCGTGCGTGCAGGGCCAGTTCGCTGGCTGCTTTCAAGCCGGACGCCAAGGGAGTGCCGCCGCCACCGGGCAGGGTGGCCAGCCGGCGCTTGGTCTGAACAAGCGACCGCGTCGGGGGCAGAAGCACCTCTGCCGCCACACCACGGAACGTGATCAGCGCCACATGGTCGCGTCGGGCATAAGCCTCCGCCAGAAGGATCTCGACCGCGCCCTTCGCCTCGCCCAGTCGCGACATGGCAGCAGACCCCGAAGCATCGACCAGAAAGATCAGCAAGCGGTCGGATTTTTCCTCGTACCGCTTCAACCTGATGTCCGAGGGGCGGATCAGCAGGCCTTTTGCCAGGGGCGTGGCCCTGCGTCGCATCGGTTGCCAGGGCGCGGCCGCGCGTAATGTGGCGACAAGGTCGATCCGCGATGTGCCATCGATCCGCCCGTGACGTGAGGGCAGGGGGCGCCCGCGCCTGTTGCCCTTGTGGCGCGCCCCGGCCCCGCCGGATCCGCTGGCACCCCGAGTTGTCCCCGCGGGGACAAGCTGGTCAAGCAAATGGGCAGGCAGCAGCGCGCGAACCGCTTCGATCAGCATTTCATCCGGGATTTCGCCCGAGGGTTCGTTGCTGTCACCTTCCTTCGGGTTCTCCTGTGGTGCGGGCTGGTCAGTCTCTGGCGGGGCTTCATCCTCGTCGGCGGGCAGCATCGTCGCGCGTGACGGATAGACAAGGCTGACTGCCAGCGCCAGGTCCTCCGCCGTCACGCGGTCATGGTCATGAAGCGCTGCATTGGCGCGCGCCGTGCGCAAGGCCAGAAGGGGCGCGCGCAGGCTGTCGATGCCAAAGCGCGCGGCCAGCGTGACCAATGCCGCTACTTCGTCGGCCCCCGCGGGGACATGTGCCAGGCGCGCACGCGCCGCGGTCAGGCTTTCGTGGTCAAACAGGACGGGCGTCAGATCCCGTGCGCCCAATCCGTCAAGATCCACATGAAAGGCAAGGCGCTCGGTCAGGGCAGGGGGGGCATGCTCTGTCGGTTCTGCACCTTCGTCCAGCATGATCAGGCAGTGACCCTTGTCGCCATCCAGAACCTGTGCAAGCTTTGCAGCAAGGTCAGACCCTGCGCGCTCCGCCATGGTCAGAACCATCATGCTTGGATTTTCAATAAGTCCTTGATTAAAAACAATTTTTTCACCAGCCAGCGTAGCTGTCAGGTCGATGCCGCCGAAAAGCTGTTCGTCCGTAATCGTCGGGTGCAGTTTGACCCGGGGCAGGGGAATCGCATCGAGCAGCGTCAGAAACGTCTGTCGTGCCGGCCCGGATCGTGCGCGCAGGCAAAGTCCCTTAAGCCCGTCTGGGTCCACCGCCAGAAGGCGCAGCGCCAGGCAGGCGGCATCCCATCTGTCACCGGCCTCGCTCACCCCAGAACATCCGCGACAGTCCGGGCAACCCGGGTCGCCGATCCTGCCTCGTCCAATGGATCGCGACGCAGGCGGTGGCTCAGGGCCGAGGGGGCGATCGCACGCAGATGCTCGCGGCTCAGGGTCGTGTCATCCTCGAAAGCTGCCAGCGCCCGGGCGCTGCGCAGCAGGGTCAGCTCACCGCGCAATCCGTCAGATCCCAGGGCCACGCAAAGCTCGGCACAATCCCGCAGGATGGACTCCGGCGTCGTGATCCGGGGCAGGGCTTCGCGCGCCGCCAGGATGCGGTTGCGGATCTTGGTGTCGGTACTGCGCCAGCGTTTCATGAAGGCGCCCTTGTCCGTCTCATAGGCGTCCCTGCGTCGGATCACCTCGATCCGTTCCTCGATATCGGTCGGTGATCTCACTTCCACGGACAGGCCGAAACGGTCCAGCAACTGGGGTCGCAATTCGCCTTCTTCGGGGTTTCCCGAACCCACCAGAACGAAGCGGGCCGGATGGCGGATCGACAGGCCCTCGCGTTCGACTACGTTCTCGCCGGATTGGGCCACGTCCAGCAGAAGATCGACGATGTGATCCTCCAGCAAGTTGACTTCATCGATGTAAAGATAGCCGCGATTGGCCCGCGCCAGCAAACCCGGCTCAAATGCCTTCTCTCCGCGTGTCAGGGCGCGTTCGATATCCAGCGCGCCGACCACCCGATCTTCGGTGGCACCAAGCGGCAAGTCGATCACCGGAGTCGGCCGCGACACCACTTTTTTCGAGCCTATTTCGGCCCATTCCGGGCAATCCTCGATCCTGGCAGAGTTGACGGGACATCCTTCGATTGCGGTAATCGGGGGCAAAAGCGCCGCCAACGCCCGCACAGCCGTGGATTTTCCCGTGCCCCGATCGCCAAAGACCAGCACACCGCCGATACCCGGGTCGATTGCCGTCAGGATCATCGCCTGTTTCATCGCGGTCTGTCCCACGATGGCCGAAAAAGGGAAGGGTGCTGTCATGCAGGTCTGTCCAGTCTGTTAAGCGGGCTTGCGCCCTGCCAGCTGCCGGTGTCACCCAGGACACGAAAGCGGGCGTAAAGTTCTTCGCGAAACCAGTTGCCGTCGCGAACAGCGCGGATCGCCTTGGCGTGCGGTCCATCCTTGCGGGCGAAATCGGCCATGCTGGCGGTATCGGGCCAGATCGAAAAGGTGACCTGGTGCAACAAGGGCACCTCGCCGATGCCGATCTTGAATGCCACGTTGCGGTCAGCGCCGATCACCTGGCTGATATCCGGCACCTTGCGCCAGAATTTCAAGGCGACTGACGGCTTGACGGTTGCGCGCGTCAGGGCTGCAAGTGGACCGGGGCAGGGGGTCTCGGTTACCGTGAAGGGGGCGACGCCAGACCACACGCCACGCGCGGACGTGGGGGCCAGGAACACGGTCCAGTCTTCGACCGACCGGCGGCGGTAGCGCTGAAAGATCGATGCTCCCGCGGTCTGTTCGCGGGCAGTAGCCTCATCTGGCCAAGTCGCCAGGATCGCGTAGACACCTGTATTCGGAACCGGTGTAAAACCCTCGCCCGTGCCCGATCCGCAGAGCTTCCAGAAACCGATGCCGGGAACGCGCGGCATCCACAGGCGTGCGGCCCCCATCATTGCCAGCGCCCAAAGGCGGTCCGTCACGCTGTCATAGCGGAAAAGGCTGAGGCTGACGGTCTGCATGGCCCTTCTTTCGTCGCGGGTGTCAAGTTAGTCTGACATGCCCCATCAGAATTGAAAAGATCATACGCAGCAGATTGTAAACTAAACTAGACATGTTACTGTTGACGAATGATGACACGAGTCGATCCCCGTCTTGCAGACGAAGCCGCCCGCGCGCTTGCGCCACATGCCGTCGTGATCGGTGCCGGTCTGGGTGGTTTGGCCTCGGCCATGCGACTGGGTGCGCGGGGGTATCGCGTCACTGTCATCGACAAGCTGGACATGCCCGGCGGGCGCGGCTCCGCGATCACGAAGAATGGTCATCGTTTCGACCTGGGTCCCACCATTGTCACGGTGCCGCAGATATTCAAGGAACTCTGGGCGATCTGTGGTCGCAACTTCCACGCCGAAGTCGACCTGCGCCCGATGAATCCCTTCTACGAGATCCGCTGGCCGGATGGCTCGACCTTCACCGCCTGCCAGGACACCGCCGCCATGCGGGCCGAGGTGGCGCGCCTGTCGCCGGGTGATGTTGCGGGCTATGACCGGTTCCTCAGGGACAGCGAAAGCCGCTACTGGTTCGGGTTCGAGGATCTGGGCCGCCGGTCCATGCACAAGTTCACCGACCTGTTGAAGGTGCTGCCAACCTTCGCCCGGATGCGCGCGGACCGCTCGGTCTATGCCCATGCGGCCAAACGCTTCAAGGACGAGCGCCTGCGCATGGCGTTTTCGTTTCATCCGCTATTCATCGGGGGCGATCCGTTCAACGTCACCTCGATGTATATCCTGGTCAGTCACCTCGAAAAGGAATTCGGGGTGCATTACGCCATGGGTGGCGTGGCCGCGATCGCCCAAGCCATGGTCCGCGTGATCGAGGAGCAGCACGGTTTGCTGCGTTACAGGACCGAGGTGGATGAGATCCTGATCGAGAATGGCCGCGCCGCTGGCGTAAGGCTGGCGGGGGGCGAGCGGATCGACGCGGATATCGTCATCTCCAACGCCGATGCGGGGCATACACACACGCGCCTGTTGCGAAATCACGCCAGGAAGCGGTGGACCGATGGCAAGCTCAAGGCGTCGCGTTGGTCGATGGGTCTTTATGTCTGGTATTTCGGCACAAAAGGCACCCGGACCAGGTGGTCGGATGTCGGCCATCATACGATCCTGAACGCGCCGCGCTACAAGGGTCTGGTCCATGATATCTTCATCAAGGGCAAGCTGGCCGACGACATGAGCCTTTATGTGCATCGGCCCAGCGTCACCGATCCGTCGGTCGCGCCGGAAGGGGATGATACCTTCTACGTCCTCAGTCCTGTGCCGCATCTGGGCCATGACAATCCCGTGGACTGGAAAGCGGAATCGGCTGCTTACCGCGACAAGATGATCAAGGTGCTCGAGGATCAGCTTCTGCCCGGCCTGTCGGATCACCTGACCGAGGAATTGATTTTCACGCCCGAGGATTTCCGCGATCGCTACCTCAGCCCCTATGGGTCGGGTTTTTCCATCGAACCGCGCATCCTGCAAAGCGCGTGGTTCCGGCCCCATAACGTCAACGAGACTGTGCCCGGCCTTTTCCTTGTCGGTGCGGGGACACATCCCGGTGCGGGCTTGCCCGGTGTGGTTTCCAGCGCCGAGGTGCTGGATCAGCTGGTGCCCGATCCTGAAACGATCCTGGCGGCACGGCGATGATCGACCCACGGGACATGGCCCATTGCGAAGAGGCGATCCGCCACGGGTCGCTGTCGTTTCACGCGGCCTCGCGCCTTCTGCCGGCAAAGGTGCGTGAACCGGCACTGGCGCTTTATGCCTTCTGCCGTCTGGCGGATGATGCCGTCGATCTGCAACCTGAAAAGGCGCGGGCGGTTTTGTCCCTGCGGGATCGTCTGGATCTGGCCTATCAGGGCCGACCGCTCAACTCGCCCGCCGATCGCGCATTTGCCGCCATGGTGGAAGATTTCGACATGCCAAGGGCCTTGCCCGAGGCTTTGCTGGAAGGGCTGGCCTGGGACGCGATGGGGCGCCGCTATGCGACGCAATCCGAGCTTTACGACTACTGCGCCCGCGTGGCGGCGGCCGTCGGTGCGATGATGTGCGTCCTGATGCGGGTGCGTTGCCCCGATGCGCTGGCGCGCGCATGTGATCTGGGTGTCGCGATGCAATTGACCAACATCGCCCGCGATGTGGGCGAAGACGCCATGGAACATCGTCTTTACCTGCCAACCGACTGGTTGGCCGAAGCGGGCCTGGACCCTGAGGCATTTCTGAACAATCCCCGTCCCACAAAGGCGATCCGCCAGATGGTGCGCCGACTGCTGGTGCAGGCGGATCGGCTTTATGCCCGGTCCGAAGCAGGGGTGGCTGGTCTGCCGCGCACCGTCCGCCCCGGGATCTTTGCCGCCCGCTTCATCTATGCCGGGATCGGCGCGCAGGTGCAGAAGGCCGGCTATGATTCCCTCACGACACGCGCGCATACATCCAAGCCGCAAAAGATCGGTTGGTTGGGCCTGTCGATGCTGCGCGCAGGGGCGACGATGGTCATGCCGAAATCCGCCCTGCTCTATGCCCAGCCGCTTGACGAGGTGCGCTTTCTTGTCGATGCCGCAGCACGCCGTCCACAGCGGCAGACAAGCCGGTCCGATGCGCTGATCGGCGCGCTGGCACAGCTTGAGCAACATAGCCGCACACAACGGGCGGCCTTGATTACGGGGACCGAAGGGACTAGCTGATCGATATGGATTGGCTCTTGTTCCTTGTATTCCTCGGGGCCTGCCTTGGGGCAGGCATGACAGGCGGGCTGTTTCAGCCCGGCGAATGGTATCGCGCCCTGAACAAACCAGGCTGGACCCCGCCGGATTGGGTTTTTCCCGTCACATGGTTCGTGCTCTACGGCTGCATGGCTGCGGCGGGTGCGCGGGCGGCTGTCCTGCCTGACAGCCAATATGCCATGGCCTTCTGGGCGCTGCAGATCGCGCTGAACGGGCTTTGGACGCCCGTATTCTTCGGTCTCAAGAAGATCAGGCTTGCCTTTCTCGTGATCGCCGCCCTGTGGCTTGCCGTGCTTGGCGCGTTGATCGCGCTGTGGCAGGTGGATTGGATCGCGGGGCTTCTTTTCGTGCCCTACCTGCTTTGGGTGACGATCGCTGCCGCGCTGAACGCCTCTGTCTGGCGCCTGAACCCCGCGATCGCGCGGGGCGCCTGATCAATCGCGAAAGGCCCAGTTGGGTCGCCGGGGCACCCTAACGGCCAGCATCGGTTTGAGAAGCGGACTACGAAAGCGCCTGAGATCCAGCGCCTCATGCACGCCCACGGTTTCCACGCCATCGAGCTGGGTGCGTACGGCCGACCGGCTGTAGAATGGCGCATCCAGCATGTTCTTGACCTGCTTCGGCTGATAGCCGGGGTCGGCGCGGGTTTCACGCGCCACGGCCCACAGGCTGCGGCGCATTTTCGTCTTGGGGGGTAGGGGGATCACCCGCGCAGCGCCGTCCGCGTCAAACTGTATGCCTGCCGCCAGTTCGCTGCCGTCCAGACGCGTCGCGTCGTAAAAGCATGTGCTTCCTGCCTCTGTCGGATAGCGCCCCCAGGTCCAGTAGGTGAAATCATCTTCAAGCGCGCGGATGCCGAAGTTCGCATCGAAATAGCCATGCCCCTGCCATTGCCAACCGGGGCTGTTCAGCTCGACCTCGATGCTGGAGGTTGGCGCGAAAGGCCGCCAGACATGGGCGCCATCCGGTGTCAGTGGCAGTTCGACCCCGGTAATGGCCGAGGGCGTGACCCTGATCTGTCCGCGGACCCTGCTGATGATGGGCGGGCCGGAAACCTCATCGATGTCGATGATCAGCGCCCCACCATCCCACCGCATCATCGAGGGTCCAACCTCAAGCCGGGACGCGGTCTGGCGCAGGGCGGACCGGCCGCGATCCGTCATGGTAAAGCGCCCGCCCGGTCCGTAGGTCGCCACGTTGATGCAGCAGTGATTTGCCGGGTCGCGTCTACCCGACCAGCGATACCAAGGCGAAAACACCGACCCGATGAAGCCGATCACGGAAACGGCGCGCCTGCCGTCCTCGCTTATGCCGTCGACATACCACCAGGCATAACCATTTGGCGGGACCTCGATGTTGAAGAAAGGTCTTTCAAGATCGCCTCGGCTGCGTGCCGCGCGGAGAGGGTTGCCATCGGGACACCCGCTCCCGGATGCGTTCCCCCGCCAGCCAGGTAAAGCCCGCGGATCTGTGTCCGCGCCGTCGGTCTCTGGAATGCCGCCATCATGCCGTGCGGGCTCTGCCCGTAGAGGGATCCGGTCGAAGCGGGAAAAAGACGGTCGAAGCCCTGAGGTGTCGTCAGAGCCTCGGGTCCCGGCTGTGTGTCGAAGGTCAGACCGAAACGGGCGAGAGTTTGAAAAGTCTGCGTCTGACATGCCGGGAAATCCTCAAGGGTCGATGTGGGGCCAGTGATGGGTGGTGCGTTCGCTATGATTTCGAATCGTTCATGTTCGGGCAGGGGGCTGCCCTGTCCGCGATCCTCGGCGCAGATGTAAAGCGTGGGCGCATCGGGGTGCCGACCCTTTTCCAAAGCTGCGAATTCGGCGCGGGGATTGGCGCTGAAGAAGACATTGTGATGGACAAGATCCGGGCCTGACGGTTTCGCCGCGAATGACCATACCCTGGCCGACAGGCTGCGGGCGCTGTTGCGCGTGGTTGCTGCGACATCCCCGACATCCGGGCCAAGCGCACCGGTTGCCAGGGCCCGTGGATCTCCGTTGAAGACAACCGCATCCGCCGGAATTCTTTCCCCGCCGGCAAGGTGCACAGCGCGGACCTGGCCGCCCGTGGCGTCGATCCGCGTGACATGCGCGCCATGCGAAAACACGACGCCGCGCGATTGGGCTAGCAGGGCAAGGGACTTTGCCAATTGGTGCATACCGCCCTTGACGCACCAGACGCCGCCGGCTTCGGCCTGCCAGATCAAGGCCAGGATCGCCGGCGACCGATAGGGAGAACCGCCGACATAGGTGGCATAGCGCCCGAAAAGCTGCGCAAGACGCGGATCGCTGAACTGTCGCGACAACATTTCGGCCAGGCTCGACTGCGGCGCCATGGCCGGGATCAGGGCGGGATTGCGCATCACATGCGATGTCAGGGAAGACAGGCTTGGTTCTGCCGCCTGCATCATCGGCGCGTCGAAAGCCTTGAACAACTGCGCCGCGCGACGGTTGAAGGCGTGGAATTCCCGTTCCGATTTCGCGCCAGAGAAGGCGCGGATCGCGGCGGCGCTTTCCTCGGGATCGGCGTGCAGGTCCAGGCTGCTGCCGTCCGGCCACCAGTGCCGCGCCAGAATATCCTGCGGAATCAACGTCACGTGATCTTCGAGCTTTTCACCTACAGAGGCCAGCAAATCGTCGAAGACGTGCCGCATCGTCAGCACGGTTGGCCCCGCATCTATGGGGCCGGCCTTGGATGGCAGCGTCCGCATCTTGCCGCCAGGTGCGGCAAGGCGATCAAGCACAAGGATCTCTTGCGAGGTTTCGCGCGCGAAACCTGACAGCCGCAATGCCGTGGCAATACCCGCGATGCCGGCGCCGATGACGATGATCCTGTTGGCGGGACCTTGGGAAACGTTTGGCATATCTGAAACCTCTTGCCAGGATTGTTGACTCGTGGATGCAAACTGTCCAGTATGATTTACACATTGGTGTCGGCAAAAACTGACATATGGGCGAAAGGGCCGGTGTGATGAGCTTGCATTCACGAATTGACGCCGCCGTTTGCCGGGCCATCGCGATCGGTCAGGGCGGGGTCGCCCCGGCACAGCTTGCGGCGGCCCTGGATTATTCCACCTCGCCCGGCGGCGCGCGCATTCGGCCCACGATCCTGATGTCTGTCGCGATGGCCTGCGGTGATGACAAGCCCGCCCTGTCGGATGCGGCCGCCGCCGCGCTTGAACTGATTCACTGCGCCAGCCTTGTTCATGACGATCTGCCCTGTTTCGACGATGCGGACATGCGGCGCGGCAAGCCGTCGGTGCATCGCGCCTTTTCGCAGCCGCTTGCCGTTCTGGCTGGTGACAGCCTGATCGTTCTGGCTTTCGAGGTTCTGGCGCGCGAGGCCCGGCATGATCCGATGCGCTGCGCCGAACTGGTGCTGACGCTGGCGCGCCAGACCGGGATGCCCAACGGGATATGTGCGGGCCAGGGATGGGAAAGCGAGGCGCAGATTGACCTGTCGGCCTATCACAAATCCAAGACGGGTGCGCTATTCATCGCCGCGACGCAGATGGGTGCGATTGCTGCAGGCCAGGAGGCCGAGCCCTGGTTTGAATTGGGGGCCCGGATCGGCGAGGCGTTCCAGGTTGCGGATGATCTGCGCGACACGCTTTACGATGCAGAAACGCTTGGCAAGCCGGTCGGTCAGGACGATCTGCATGGGCGGCCCAACGCGGTTGCCGTTCTGGGTGTGGATGGTGCGATCAGGCGGCTCAAGGATATTCTGGGCGGCGCGATCGCCTCTATACCGTCATGCCCCGGCGAGGCGCAGCTGGCCGAAATGGTGCGCAAGCAGGCCGAGCGCTTGACCCCGGTTGCCCCGGCGCGCAGCGCGCGGTGACGTGATGAGCGATGCGGCCACGGGTCCCGAAATGCCGCAGCGCGCAAGGCCCCGCTTCAGGGGCTGGTTCAACCGGTTGATTGCGCGCCCATCCTTTCAGGCCTGGGCAAGTCACTTTCCATTGACGCGCGGACTGGCCCGGCGTGAAGGTGCCGAGATTTTCGATCTGGTGTCGGGTTTCGTGCAGTCCCAGGTGCTGATGGCGATTGTCGAGTTGCGGATCCTGCATCGCCTGATGGACGGATCCCGCAGTGCCGCCGGGCTGGCGCGTGATGCCGGCATGATGCCCGAGCGCATGGAGATCCTGTTGCAGGCCGCGTCGGCCCTGGGGTTGATCCGCCGGCAAAGGGATGGCCGGTTCGCTCTTGTCCGCAAGGGGGCGGCGCTGCTGGGTGTTCCGGGTCTTGAGGCGATGATCCTGCATCACCGCGCCTTTTACCGCGACATGGAGGACCCGGTTGCGCTGCTGCGTGGTGAGGTGGATACCGAGCTTGCAGATTTCTGGCCCTATGTCTTTGGCGCGCGTGGTGACGTCGATCCCAAGGTGACACGGACCTATTCCGATCTGATGGCGGACAGCCAGGCGCTTGTGGCGCAGGATACGCTGCGCATGGTCGATCTGAAGGATGTCCGTTGCCTGATGGATGTGGGCGGTGGTTCGGGTGCATTCGCGCTTGCGGTTGCGCAGGCCTATCCCAAGCTTGACCTGCTGGTGTTCGATCTGCCCGATGTGGTCCCCGGTGCCTTGGCCAGGTTCGAAGCGGCAGGGCAGGGCGGGCGCCTGGCGGTTCATGGCGGGTCGTTCCGCAGCGATTCGCTTGCGTATGGTGCAGATGCGATTTCGCTGATCCGGGTGCTTTATGATCATTCGGATGACACGGTGCGAAGCCTTCTGTCCGAAATATTTGACAGTTTGCCGCCCGGTGGGCGCTTGATCGTGTCCGAGCCGATGTCGGGCGGTGCCGCGCCAGAGCGCGCCGGCGATGTCTATTTTGCCTTTTACACGATGGCGATGCGGACCGGAAAAACGCGATCTTCTGCGGAAATCGCGCGGCTTTGTGCGCAGGCAGGGTTCATTCAGTGCAAGGCGCCGACACCGCTTCGCCCGTTTGTCACCTCTGTCGTGACTTGCGCGAAACCCCTCTGACAAGCTTGTGCGGAAACTGTCCAATTATGTTGACAGTTTGGCGTGTAACATTAAACTGACATATAACGACATCACTTGGTCCGAGTCTTTCCCGCTCGGATTCCGTAACGACAGGAGGGGATAATGCAGACAGACGCAGTCCTTCTGAACGGTCCCCGCGACCTGTCGGTGGAATGTCTTGATCTGACCGACCCCTCGGCTTGCGATCTCGTGGTCGAGGTTGCGCATTCCGGCATTTCAACAGGAACCGAGAAGCTGTTCTGGTCGGGCCAGATGCCGCCATTCCCCGGCATGGGTTATCCGCTGGTGCCAGGCTATGAGGCGGCAGGTGAAGTTGTCGAAGCGGGGCCCGAAACAGGCTACCGCGTCGGGGATCATGTTTTCGTGCCAGGGGCCAGCTGTTACCGAGATGCCTTCGGGTTGTTCGGCGGCGCGGCGCGCCGTGTCGTGACGGCTGCCGATCGCGTGACGCGCATCGATGCGGGTCTTGGCGCCGAGGGCGCGCTGCTTGCCCTTGCCGCCACCGCGCGCCATGCCATGGCTGGCCTGGACAAGGCGGTGCCGGATCTGATCATCGGGCATGGTGTGCTTGGCCGGTTGCTGGCGCGTCTGACCATCGCTGCCGGTGCGCCTGCGCCAACGGTCTGGGAGGTCAACGCGGATCGTCGCGAGGGCGCCGCAGGGTACCAGGTGGTCGCGCCGCAGGATGACCCGCGCCGGGACTATGGTGCGATCTACGATGCATCGGGTAACGGCGCCTTGCTGAACGAACTGGTCACGCGCATCCGCAAGGGTGGCGAGATCGTTCTGGCCGGTTTCTATACTGACCCTCTCAGCTTTGCCTTTCCGCCCGCTTTCATGAAAGAGGCCCGGTTTCGCATCGCGGCCGAATGGGCGCGCGATGACCTGATTGCCACGCGGGCACTTGTCGAAAATGGCGCGCTGTCCCTGGCGGGGCTGATCACCCATCAGGCCGCCGCAAAAGATGCGCCATCTGCCTACCGGACAGCCTTCGACGATCCGGCCTGTCTGAAAATGATCCTGAACTGGAAGGACGCAGCGTGAAAGACGATGTACCGAATCTGAAGGACTTCGACCGCCGCTTGCGTGACGAGGCGCATGAGGAACCGACACTGGAGGTGCCGCAGGGCGAACCCACCAGCAAGACACAGATCATCGCCATCTACGGCAAGGGCGGGATCGGCAAAAGCTTCACGCTGGCCAACCTGTCCTGCATGATGGCCGAACAGGGCAAGCGCGTCCTGTTGATCGGCTGCGATCCGAAATCCGACACGACCAGCCTTCTGTTCGGGGGCAAGGCCTGCCCCACGATCATCGAGACATCGACCCGCAAGAAACTGGCGGGCGAGGAAGTGGCGATCGGCGATGTCTGCTTCAAGCGCAACGGTGTCTTTGCCATGGAACTGGGCGGTCCCGAAGTGGGGCGCGGCTGCGGGGGCAGGGGCATCATCCACGGTTTCGAACTGTTGGAGAAGCTGGGCTTTCATGATTGGGACTTTGACTATGTCCTGCTGGATTTCCTGGGCGATGTGGTCTGTGGCGGCTTCGGCCTGCCGATTGCCCGCGACATGGCGCAGAAGGTGATCCTTGTGGGATCGAACGACCTGCAGTCGCTCTATGTCGCCAACAACGTCTGTTCGGCGGTGGAGTACTTCCGCAAGCTGGGCGGCAATGTGGGCGTGGCCGGTTTGGTCATCAACAAGGATGACGGCACCGGCGAGGCGCAGGCCTTTGCCCAGGCGGTGAATATCCCGGTTCTGGCCGCGATCCCGCAGGATGACGATCTTCGCAAGAAATCCGCAAATTACCAGATTGTGGGCACAATGGAATCGCAGTGGGGCGCGCTGTTCGCGCAACTGGCCGAGGCTGTTGGCGTGGCCCCACCGGTGCGGCCAAAGCCCTTGGACCAGGACGGTCTGCTGGGCCTGTTCGACGCCAAGGACACCGGCGGCGACTATCAGCTGGTTCCGGCGACAGACATGGACATGCGCGGATCGAACGCGCAGCCGAAACCCTCGCTTGAGGTGGTGTACGACGATGTTTGACCTTGATCAGCTTTCCAAGTGGGACGCGCTGCTCAAGCGTCTTGCCTCGCCGCAACAACCGCAGAACCCGACCGAACAGAAGCCCGCATGACCGATGAAGTCACATATGACACCGCCGCACAGGCCGATGTGATCCTGGGGAAACCCGACCCGATCCCGGAGCAGGGCGCAGCCTTGCCGCAGGACGGTCAGGGTTGTCATGCCGGAGCGTCCGAGATGGAGGCGGCCGCGCGCATGGCGGGCCAGTCCGACATCCTGGATCGTTATGCGGCCGATTATCCGAAAGGTCCGCATGATCAGCCACAAAGCATGTGCCCTGCCTTCGGGTCACTGCGTGTCGGCCTGCGGATGCGGCGTGTTGCAACGATCCTTTCGGGTTCGGCCTGCTGTGTCTATGGCCTGACCTTCGTGTCGCATTTTTACGGCGCGCGCCGGTCGGTGGGCTATGTGCCTTTCAATTCGGAATCCCTGGTCACCGGCAAGCTGTTCGAGGATATCCGCGATGCGGTGCACGAACTTGCCGACCCGGATCAGTTCGATGCGGTTGTCGTGACCAACCTTTGTGTTCCCACTGCCAGCGGCGTGCCGCTGCGTCTGCTGCCCGAGGAAATCAACGGCGTACGGATCGTGGGTATTGATGTGCCGGGGTTTGGTATCCCCACCCATGCCGAGGCCAAGGATGTCCTGGCCGGCGCGATGTTGAACTACGCGCGCAAAGAAGTGCAGGCTGGCCCTGTTGCCGCCCCTGCCGGTGGTAAATCGGACCGTCCGACGGTGACCTTGCTGGGCGAGATGTTCCCGGCGGATCCCATGATGATCGGTGCGATGCTGGCTCCGATGGGTCTGGCTGCCGGGCCGGTCGTTCCCTGCCGCGAGTGGCGCGAGCTTTATGCCGCGCTTGATTGCGGCGCTGTGGCGGCCATCCATCCGTTCTATACCGCGGCCATCCGTGAATTTCAGGCGGCGGGCCGCCCTGTTGTGGGGTCCGCCCCCGTGGGCCATGACGGCACCGCCCGTTGGCTGGCCGCGATTGGCGCCGCGTTCAACCTTCCGGCCGACAAGGTGGCCGCAGCGCAGAACATGTTCCTGCCGGCGATCAAGGCGGCCCTTGCTGGCGCGCCGATCAACGGCACCATCACCCTGAGCGGGTATGAAGGCAGCGAATTGCTGGTGGCGCGCCTGCTGATCGAAAGCGGTGCGAACGTGCCTTATGTCGGCACGGCCTGCCCGAAAACGCCGTGGTCAGCCGAAGATGCGGAATGGCTGCGCGCCAAGGGTGTGACGGTAAAGTTCCGCGCATCCCTGGAAGACGATTGCGCCGCGATGGAGGCGATCCGCCCCGACCTGGCGATCGGCACGACACCTGTCGTGCAGAAGGCCAAGGAGCTGGCGATACCGGGACTTTACTTCACCAACCTGATTTCGGCGCGTCCCCTGATGGGTCCGGCCGGGGCAGGGTCTTTGGCCGAGGTGGTGAATGCCGCCATCGCAGGCAAGGGCCGGATGGAGCATATGAAGGAATTCTTCGAGGGCGTCGGCACCGGCGATACCGCCGGGATCTGGGAGGGTAGCCCCAACCTTCGCCCCGATTTCCGGGCCCTGCATCAGAAGAAACTCGACAAGGCCGCGCGCGCGGCCAAGGCCGAGGAGATGATCTGATGGCCGCATGCACCCATATCCACGGGCTGACAGCCCCCCAAAGCGGGGAGGGCCGGACATGCTGATCCAGGACCACGACCGCGCGGGCGGATATTGGGGCGCGGTCTATGCCTTCTGTGCCACCAAGGGTTTGCAGGTGGTGATCGATGGCCCGGTGGGTTGCGAGAACCTGCCGGTGACATCGGTGCTGCATTACACCGATGCGCTGCCGCCGCATGAATTGCCCATCGTGGTGACTGGTCTGGGCGAAGGCGAGATGGGATCGGGCACCGAGGATGCGATGAAACGCGCCTGGGGCACGCTTGATCCTGCGCTGCCAGCGGTGGTCGTGACCGGATCCATCGCCGAGATGATCGGCGGCGGTGTCACGCCGCAGGGCACCAATATCCAGCGGTTCCTGCCGCGCACGATTGACGAGGATCAATGGCAGAGCGCGGATCGCGCGATGACATGGATCTTCACAGAATTCGGCATGACGAAAGGACGCATGCCGCCCGAGAAGAAGCGAGAAGAGGGGGCAGCCCCCCGCGTCAATATCCTGGGGCCGATGTATGGCGTGTTCAACATGCCGTCCGACCTGGCCGAGATCCGGCGCCTGGTCGAAGGGATCGGAGCCGAGGTTAACATGGTCATGCCGCTAGGCTCCCATGTGGCCGAGATGCGCAACCTTGTGAATGCCGATGTGAACATCTGCATGTATCGCGAGTTTGGCCGCGGTCTGGCCGAAGTGCTGGGCAAACCGTATCTGCAGGCGCCCATCGGCGTGGACAGCACCACGAAGTTCCTGCGCAAGCTGGGCGAGATGCTGGGTCTGGATCCTGAGCCGTTCATCGCGCGCGAGAAGCATTCCACGATCAAGCCGGTCTGGGACCTGTGGCGCAGCGTGACGCAGGATTTCTTTGCGACTGCCAGTTTCGCCATCGTGGCGAACGAGACCTATGCCCGCGGGATCCGCCATTTCCTTGAAGGCGATCTGGGCTTTCCCTGCGCCTTCGCCGTAGCCCGTGTGGCCGGGACCAAGACGAACAACGTCGAGGTCAAGGCTCTGATGCATCAGAAACGCCCGCTGATCGTTTTGGGCAGCATCAACGAAAAGATGTATCTGGCCGAAATGAAGGCTGGGCATGGACCAAGCCCCGCCTTCATTCCGGCGTCCTTTCCCGGTGCCGCGATCCGGCGCCATACCGGCACGCCGATGATGGGCTATGCCGGGGCGACCTATCTTTTGCAGGAAGTGTGCAACGGCCTGTTCGATGCGCTGTTCCATATCCTGCCCCTGGCCAGCGTCATGGACGCGGCCGAAGCGACACCCACGACCCTGCGCCGCGACTTCCCCTGGGATGCCGATGCGCAAGCCGCACTTGATCGTATCGTGGCGCGCCATCCGGTGCTGACCCGGATCTCGGCGGCGAAGACCCTGCGGGACGAGGCAGAGCGCGCCGCGCTGGCGCAAGGCGCCGAACGCGTCGTGCTGGAAACCGTCCAGGCACTCAATCCCGACCTTGCGCGCCCCGCGCGAGGTCCAGAGGCGAAAGGAGATCTGTCATGACAGATGCAACATCCAATACCCCGATGACCCGCAGCCACAAACCGCCCCGGACCGAGTTCATGGTCTATTTCGGCGTGATCTTCGTGGCGACCCTTCCGCTGGCCACCCTGACCTGGACGCTGGCGCTGCTGAAGGGCGGGCGTATCCCGGAAAAGGGTCCCGTCGCCCGTGCCTGGAGCCAGGCGCGGATCATCACACCCATGATTTTCTCGGCCTGATCCATGGGGATCGGTCTGCATATCCTGCCCTTGGGCGG
The DNA here is from genome assembly GCA_033839205.1 of Rhodobacterales bacterium. Classification (GTDB taxonomy): domain Bacteria; phylum Pseudomonadota; class Alphaproteobacteria; order Rhodobacterales; family Rhodobacteraceae; genus Seohaeicola. The sequence continues at coordinate 34,070 of JAJLKH010000056.1, read as the reverse complement.
CGCGGCAGACAGCCGAACACGAGATCTGTTCACTCGGAAGGGTGTTCAGAGCCGGAGGGGCGCTTGCACCCCAAAGGACCCGGCCGCGGGGTGCGCGGCGTCACCTTTACATTCCGGAGGAAAGTAAATGGCTGATAAATCTGACCTGTCCTTCACAGGTCTTACGGACGAGCAGGCGCAGGAACTGCACTCGGTCTACATGAGCGGGCTTTGGCTGTTTTCAGCCGTGGCCGTGGTTGCTCACCTGGCCGTGTTCATTTGGCGCCCCTGGTTCTGAGGAAGGATTGAACAATGGCTAAATTCTACAAGATCTGGCTCATCTTCGATCCGCGCCGTGTGTTTGTTGCACAGGGTGTCTTCCTCTTCCTGCTTGCAGCGATGATTCACCTCGTCCTGCTGAGCACGGAACACTTCAACTGGTTCGAGCTGGCAGCCCAAAAAGCAGCGATGTGATCCAATCCCCTTTGCAGGGGACGGGTGACAACCAGTCGAGTGACAAAAAGACAGCTGCGGGCACGTCAGGCGTGGCCTGCCCGCGGCAAACAAAAATCCATCGACGGCTTGCGGTCTGAACAGACGAGCCGCCAAACGCGGAGACAGAAGATGGCGTTGCTCAGCTTCGAGAAAAAGTATCGCGTCCGTGGTGGGACGCTGATCGGCGGCGATCTGTTCGATTTCTGGGTAGGCCCGTTTTACGTGGGCTTCTTTGGAGTGACGACAGCGTTTTTCGCCCTGTTAGGAACCATTCTGATCTTTTGGGGAGCGTCCCAGCAGGGGACGTTCAATCCCTGGTTGATCAACATTGCACCGCCCGACCTGTCATATGGTCTGGGCATGGCTCCCCTCATGGAGGGGGGGCTCTGGCAGATCATCACATTCTGCGCAACCGGCGCCTTCATCAGCTGGGCCCTGCGCGAGGTTGAAATCTGCCGAAAGCTGGGGATGGGCTATCATGTGCCTTTCGCCTTCAGCTTCGCCATTCTGGCCTATGTCACGCTGGTGATCTTCCGCCCGCTTCTGATGGGCGCCTGGGGGCATGGTTTCCCCTACGGGATCTTCAGCCACCTCGATTGGGTCAGCAACACCGGCTACGCCTATCTGCACTTCCATTACAACCCGGCGCATATGCTGGCCGTGACGCTGTTCTTTACCACCACACTGGCGTTGGCTTTGCATGGTGCCCTGGTGCTGAGCGCAGCCAACCCCGAGAAGGGAACGGAAGCGCAGGGTCCTGACAATGAAGATACGTTCTTCCGGGATTTCATCGGCTATTCGGTCGGCACCCTGGGCATCCACCGTGTGGGTTTCCTGCTGGCGATCAACGCGGTCTTCTTCTCGGCGGTCTGTATCATCATCTCCGGCCCGGTCTGGACCAAAGGCTGGCCCGAATGGTGGAACTGGTGGCTTGAGCTGCCGATCTGGTCCTCTCAGGTAGGAATGTAATCATGGCTGAATATCAGAACATATTCACGCAAGTGCAGGTCCAGGGCCCGGTCGAATGGGGCATGGACAACGAAAACAACATGAAGGAAGAGCGGATCGGCAAGCCCTTCTTCAGCCAGTTGGTTGGCTGGATCGGCAACGCGCAGATCGGCCCGGTCTTCCTGGGCTGGACAGGGATGATCAGCCTTGCCACCGGTCTGTTGTGGTTCAACATCGTGGGTCTGAACATGCTGGCGCAGGTCGGCTGGTCGATCCCCGAATTCCTGCGGCAGCTGTTCTGGCTGGCGCTGGAGCCGCCGGGGCCGGAGCATGGTCTGTCGATGCCGCCGCTGAATGACGGGGGATGGTATATCATCAGCTCGTTCTTCCTGCTGGTGTCGGTGATGACCTGGTGGTTGCGGTCCTACCTGCTGGCGCAGCAGCACAAGATGGGCAAGCACGTGGCCTGGGCCTTTGCTTCGGCGATATGGCTGTTCCTTGTGCTTGGCCTGTTCCGTCCTGTCCTGATGGGCAGCTGGTCCGAGGCTGTGCCTTATGGCATCTTCCCGCACCTTGACTGGACCACGGCGTTTTCGATCCGCTACGGGAACCTTTACTACAACCCGTTCCACTGCCTTTCGATCGTCTTCCTTTATGGTTCCGTCCTGCTGTTCGCGATGCATGGCGCAACCATCCTGGCCGTCACCCGTTTCGGTGGCGACCGCGAACTGGAACAGATCTACGACCGCGGCACCGCGTCCGAGCGCGCAGCGCTGTTCTGGCGCTGGACCATGGGCTTCAACGCCACGATGGAAGGTATCCACCGCTGGGCCTGGTGGTTTGCCGTGCTGACCCCGATCACGGGTGGCATCGGGATCCTGCTGACCGGCACGGTCGTGGACAACTGGTTCATCTGGGCCCAGGAGCACAACTTCGCGCCCATGTATGACGGCTCTTACGGGTATGCCGACTACGGGTCTTACGAAGCCTTCATCGGACAGGAGAATTGAGATGCTTCCCAAGTGGTTTGATGACTGGAATCGCAAGAATCCAAAAGACATCTATGGCCCCGGCATTCTTGTCGGGGCGATAGGAGGGGCGATCTTCGTTGCGGCCTTTCTGGTGACATGGGGGCAACCCTTTGCGACCAACAGCATGCAGACCGGACCCAGGGGAACCGGCATGTCGGTTCCCGAGTTCAAGGCCGACCTGGCGACGCCCGATCCGTCGATCGAGTTGATCCTGGCAAATGATCCGATCATTCCGGAAGCAGGCGAGGATCTGGCTGGGAACATCTACAAGAACGTTCAGGTTCTGGGCGGGCTGACCGATGCCAACTTCAACCGGCTGATGGCGGCGATGACCGAATGGGTGGCGCCTGATCAGGGCTGTGCCTATTGCCACGGTGACGGCGACCTTGAGACCTATGGCGAGGACAATCTTTACACCAAGATCGTCGCCCGCCGGATGATCCAGATGACCCAGAATATCAACGAGAACTGGGATGGTCACGTGAATGCCAACAAGCAGGTGGGTGTTACTTGCATGACCTGCCACCGCGGCCAGAACGTGCCCAGCAACATCTGGTTCAAGATCACGCCGGTAAACGAGTCCGTCGCAGGCTGGTCCGCCAACCAGAACCGCGCGACCAGCATCAGCCAGTCGACATCGTTGCCGTCGGACGCGCTGGAAAAGTACCTGCTGGAATACGAAAGCATCAAGGTGCACGACCTGGAAAGCCGCGTGGCCAACCAGCCGGGCGATCCGCTGATCCAGCAGACCGAACGCACCTATTCGTTGATGAACTACTTCTCGAACTCGTTGGGCGTGAACTGCGTGCTCTGTCACAACAGCCGCGCCTTCTATGACGCGGGGCAGGTGACGCCACAGTGGGGCACCGCTTCGCTGGGTATCGCGATGGTGCAGGAGTTGAACAACGACTACCTGGTTCCGTTGCAGGATCAGTATCCCGAACATCGCTTGGGACCGATCTATGGCGATGCACCCAAGGCCGCCTGCAAAACCTGCCATCAGGGTTATCAGCAGCCGCTGCAAGGTACCAACGTGATCGCGGATTGGCCTGAACTGGCCACGACCTCGGGCACGCCGGTCTACGAATAAGGGCAGGGCGGACTCCCCTCCGCCCACCCTTAGCCATGTTCGGAGCGCGTCGTTCGCGCCACGCGATCCGGACACGGGGCTTCAACACCCCGGTTCCCTTCCTGTTGGCTACAGGACCTGGGCGCCACACCGGGGACACCTGGTGTGGCGTCTTTTGTTTCAAGAGCGGGAGGCTCTGATGACCCAGTCCCATATCCCAACCGAAACGCCCCTTCTGGATCGTGTCGCGGGTCCGTCGGACCTCAAGCGGTTTTCCGATGATGAACTGGCCCGCCTTTCGCAGGAGTTGCGATCCGAGGTGATCCGGTCGGTGGCCCAGACGGGTGGGCACCTGGGTTCATCCCTTGGGGTGGTGGAATTGACGGTGGCGATCCATGCGGTGTTCAACACGCCGATGGACAAGCTGATCTGGGATGTCGGCCATCAATGCTATCCCCACAAGATCCTGACCGGACGCCGGCACCGCATGACAAGCCTGCGCCAGAAGGACGGGTTGTCGGGTTTCACCAAGCGAAGCGAGTCCGAATTCGATCCTTTCGGCGCGGCGCATAGTTCCACTTCGATTTCGGCGGCGCTTGGGTTTGCCGTGGGGCGCGACATGGGTCAGCCGACCGGCGACGCGATAGCCGTGATCGGGGACGGGTCGATCAGTGCCGGCATGGCCTATGAGGCGCTGAACAACGCAGGCCATGAAAAGCGGCGGCTGTTCGTGATCCTCAATGATAATGAAATGAGCATCGCCCCGCCGGTGGGTGCCATGTCATCCTACCTGTCGCGGCTTTATGCGAACGAGCCGCTGGCCGCGTTGCGCCAGATGGCCGAAGGGTTCGAAGCCGCGTTGCCCCCGCCCATGCGCGAAGGCGCCAAGCGGGCGCGTCAGCTGGTGACTGGTCAGCCGGCCAGCGGCACCTTGTTCGAGGAGTTGGGCTTTAGCTATATCGGGCCGATCAACGGGCATGACATGGGCCAGCTTCTGCCGGTGCTGCGTGCCGCGCGGGCAAGAGCCACCGGGCCTGTGCTGATCCATTGCTGTACGGTCAAGGGCAAGGGCTATGCCCCGGCCGAGGCGTCACGCGACAAGTATCACGGTGTTGCGAAGTTCGACGTGCCATCAGGGGCGCAGGTCAAGTCAAAGCCGAACGCGCCCAGCTATACATCCGTTTTCGGCCAGGCGCTCAGCGATATTGCCGCGCGTGATCCCAAGGTTGTGGCCGTGACAGCGGCGATGCCGGACGGCACGGGGCTGGATATCATGGCGAAACGCTTTCCGGGCCGCGTCTTTGACGTGGGCATCGCGGAACAGCATGGTGTGACTTTTGCAGCCGGGATGGCGGCCAGCGGGCTGAGACCGTTCTGTGCGATCTATTCGACTTTCTTGCAGCGTGGATACGATCAGGTCGTGCACGATGTGGCCCTGCAAGGTCTGCCGGTGCGGTTCGCCATTGACCGGGCGGGGTTGGTTGGGGCCGACGGGGCGACCCATGCTGGTGCCTTCGACGTTGCTTACCTGGCAAACTTGCCGGGGTTCACGGTGATGGCAGCCGCCGATGAGGCGGAGCTTGTCCATATGGTTGCGACCGCTGCCGCGCATGACGCGGGACCGATCGCGTTCCGTTATCCGCGCGGATCGGGCACAGGTGTGGTGGTGCCAGAGGTGGGTCAGTTGCTGGAGATCGGCAGGGGCCGTGTCATCCGCGAGGGAAGCGATCTGGCGATCCTGAGCCTGGGTGCCCATCTATCGGAATGCGAGGCTGCGGCCGATCTTCTGGCGGCCGAGGGTGTGTCGGTGACGCTTGCGGATGCGCGCTTTGCCAAGCCGCTGGATCTGGACCTGCTGATGCAACTGGCCCGCAATCATGGCGCACTGATCACTGTTGAACAGGGATCGCGTGGTGGATTTGGCGCCATGGTGTTGCATGAGCTGGCCGCCGCGGGAGTCTTTGACCGTGGTCTTGCCGTGCGGACACTGACGTTGCCGGATCGGTTCATCGACCAGGCCAGCCCGGATGAGATGTACCTGGATGCGGGTCTGACACGGCACGACATTGCCGCCAGCGCCATGCAGGCACTGGGCCGCGAACGCAAGGTGGTGGGATTTCAGGGCGCGCCGCGGCGCGCATGATTTAACATAATCTTGCTTATCGGCTTATTTGGCGGCCGGTGATCACTGCTTGATTGTCCGCAGGATCACGTTGGTCTGTGCGCTGGCCACGGCGGCTATGCGAAAAAGGAACCTCTCGAGGAACATGTTATAGTCTTCGATATCCGCGCAGACGACATGAAGATGGTAGTCCGCCTGCCCTGTCGTGGCGTAACAGGCACGGATTTCAGGGCGATCCTGAACCGCGCGGATAAAGGCATCGAGTTGATCGGGGTCGTGGCGGGTCAGATGAACGTGGACGATAGCCCCGAAGCCAAGACCCTGTTTCGCATCATCGAGCGCGATGGTGTAGTTGCGGATGATGCCGCATTCCTCGAGCGCCTTGACCCTGCGCCAGCACGAGGATGCGGACAGCCCCACCTTGTCGGCAAGATCGGCATTCGAGATACGGCTGTCCTGCGTGAGTGCGGCAAGGATACGCTTGTCGACTGGGTCCATTGCTGAAATTTTTCTTCATGATTTGTTAATATTTCGGTGCAAATTGCCATTAATTACCGAGACGCACAATCATTCTGACCGCTTTTTCCAGTGGTTCCATGCGATCCTGGCCGGGCGTACAGGAGTGTTCGATGACTGCACAAGCCCCCCGTTTTCAAACCTACAAACTGGAAGACCGCTATGATCAGGTTGCGGGTCGTGTCTATCTGACCGGGACACAGGCCCTTGTGCGCATCATGCTGGATCAGGCCCGACGCGACCGGGCTGCGGGGCGCAACACGGCCGGTTTCGTCTCGGGGTATCGTGGGTCACCCTTGGGTGCGCTTGACATGGAACTGTGGCGGCAACGTGAGCGGCTGGACAAGTCCCGCATCGACTTCATGCCCGCCGTCAACGAAGACCTGGGGGCCACGGCCGTTCTGGGTGCGCAGCAGGCAGCGCTTGATCCGGCCTGCGAGGTCGAAGGCGTCTTTTCCATGTGGTACGGCAAGGGGCCGGGCGTGGATCGTTCCGGCGACGCGTTGAAGCATGGCAATGCCTATGGTTCTTCGCCCATGGGTGGTGTTCTGGTCGTGGCCGGGGATGATCACGGCTGCGTTTCTTCGTCCATGCCGCACCAGTCGGATGTTGCTTTCATGGCCTGGTTCATGCCCACGCTGAACCCGTCCAGCATCGCCGAATATCTTGAATTCGGTGCTTACGGTATCGCGCTGTCGCGGTTCAGTGGGACCTGGGTGGGTTTCAAGGCCATTTCCGAAACGGTGGAGGCGGCGCAATCCATTGACCTGCCCGAGGACCGCATCTTTGTGCAACCGGATTTCGTGGCGCCGCCCGGTGGCTTGCATGTGCGCCGCTCGGACATGCCCAGCCCCGAGATCGAAACCCGGATCGGCGCCAAGCTGGATGCGGTCGAGGCCTTTGTCGAGGCAAACCCGATCGACCGCCGCATCTATGATATCGACAATGCGCGCTTCGGCATCGTCACCACTGGCAAGGCGCATCTGGACCTGATGGAGGCGTTGCGCCTTCTGGGGTTGGATGAGGCGGCTTGCCGCCGTCTGGGTATCGATATCTACAAGGTCGGCATGGTCTGGCCCTTGGCGCGGCGCGATGCGCTGGCTTTTGTGAGGGGCAAGGAAGAGGTGCTGGTCGTTGAGGAGAAGCGCGGCATCATCGAAAGCCAGTTCAAGGAATATTTCTATGACTGGCCGGGTGACAAGCCGCGCAAGATGGTGGGCAAGCATCGCGCGGCGGGTGATCCGCTGATACCGTGGACTGGCGAGCTGACACCGCTGATGCTGGTGCCGATCGTGGCCGAACGGCTGGCGCGCTTCTTCCCGGAGGAAGGGCTGCTTGAACGGGCGCGCGCACTGACGGCGACCCCTGCCCCGGTGCTGTCGGTGCCGGGGGCCACGCGCACGCCCTATTTCTGTTCGGGTTGTCCGCATAACACATCGACCAAACTGCCCGAAGGCAGCATGGCGGCCAGCGGGATCGGTTGCCATGTGATGGCCGGCTGGATGGATCGCAATACGGTCGGATATGCGCAGATGGGTGGTGAAGGCGTGCCCTGGGCCGCCGGATCGCGCTTTACCGGCAAGCGGCACATCTTTCAGAACCTCGGTGAGGGGACGTGGTACCACTCGGGCTCTCTTGCCATCAGGCAGGCCGTCGCGGCGCAGGCGAATATCACCTACAAGATCCTTTACAACGATGCGGTGGCCATGACCGGCGGACAGCCCGTGGACGGGCCCGTCAGCCCGGCTGCGATCGCGCAAAGCTGCCGCGCCGAAGGGGTGGAGCGGATCGCGCTTGTGTCTGACGATCCGCAGAAATTCAGGCATGGTGATTTTCCTGTAGGCACGACATTTCATGATCGCGCCGATCTTGATCCGGTGCAGCGCGCCTTGCGCGAGGTCAAGGGGGTTTCGGTCCTGATCTATGAGCAGACCTGCGCCACTGAGAAACGCCGCCGCCGCAAGCGCGGCACGATGGAGGATCCGCCCCGACACGTGATGATCAACCCGCTGGTCTGCGAAGGCTGCGGGGATTGTTCGCTGGAGTCGAACTGCCTGAGCGTCGAGCCGCGCGAGACGGAACTGGGCCGCAAGCGCAAGATCAACCTGTCCAGCTGCAACAAGGATTTTTCCTGCCTGAATGGGTTTTGCCCCAGTTTCGTGACGATCGAAGGGGGGCAGCGGCGCAGACCGAAGCCCGCCGGTCTGGATCTTGCCGCGCTGATGGCCGAGGTGCCGCATCCCGCGGCGGCCGATCTTGCAAAGCCGTTCAACCTTCTGGTGGCTGGTGTCGGCGGTACGGGGGTTGTCACCATCGGCGCCCTGATCACCATGGCCGCGCATCTTGAGGGCAAGGGCGCCAGCGTTCTGGATTTCACCGGCTTTGCGCAGAAATTCGGAACGGTTCTGGGCTATGTCCGCATTGGTAAAGTGCCGCAATCGATCCACCAGGTGCGGATCGAGGCCGGTGCCGCCGATGCGGTCATCGGCTGCGATGCCGTGGTCTGTTCCGCGCCCAAAGCATCGGTTCATTACAGGCAGGGGACGGCCGTTGTTCTGAACCGCGCCGAAATGCCGACGGGCGATCTGGTTCTGCATCGGGATGCCGACCTGAAGATCAACGCGCGCGAAGCGCTGATCAGTAAAACAGTGGGTGATGGAAACGTCATCGCCTTTGATGCCAACATGGCCGCCGAGCGGTTGATGGGCGATGCCGTTTTCGCCAACATGATGCTGTTGGGTGCAGCCTATCAGCAGGGCCTTGTCCCGGTCAGCGAAGTGGCGCTGAAACAGGCGATCCTGTTGAACGGCGTGGCGGTCGAGAAGAATGGCACGGCGTTCGATCTTGGCCGGGTCATGGCCGCACGGCCCGAAGCGCTGTCGCGCTATCTGCAGGATGCGTCCAAGACGCTGGCCACCCTTGACGAGGTGCTGGCCCATCGGGCGGATTTCCTGACGCGCTATCAGGATGGGGCCTATGCAAGGCGTTTCACCGATCGTATCGCCCGGCTGCGTGCGGCCTTGCCGGATGTGGGCGAGGATCTGATGACCGAAGCCGCGAAATCCCTGTTCCGCCTGATGGCCTACAAGGACGAATACGAGGTGGCGCGCCTGCATACCGAAGGCACGTTTGACGCCGAAGTCGCCGAGGCCTTCGAGGGTGACTTCACGGTGAAATATCACCTTGCCCCTCCCCTGCTGCCCATGGGGCGTGATGCGCGGGGGCGTCCGAACAAGCGCGCCTTCGGGCCGTGGATCAGACCTGTTTTCAAGGTGCTGGCACGGATGAAAGGATTGCGCGGCAGCGCCTTTGATCCTTTTGCAATAGGCGCGGACCGCAAGTTGGACCGGCGGTTGATCGCCTGGTTCGACGGCGTGATCGCTTATGTCGAAAGGAATTTCGACGCGGCGGACCCTGAAGCCAGCATTGCCCTTGTGAAGGCCCCGCAAGAGATCCGTGGTTATGGCCCGGTACGCCACGAGGCGGCCGACAGGGTAATGGCCGAGGTTGCGGCACGGATGGCCGCCAAGTGACGTCAGCCGAGGTGGATCTGACCTTCGGGATAGCGCACCCGCGGCGTGACGCGCGTGGCAAGGAAAAAGCCCAGTGTCAGCGGCCCGACCCGGCCCAGGAACATGATGCCCATGATCACGGCCCTTCCCACGTCCGACAGTTCGGTCGTGTAGCCACGTGACAGACCCACGGTGCCAAAGGCCGAGGCCACCTCGAAGCTGATGTCCAGAAAGTCGCCATCATGGGACAGGGTCAACAGGAAGATGCCGACAAAGACCACGATCAGGCTGATGGCTGTCAGGGCCATGACCTTGAGCACCTGTTCAAGGCCGATACTGCGGCCAAAGGCGGTCAGTTGTGTCTGGCGCCGGAAGAAGGCCAAGGTCGCAAGGATCATGACCACAAGGGTTGTCACCTTGATGCCACCCGCCGTTGATGTTGGCCCGCCTCCGATCAGCATAAGCGAGATGAACATCATCGACGTACTGTCATGCAGGCCGCTGATATCGGTCGTGTTGAAACCGGCGGTACGTGTGGTCACACCCTGGAACCAACTGACCGTCAGCTTCGATGCCGGATCGCTGAACTGGCCCAGGGTGTCGGGGTTCGTCCATTCCAGAACGGCGAACATGCCCACCGACCAAGGGATCAGAACCGCCGTGCCAAGCAGCATGATCTTGGTATGAAGTGACCAGCCGTGCCAGTTCCTGGAGCGAAAGATATCGGCCAGGACCACATATCCGATCCCACCCACGATGAAGAGCGCGGGTATCACGATGTTCACGATCGGGTCCGTGGCATAGGGCACCAGCCCGTTGGGAAAGGTCGAAAAACCCGCGTTGTTGAAGGCCGAGATGGAGTGGAACACAGATTCCCATATGCCGCGCCACAGGCCGAAGTCGGGTACGAATGTCAGGCACAGCAAGGCCGCCCCCGCCAGTTCGCAGATCAGGACCACCTTGAGAATGGTTCCGACAAGGTCTGTCAGTTGCCGCATGGAAGATTGGTTCAGATCATCGCGCAGATAGAGCCGCCCGGTGATGCCGACGGGCAGACCGAGGGCGGCCAGGATCAGAACCGCGAATGTCATCAGACCCAAACCGCCCAGATGGATGAGGAAGGCCAGAACCATTTCTCCGAAGAGAGTGAATACGGCCCCGGTATCCAGCACGGCCAGACCTGTCACGGTGACAGCGGATGTCGCCGTGAACAATGCGTCCGACCATGTGATCGGTACGGTCGTCGCGAAGGGCAGTTTGAACGCGCAGGCGCCGATCACGATCAGTGCGGCATAGAGAAGGGCAAGGATCGCGGGCGGCGGGGTCTTGGCCATCCGTCGCCAGAAGCGGCGCTGCATTGCCAAAGGAAAGAGGCGCATCGCGTGATCCGTCGCCTACAATGTATCGCCAAAGCGGCGCAACGCGGGACGCTTGCCCAGAAGAAGCAGCTTGTCATCCCGCTGAAGCACCAGATCGGCGTCGGTGCAGGGCTTGAACTCTGTCCCACGCATGAGCCCCAGAAGTTTCAGATCGAAAACCTCTGCCAGTTTCAGACTGCGCAGCGATCTTCCCTCCAGCCGGTCGGGGACTACGATATTGACGACGCTGAAGCCATTCCCCAAGCTGACGTAATCCTGCACCACGGGATTATTGAGCATTTGCGCGATATGACGACCCATTTCCTGTTCGGGCAGGATCACGCGATCCGCGCCAAGCTTGGACAGGATGCGGTGATGGGTCTTGTTCGATGCCTTTACCCAGATCGTCCCGATCCCCAACATCTTGAGGTTCATGGTGGTGAGGATGCTGGCTTCGATGTCGCGACCGATCGCGATCAGCGCCACGTCATAGCCATCGATCCCTGCCTCGCGCAGGGCATTTTCATCGCTGGAGTCAAGGATCGCAGTGGCCGGAAGAGTAGCGGCCAGTTGATTGACCTTGCGTTCATCAAGGTCGATTCCGATCACGTGATTATCGAAGCGGGCAAGCTCTGTCGCGACCGCGCTTCCGAAGGCACCCAAGCCGATGACGGCGAAAGTCCTTGTCTCTTTTGCCATTTGCCATGTCCATGACAGCTGAAAAGACTCCGGATGCTGCGCCGCGGCATAAGAAGAGTCAAGCGAAAGAGAGTGTCGAAGGTCAGGCGCTGAAATCCCGCAGCCAGCCCAGCCCGGCATCGGTTCCTGCACGGGGGCGGTATTCGGCACCGACAAATCCGGTATATTCCAGCCCCGACAGATGGCGCATCAGCCAGCGGTAATCGACTTCGCCCTGGTCCGGTTCGCCCCGGTCGGGAACGGCGGCGATCTGGATGTGGCCGATCACCGGCATCAGGTCGCGCAGGTGGGTGGCAAGGTCGCCCTGCATGATCTGCATGTGATAGCAGTCGAACATCAGCTTGAGGTTGGGCCTGTTCAGTGCGGCGATGATCCGTGCCGCATGATCGGTGCGAGACAGATGATAGCCCTGAACATCGCGGGTATTGATCGGCTCGATCAGGATCGTGATCCCATGTGGCGCGGCAAGGTCGCAGGCATGGGCAAGGTTTGCGCGAAACGCATCCTCTGCCGCCGCGCCGCCATCGGTGCGCCCGGCCATGACATGCACGGCTTTCGTACCCGTGGCCACCGCGTAATCCACGGCCTGAGAGATGGCGGCGCGGGCCTCGTCCATCCGTCCCGGTAGCGCGGCCAGACCAAAATCCCCCGCCGCCTTGTCACCCGGCCAGGTATTCAGACCCAACATGGTCAGACCGGTGTCGCGCAGGGCTTGTGCAACTTCGGCCGCGGGCACATCGTAGGGAAAGTGGCATTCCACCGCGTCAAAGCCTGCATTTTTCGCGGCGTGAATCGCGTCCGGCAGGGGCAGATCGGTAAAAAGAAAGCCTAGATTGGCGGAATAGCGCATCAGTCCCACTCCAGATCGAATTTACGGACAAGTGCGCCGATCTGATCCTGGGTCAGGGCGCGTGGCGAATGACCGCGCAGCAGGAGCGCAAGCTTTGCGGTTTCCTCCAGCTCTTCCATCGCGAAAACGGCCGCCTCAAGATCCTTTGAGGCCACGACCGGCCCATGATTGGCCAGAAGCACGGCCGAGCGTTTGCCGCCCAGCCCACGCAAGGCATCGCCCATCGCCGTATCACCCGGCAGAAAGAAGGGCAAAAGCGCAACCTTGCCCACGCGCATCACGGCATAGGGGGTCAGGGGTGGCAGAACATCGTCGGGGTTGGTTTCCGGCAGCATCGAGAGGGCGACGGAATGCGTGGAATGCAGATGCACCACGGCCCCTGCGCTTTTGCGCGTTTCGTAGAAGGCGGCATGCAGCGGCATTTCCTTGGTTGGGGCATCCCCCCCGATGTGGCGCCCGGCGGCGTCAAAGCGTGACAGGCGCGCGGGATCAAGCCGGCCAAGGCTGACGCCGGTCGGCGTAACCAGAAGCCCGCCATCTTCGGTCCGCACAGAGATATTGCCCGACGCACCACCCGTCAGACCGCGGTTGAACATGGAGGCGGCCCAGAAGCAGATATCCTCGCGCAGTTTTGCCTCGGTCATCGGCTGCTGCCTTCCATCATTGCGGCCGCGCGGGCGAAGAAGTCAGGACCACCGAAATTCCCCGATTTCAGCGCCAGCACAAGATTGGCGGAGGCGCGGATCATCGGCACGCCGGGGTCGATTTCGGGGCCGATCTGAAGCGCCGACAGGCCAAGCCCCTCGACGACGGCGCCTGATGTCTCTCCGCCGGCTGTGATAAGGCGGGTCACGCCACCCGCGACCAAATCGCGGGCCAGTTGCGCGAACATTGCCTCGATCTTTTCCGCAACGATTTCCTTTCCGAAACGGGCCTGCGCCTTGGCGACCACGGCTGGGTCGGCCGATGTGTAGATCAGCGGCATGTCCTGCTGCTCCAGGGCCCATTCGGCCAGACCTTGCGCCGTGACATCGCCTGTCATGACCTGCTCTGCCGTTACTTCGCGGACAGGGTTCGACTTGGCATGCAGTGCCACTTGCGCCCGTGTGGCGTTGGAGCAGGAGCCAGACAGGATTGCGCTGCGGCCGGCCTGCCCGACCCAGTCGTTGTCTTGTGCGGACAGCAGACCCTTGGCACGGAAATTCCCGGGCAGACCCATGGCGATGCCCGACCCCCCCGTAAGAAGCGGCAGATCGGCGGCGGCCTGCCCCAGCGTGATCAGATCGTTATCCGTGATCGCGTCGGCTACCAGCAGGCGATGGCCTGACGCATCTTCGGCCTGCATCCGCGCCCGCGTTGCGCCTGCACCCTGCATCACGATCTGCGCAGGAACATGTCCAACGCTACCCTTGATCTGGTGACCCAGCCAGCGGCGGATATCCGGGTCGGTCATGGGGGTCAGCGGATGGTTCTGCATGCCGCTTTCCGACAACAGGCGATCCGTCACGAACAGATGACCCTGATAGATCGAACGTCCGGTTGCCGGAAAAGCGGGGCAGACAAGAACCTGCCTTGCGCCCAAGGCATCGGCCAGCGCCTCGGCAACCGGGCCGATATTCCCCTCGGGAGTTGAATCGAAGGTTGAGCAGTATTTGAACAGGAATTGCGTGCAGCCCTGGGCGCGCAGCCAGGCCAGCGCATCGAGTGACAGTTTTACCGCATCCGCAACAGGGATGGAGCGCGACTTGAGCGCCACAACCCCCGCTTCGACATCTGGCGACGCCGGGGCGTCGGGAATGCCGACATATTGGGTCACACGCATTCCAGCCTTGGTGAGCGTGTTGCCAAGATCGGACGAGCCAGTGAAATCATCCCCGATGCAGCCCAACAGCATCATTTATCCCCCGGCAGTTTCAGCCCTGCGCGCGAGGCGACAAGCTTGGTGATCGCGGCGTCATCCTCCATCCCGAGGCCTGCTTCGGCCGCAGCGCGATATTGGGCAAGCGCCGTTTCCGTCAGCGGCAGCGGCAGCTTGGCGCCTGAAGCGATGTCGGTGACGATCCCCAGATCCTTGGGCCAGATGTTGATCGTTGAACGCGGCGTGTAATCCGCCTCGATGACATGGGGCGCACGGTTCTCGAACATCCAGGAGGTTCCGGCAGACACCTTGATCACATCCAGCACGCGGGACAGTTCCAACCCTTGCGAGGCGGCAAACCCCAGCGCTTCGCCCATCGCGGCGATATGCACGCCTGCCAGCAGTTGGTTGACCGCCTTCATCGCTGATCCGGGCCCGGCCTGATCGCCCAGGCGGTGCACGGTCTGCGCCATGGCGGCCAATGCCTCGGCCGCGCCATCGAAAGCGGCGGCTGTGCCGGATGCCATGACGGACAAGGTGCCCTCTGCGGCGCGCACCGATCCGCCGGATATGGGGGCATCCAGGTAATGCAAGCCTTGCGCCTGCGCGCGTGCTTCCATCGCGCGGGCGAAATCGGGCGCAACGGTCGCACAGGACAGGATCGTGCCGCCCGGTTTCAGATGGCTGACCCACCCGCCGGCGCCGAACAAAGCCTCCTCTGTCTGGGCTGCGTTCAGGACCACGCAGATCAGCGCATCGGCAGCAGGCGCTTCCCGTGTCAGGGGCTTGCCGCCCGCCTGTTCCAGCTTCGCTACTTGAGCTGGGTTCAGGTCAAGCCCATACACCTCATGCCCTGCGCGGCGCAGCGACAGCGCCATGCCAAGACCCATAGAGCCCAATCCGATTACGTGAAAAAGCGACATGTCAGTTCCCGAATACAAGTTCCACCGGCCACAAGGTGATGGCAGGCACATAGGTGATGATCATCAGCGCGCCGAAAACGGTCAGCACGAACCACAGCAGGTGCGGAATGATCTTATCCACCGACAGCTTGGCCACGGCGCAAGCCGCGAACAGGTTCACACCCAGCGGCGGGGTGATCATGCCAAGCGCCAGATTGACCACGATGATCAGCCCGAAATGCACCGGATCCACCCCATAAGCGATGGCGATAGGGGTCAGGATCGGCGCCAGAACCAGGATCGCCGCAGAGGTTTCGATGAACATTCCGACGATCAGCAGCAGGATGTTCACGGCCAGCAAGAAGGCAACGCGGCTTTCGAAGACATCCTTGAACCAGGCTGCGATCTCGTTCGGCAGACCCGAGCGGGTGATCAGGAAAGAAAACAGCGATGCCGCCGCAATGATGATCATGATCGCCGATGTCGCGATGACGGTCTGCTTCAGGATCTCGGGCAACATGCTGAACTTCAGCTCGCGGTAGATGCCCATGCCGACGATCAACGCGGCAGCCACCGCCGCGGCGCTGGCCTCGGTCGGGGTGAAAATCCCGGAGTAGATGCCGCCAAGGATCACGAAGGGCACCAGCAGCGCAGGCAAGGCATTCAGGCTGGCCCGCGCAAGGCTTGACCGGTCTTCACCATCGCGCATGCCGATGCCGCGCACCCTGCACAGCACCAGGACAAGGATCATAAGAGATGTTGCCACCAGGATACCCGGGCCGATACCAGCCACGAAAAGCTGACCGATCGAGGTATCGGTCGAAACGCCATACAGGATCAGCGGAATCGACGGCGGGATTAGAACGCCCAGCTCGGCCGAGCTTGCCTGGATCGAGGCCGCCATCGGCTTGGGGTAGCCATGCTTGACCATCGCGGGGATCAGGATGGCGCCAATGGCGAAGGTGGTCGCCACGCTGGAGCCTGACACGGAGGCGAACATCATGCAGGTCAGCACGCAAGAGCAGGCAAGACCCCCCTGGATGCCGCCCACCATCGACTTTGCCAGTTCAACCAGACGAAACGAAATACCGCCCGCCGACATCAGGTTGCCAGCAAGGATGAAGAGCGGAATTGCCATCAGCGGGAAACTGTCGATACCCGTGAACATGCGTTGCGCAACCAGCAGAAGCGGCAGGCGCCCCTGCGCTTCGATCCCGATGACGGATGCCAGGCCGATCGCCACGGCAATCGGCACACCCATCAGGAACAGGATCGCCAGCGAAAGCCCAAGAGCGGTATTCATTCTTCAAGCTCCTTGATCGCCTTGTCCTTGGCCCAATCGCCCTGCGCGCCCCGGATCATGCAGGCCAGTGTCGCGATGATGATGAAGACCGATCCGACAGGCAGCGCCGCATAGGCCCATGCAATCGAGATATCGAGTGCCGCAAGGTTCTGGTTGGCGACCCGTTCGGTCATGGCCCAACCCTGCCAGAACAGGATCGCGAAAAAGAGAACCGATAGCGCGTTGGCCAAGAGGAACAACCACAGGCCCAGACGCGGCGGCAGCATCTGCTGAATGATCTCGACCGAGATCATGGCGCCGTGACGAAAGGCAACGGCCACACCCAGAAACACAGACCAGATCATCGCAGAACGCGTGATCACTTCGGACCAGGTCGAAGGACTGGCAAAAACGAAGCGGGTGATGACCTGGTACAATGCCAGCGACGCCGCAATGATCAGAAAACCGATCGACAGGCGCAGGGCAAGCCCCGTGGTGAAATCTTCAAATCGCAGGAATGCGCGCATCCTGACCTCCGCTTGCGTCGATGCAAAAAACCGGCGCAGTATCCTGCGCCGGCCATGGTATCATGCTGCGGATCACTCGACCGCTTTGATACGCTCCACCATCTCG
The DNA here is from genome assembly GCA_033839205.1 of Rhodobacterales bacterium. Taxonomy (GTDB): domain Bacteria; phylum Pseudomonadota; class Alphaproteobacteria; order Rhodobacterales; family Rhodobacteraceae; genus Seohaeicola. The sequence continues at coordinate 16,816 of JAJLKH010000056.1, read as the reverse complement.
GTGCCATACTGATCCGTATAGACCGAGTAGGATGCTTCAGCGAGGGCCGCAAAGGGCGCCTTGTCGATCTCGGTGATCACTTCCATGCCGTTCTCGCGCAGCAGGGCAACACCTGCTTCTTCAAGACGGTTCACTTCGGCGCGGGTGGCTGCTGCCGATGCCTTGGCTGCTTCCATGAACCAGCCTTTCTGCTCATCCGTCAGACCATCGAACAGAACGGGCGATGCCAGCACCACTGCGGGCGAATAGACATGGCCAGTCAGCGAGACGTGCTTCTGCACCTCCCAGAACTTGGATGCGGTGATCACGGTGACCGGGTTTTCCTGGCCGTCAACAACGCCCTGCTGCAGCGCGGTGAACAGTTCCGGGAAAGCCATCGGCGTCGGCGCGGCACCCATTCCGCTAAACGCGGTCATATGCACCTTGTTTTCCATCGTGCGCAGTTTCAGACCTTCCAGGTCCGCGGGCGTGCGAACAGGACGCTGCGAGTTGGTCACGTGGCGGAAGCCGTTTTCGGACCATGCCAGGCCCACAAGGTTGTTTTCGCCGATCTTGGCCAGCAGTTCCTGACCGATTTCGCCGTCCAGCGTCTTGCGCGCGTGGTCATAGTCGCGGAACAGGAACGGCAGGTCGAGGGCGAAGACTTCGGGCACGAAGTTGCCCAGCGGTCCGGTCGAGGTCACGACCAGATCCAGCGATCCGATCTGCAGGCCTTCGATCATGTCACGCTCGCCGCCCAGCTGACCCGCGGGGGCCTGCTCGCCGGTGAAGGTGCCGCCTGACAGTTCTGTCAGCGTGTCAATGAAGGCTTGCGCGCCAACACCGTAATGCGAGGTCGGGGACAGCGCGTGGCCGACAACGATCTTTTGCTGCGCCTGTGCGCCCGTCGCAAGGACGGCTGCTGCGATAAGGCCGGTAACGAAGTGCTTCATGATGCTCCTCCCATGAGCTTTGGTTTCAGGTCTTTGGGTTATTCCGCCGCGACACGCCCCATATGGGATGTGATCAGGTCGGCAAAATCGGAATCGGGTTCGAACCCCAGGGCAAGGGCGCGTGGCGTCAGGATCTGCCCCGGCCAGCTTGCCACGATCGCTTCGATGGCGGGATCGTGCGCGGGTTTGATACGCGCGGCCACGTCGCTGCCCGCAACGCGCGCCAGCGTGTCGATCATCGTGCCGACGGTCACGGTCACGCCGGGCAAGGTCAGTGTCGTATCTGCACCGATGCTGTCCTGCGCCAGACCGGCCGCATGCAGGGTATAGGCCAGCGCCCGATCCGGCGAGGCCAGATGCAGACGCAGATCGCGCCCGACTGGCAGGATGGCGTCCTGTCCGGCCAGCGGTTCGCGGATGATCCCGCTGGCAAAGCTGCTTGCGGCCTTGTTGGGCGCGCCGGGACGGACGGAAATCGTGGGAAAGCGCAAGCTGCGCCCAAGAATGAAACCCTTGCGCGTTGCATCCCGCACCAGCAGTTCACCCATCAGTTTCTGCGTGCCATAGGACGATCGCGGCGCGGGCAGCGTGTCTTCTGAAATGGTATCGTTGGCGGCACAGGAGAAAACCGCGACAGACGATGAAAACAGGAAAACCGGGGGTTTCGCCATCCGGCGGCAGGCATTGATCAGGTCAATGGTCGCTTGCAGGTTGACGGCCATGCCCAAGTCGAAATCAGTCTCGGCCTGCCCTGATACGACGGCGGCAAGATGGATCACCAGATCGGGAGAATCCTCGGCAATCCGGTCAAGCACATCCTGTGATGAAAGCGTTCCCGGCAAGGCATGCACACGATGATGGGCCGCCGCCAAGGCGTTCAATGGCCCCTCCGCGATATCGGCAGCAAGGATCGCCGAGATCCGCCTTTCGGTGCCGTTCAAAACAAGGACATCACGCGCCGCAAGCGCGTTAACAACCATCTGGCCGATGAAACCGGCCGCTCCTGTGACTAGAATTCTCAAGGTAGGTTCTCCTCCTCGGGCAAGCTGTCACTGAATGACAGCGCTGTCAATCAGTGGCATCATTCATCGCGAATCATGAATTCATGAGGGGTCGCGACAGTTCCGTGCAAAGGTCACGGCATGGCCCCACCGAAGGAACCTAATCGGCGTGAGCAAAGAAAAATCTCCCAGAAAACCCACGTTATTCGAGGTGGCAGCCCGCGCCGGCGTCAGCGAGATCACTGCTTCCCGGGCCTTGCGCGGCAGCAATATGGTGACCCCTGAAACCCTGCAAAAAGTGCAGCAGGCCGCGGCATCGCTGGGGTATCTGCGCAACCGACTTGCGGGCGCATTGGCCGGTGGACCGTCGAATCAGGTGGGCGTGATCCTTCCGTCGCTGTCCAACATCGTGTTCCCCGATGTGCTGAAAGGGTTGGAGGATCGGCTGGAGCACGCAGGTTTCCATCCGGTCCTGGGGATTTCAAACTATGACCCGCAGCAGGAAGAGCAGCTGATCCGCAATCTGCTGTCGTGGCGGCCAGCGGGTCTTGTGATTGCCCCCAGCGGCATGACCGACGCAAGCCGCGCCATGCTGTCCGGTGCTGACCTGCCGGTCGTTGAGATCATGGATATCGACACCGATCCGGTCGACATGGCCGTTGGTATGTCGCATCGCGGCGCGGGTCTGGCCATGGCGCGGCATCTGATTGCGCGCGGATATCGGCGCTTTGCCTATGTCGGACACGATATCACCAATGACCATCGCGCCGCCGCCCGTCTAGTCGGGTTCAAGTCTGGCCTGACAGAGGCGGGCCTGACACTGACAGGTTGCGTGACACTTGCAGAGCCTTCGTCGGTCGCGCTTGGTCGCCGCGGACTGCGCATGCTGCTGGACAGCGGGGATACCCTGCCGGATCTGGTCTATTTCTCGAATGACGACATGGCCGTGGGCGGGGTATTCCATTGCATGGCTGCAGGCATCATCCTGCCCGACCAGCTTGCAATCGCGGGCTTCAATGGGCTTGAGATCGGGCAAAGCCTGCCAGTTGCGCTGACGACTACTGCTTCGCACCGCGCCTTGATAGGGGAAACAGCGGCGGCCTGCATCCTGAAGCGGCTTGCCGGCGAAGACACGGCGCGCATGACGGATGTCGGTTTCAGCCTGGTGGAAGGTGGAACCAGTTGAGGCCTGACCTGGCCTGGGTGGGCCCTACCCCTGCGACAGGCTGGCCAGATAGACCATATCAGGCCCGAAAATGCGGTCGCTATGTTCCGCCAGGTAGATCTTCATCCAAGGCGTGAAACGTTCCGGGCGGCGGGCAACCTCTGCGACCAGATCCTGATAATTGATCCAGCGCACCTCCATCACCTCATCGGGGTTGGGCACGACTTTCAAACCTGTATCCGCGCGGGCAAGGTATATGTCGACGACCTCATGCTCGGTCATGCCGCGGCCCACATCTGCGCGGTATTCCACCTGATCGCGATGCTCGGGGTGCAGGCCGGTTATCCCCAGTTCCTCGCGCAAGCGACGCACTGCGCAAACCTCTGGCGCCTCGTCCCAGTCGGGATGGGTACAGCAGGTGTTCGCCCACAGACCGGGTGTGTGATATTTTCCCATGGCGCGGCGCTGGATCAGCACATCCATGCCGCGAATGACGAAAACCGACACGGCCATGTGACGCAGGCCCCGCTGGTGGACGTCAAGCTTGTCGACCGGCGTCAGCTTGCCATCGACCCAGGCTGGAATCATGATGCTCATACGCGGCTCGCCGGGATCAGGCGGGTAAGATGGGCCAGGTTCTTCAACCCGATCTTCAAGTGCGCCATGGGGCGCGCCCGCACCAGTTTCTTGTTCATATAGGCCTCGAAGGTCAGCCGTTGCACATCGATGTCATGGCAAAGGGACACGAACCTTTCCCGCCGTTCATCCGAGCGATAATAGGCATTCTGCATCGAGGCAAGAACCCGGAACACCATCTTGTGTTCCTTCATGAACAGCTGCCGCGCCAGTTTCAGATCGCGCAACCGCCCCGATGCCAGGCAGGCTGCAGCAGCAGTCGCCGCGACGCGCCCCCCGACCATCGCATAATAAATGCCTTCTCCCGAGGACGGCGCCACAACACCCGCCGCATCCCCGGCCAAGACCACATCGCGACCATTGTCCCATCGGTCGAGGGGCTTGAGCGGGATCGGCGCGCCCTCGCGGCGGATCGTCCTGCAATCGGTTAGCCCGGCTGCAGCCCGCAGATCGGCGGTTGCCTGCTTAAGATCGACACTGTCGATTTCGGTGCCCATCCCGACACTGGCGGATTTGCCATGCGGAAAGACCCAGCCGTAGAAATCAGGCGAAATCGCCCCGTCATAGATCACGTCGCAGCGTTCCGGATCGTAGATCGCCGTCTTTGCGGGCGCTTCTATGATCTCGTGATAGGCCAGTACATAGGGTATCCGGTCACCGCCGGGAACTTCGGTCCGGCCAACCTTTGAGCGCGCGCCATCCGCGCCAATGACAAGCCTGGTCGTCAGGCGCGTCTCTTGGCCCGAGGTCTTGTCACGATAGATGACATGGGTCCCGTCGGCGTCCCTTTCGATCCGCAGGTAGGTGCCGGTCAGACGGGTTGCCCCGGCCTGGGCCGCGCGCACCCTCAGGAACTCGTCGAAATGTTCACGATCGACCATGCCGACGAAACCGTTCTCGATCGGAATATCCACGGCGCGCCCCGTGGGCGAGATCATCCGCGCGGTGGTGATCTTGGCCACCAGTTGTTCATCGGGAATGTCGAAATCCGCGATCAGCCGGGGCGGAATGGCACCTCCGCACGGCTTGATCCGTCCGGCCCGGTCCAGCATGGCAACCTTGATGCCGGATCGCGCCAGATCTTCGGCAGCGGTGGCACCGGACGGGCCTGCGCCCACAACGACGACATCGAACATGATCATTCTCCCGGAACCAGTTGCGCGCCGCCGCGGCGGCTTTCCATGATACGTGTGGCCATGAAGGCCGCGGCCAGAAACAATGCAGCTTCGGCTAGGAATACGGCGCCGAAAGCGGGCGCATCCTGTCCGAGGATCGCCCGCAGCGCATCGACCGACGCTGCACCGAGCAAGCCGCCAAATCCTGCGGCAATTGCCTGTGCCGCGCCCCAAAGGCCCATGCGCGTGCCCTCGCGCGCGCCGCGCCCTTCACCGGCCAGCGCCATCATCGACCCGATGGCGGCGACGGCAAACATGCCGTTGAAAAATCCAAGGGTCACGACAGCGGGCACGAGCGGCGCACCGGGTCCGATCGGGCCAAGCAGTGTCAGCAGACCCAGGCTGGCCGCAGATCCCAGGCAACCGGCCACGACCCATGACCGCAAGCTGCCCAACCGCAGACCGGTAGCGGCGATGCCGACACTCAGCATGCCGACGAAGACGCCGCCGTTCTGGGCGCCGGACAGGGATGTGGACTGTCCCGGCGTGAAGGCAAAAACAAGCCCAGCATAAGGCTCGAGGATCAGCTCCTGCATGAAATAGGCGGTCATCGACAGGAAGACGAACAGGGTGAACATCCGCGCCTTGGGTTCCGACCAGACCTCGCGCAGCCCCTCGGCGAATGGCATCCTGTCAGGCTCGGGCTGGGCATCGACACCGCGCTCGACCCGCCAGATGGCCAGCGTGGTCACGACCACGGCGCCAACGGTCACGATGGCCACGATCCACATCAAAAGGGTGTGGCTGTAGGGATCAAGATTGGCCCCGACCGTTCCTGCCGTCACCGCAATGCCGAAGATCATCATAAGCCAGGTGATCGTGGCTGCCGCAGCGCGTCGGCGCGGCGCGGTTGCCGTGGCCAGCAGGGCAAGCAATGATGTCCCCGACGCCCCTGCCCCCAGGCCGATCATGGCATAGGCCAGGATCGACAGCGCCAATCCCGGCGCAAAGCTGTTTTCCAGAACCGGAATGGAAAGCGCCGCGATGAAGGCGCCGGATGACAGGATGGCCATGCCACCGATGATCCAGCGCGTCCGATTTCCGGATGTGTCAGACCGGTAACCCCAGTTCGGCCGCGTGATCTGGATCCCGTAGTGCAGCGCCACCAGAAACCCTGGTAACAGCGCAGGCAACGCCAGTTCGACAACCATCAGTCGGTTCAGGGTCGAAGTGGTCAGAACGACAACAGCGCCCAGGCACATCTGCACCAGCCCAAGACGAATGATCGACAGCCAGGACAGGGTCATGGCAGCACCTCCAGTGTCCGAACGGCAAAGGCGGCAATCATCATGCCGCCAACATAAAGCGTGACCCCCGTGCCGTTGTACCAGGGTGCCCGACCTTTCGGATCTGTCAGAAGCACACGCATCGCCCAGAACTGCAGGACCAGAACGGCGGCGATGGCTGCCGCATGCAGCGGACGGTCCCATGTCAGCAGCATCAGGATCACGATCACCTGCGGCACGGCCATGACCCAGCAGGCCAGGCGCGCCGCGCGATCGGGACCCATCGTGACAGGCAGCGAATTCACACCCATCTGCCGGTCGCCTTCCAATGCCTTGAAATCGTTAAGCGTCATGATCCCATGCGCACCGATGCCGTAAAGCAGGGCCAGGATCACCACCGGCCACGACGGCGCGCCCGCGCTGAGAACGGCAGCGCCAGTGAACCACGGCAGGGATTCATAGGACAGGCCGACCAGACCCGGACCCCAAAGACCAGAGCGCTTCATGCGAACGGGCTCTGCCGAATAGGCCCAGGCGGCCAGAACGCCGACCACGGTCGCGCCAAACCCCCAAGGCCCCAATTGCCAACCCACGATCAGCGACAGGACACTCATCGCAAGCGCAATCCAGAGACCCCAACGCCCCGGAATGCGACCCGACGGGATCGGCCGATCCGGTTCGTTGATGGCATCCACGTGACGGTCGCACCAGTCATTCGCCGCCTGCGACATCCCGCAAACGATGGGGCCCGCCAGCAGCACGCCCAGCAGAACCTGGCCCCATTGCCCGCTGGGCGAAACACCCGAGGAAATCACACCGCAGAGATAGGCCCACATCGGCGGAAACCATGTGATGGGCTTGATCAGCCGCAGCATGGCCGCAGGTTCCGGCAGGGTCCGAATATGTAAGGCTTGGTTTACACTCATGTGTAAACTATGACATTACAATTCGAGTCGACGCAAGGAAAACAACTGCGTCAAAACTCGCCACAAGGTCAGGATAGAGATGGATGAAAGGCGCCGTGCAGCGCCTTATTCTTCGCCGTCCTTGCTGAGCAAACCGTACTTGCGCAGCTTGACGTAAAGACTCTGCCGCGAGAGGCCCAGCATTTCGGCTGCGGCGACCCGGTTGTTGCGGGTCAGGGTCACAGCCGTTTCGATGCACATCTTTTCGACCACATCCGTGGTTTCGGCCACGATCTCTTTCAAGGTCGCAGAGCCGACAAGTTCCATCACGCTGTGTTGCGATCCTTCATCGACAGTGGTCACCGGTTTACGAACGGTATCGACGCGGCTTACATCGCGCAGAACAAAAGCGATGGCCGGGCTGCTGCGATCATTCAGCCAGGTCGTTGCCACCTCTATGGCCACCTTGGCGCCATAGTCGTTCACCAACTGGGTAGCATACATCCGCATGTTCCCGGACCGCTGCGCATTGTCGATCAACACGTTCAGGTCAATCTGCCCACGCGCAAGAAAATCACCCAGGCTGCGCCCTTTGACATCTGACATATGCGCGGCATCGGCCATGTTCAGGAAACTGTCATTGGCCGCGGCAATCACGCCCTTGGAGTCGGTGAAAACAACCGCGTCTGCGCCATTCTGATAGAGAGTTGACAGGTTCTGCATGAGCTGGTCATCGACCACGCGAGCATCTTCGCCGGGATCGAGCCGACAGATCAGCACTCTTTCGCCACCCGCGCGGAACACGGTCGGAGTGATCGTCACCCGCTTGCGGCTGCGTCTTGTCTGCGCCTCGAGGTCGGACATGGATTCCGAAATGGCAAGGTTAACGAGGGATTCCACGAATTCCCCGCTGCGCTTGTCCTTGAATTCCTGCGCGAAGGTTGCGCCGTTCAGATCGTCGCGCGACGCCCCCAAAAGGTTTGCGGCAGGATCGTTGATATCCTTGATCCGACCCGTACCGACCGAGACGAACACGATGGCGTCGCGGGTCGTCGCCAGCAGCAGACGATAGCGCGAGTCGAATTCCCTGCGCGCCTCATACCCGCGCTCCAAGGCCATTTGCGCCTGCACCAGGTGTTGCTGCGTTTCCGCGATCAACCGCAGGTCACGGCCCAGCATCAGAATCTGACCATCGGTTCCGATCCGATGGAAAGTATAGCGAATGGGAAATTCCCAGACAGCGTTGTCGGAATGGTTCAACTCGATCGGGCGCAGGATCTCGTCTGTATCGACGAAACGCTTCACGGCCGCTTCGAACTTGGGCACACTCTCGAGGGTCAGGAACTGCTGGATCCTGCGGCCTTCCCAATGGTCAAGATTACCGTAAGACGTGTCATTCGCGTTGATGAGAACCGATTGCACGATGCAATCGCGCGAGATCACCAAGGCAATATCAGAGGCCGCCGCAACAATGCTGCGCAGGAATTCAGGCTCTATCAGCGGAACGGAGCCACTGGACCAGAAATGGGATCCACCCTTCGTCATCTATTCGGCCACAAGCTTTTTGCGCACAGATCCGGTGTCGCGAAGCCGAAGAGCCATCTGCAAGTCATTCGTGGCAAGGTCTACGCCAACCCTCTCTTGAACATCGCTGAATTGATTCAAAACCGCACCCCCCAAGATCATCGGAGGAACATTACGAAGAGACATTCGGGCGTGTTTAACGAATTCAGCAACATTTTCAAGCGCCTGGGCACTCGCGCATGAAAACATGATCAAATCGTACCAATCCTGCTTCAGTGCGCGGCGAAATTCCTGCCCCGTCGCACCAAGGATCAGGCGAACAGAATGACCCTCCAGACGCAAATTGGCGGCGATCGTGACACATCCCAGCGTGTGCAGATCGTTTTCGCAGATGACCAGCAAGACGCCCAATTGATCACATGTCGACCCGCTTGCCGGCCGCTCGGACCAATCCGACGAGACCACGCGCACCATGTCCTGCAGGCGCGAGCTGGCGGTCGTCACCTGGGCAAAGCTCATTTCACTCTGGTTCCAGCGGCACCCCAGATGCCGTGCCGCCTCGGGGATGTAGCAGCTGATGATGTCCTTGTCCGAAAGGTGCGCGGCGCGCAGCATGGACAGCGTTACCTCTGGGTCAAAGGCGGCGGGGTCGGCTATTGCCACCAACAAGCGATCAATGATCGCATCGCACAGCAAGGCACGCTCGGCGATGGTGCGCTCGCGCAGCACCGAGATCACGCGGTTTGCGAGGTCACCAACCTGGAATATCCCCCTGATCGCAGGGGGCTGCGCGTCACCGGGTCGCCTATGGCTGGGTCTTTTTGACATATGCGCTCCGCGACAGGCCTAAGAGGCTTACGTTTTCCCGGCGCCGCGCGCGGAAATCAACCCTCCGACTCCGACCATTGTCGAGTTTTGGCGCCCAAATGTCAAAGATAATAGACAGTTTGCTCAACTTAAGTGATCAACGCAAAATATCCAAATCAGTAAAATATTATTTTTATTAAATTTTCTATCAGCAATCGCTGTCTATCCAGCACGCCTTACACATCGATAGTTACAGTTCGTTTGTGTAAGTTTTAGTTGACACTTTTGACCGGACACCGCTACGCTTCATTCAAGGCACGCGGAGGGAGTCGGCAATGTCGCATAGCCTAGCAGGCAAATCGGACCGCACGGGCCTCTACACCGAGGCCGAGCGGCAGCGTCGCGACTCGACTGTCTGGACCTTGGTTCAGGGCATTCTGGCCCCATTTCAGTTTCTTGTTTTCCTGGTGTCGCTGGGGCTGGTTCTGCGCTACCTGGCGACCGGTCACGGCTATGAGGCGGCAACGCTCTCGATCGTGTTCAAGACGGGGATCCTCTACCTCATCATGATCACCGGAGCGATCTGGGAAAAGGTCGTCTTCGGACAGTATCTTTTCGCACCGGCCTTCTTCTGGGAGGATGTGTTCAGCTTTGCTGTCATCGGGCTACATTCTGCTTATTTAATAGCACTTTACACAAACTCCCTAGACCCTGTGGGCCTCATGGTTCTGGCCCTTTCGGCCTACGCCGCCTATGTGATCAATGCCGTCCAGTTCCTGCTGAAATTGCGCGCCGCACGGCTTCAGTCCGAGGGGCTTGCATGACCGTCGCCAGCCCCCTTCCCACGACCACCGGATGCCGGGAAACACCGGTTCTGAAACAGCGCGGCCAGCGCGAGGTTTTCTGTGGCCTGACCGGCATCATCTGGCTTCATCGCAAGATGCAGGATGCCTTCTTTCTGGTCATCGGATCACGCACCTGCGCGCACCTTCTGCAAAGCGCCGCAGGCGTGATGATCTTCGCCGAGCCCCGGTTCGGAACAGCGATTCTGGAGGAAACTGACCTGGCCGGGATGGCCGATGCACAGGACGAACTGGACAGTGTCGTTGCAAAGCTTCTGTCACGTCGGCCTGACATAAAGCAACTTTTCCTGGTCGGCTCGTGCCCGTCCGAGGTCATCAAGCTTGATCTGGCGCGAGCCGCTGAACGCATGACCCAGACATATGCGCCGCATGTGCGGGTTCTCAATTTCTCGGGTTCGGGAATCGAAACCACCTTCACGCAGGGTGAAGACGCCTGTCTTGCGTCGATGGTGCCGGTTCTGCCGATGTCGACCGCGCGGGAGCTGATGCTGGTCGGCGCCCTTCCCGATGTCGTCGAACAACAAGCGATCGGGTTGCTGACCCAGATGGGCATCGGCCCGATCCGCGTTCTGCCCGCGCCGCGCGCCGCAGATCAGTTCGGCGTCGGAGAAAACACGGTTTTCGCGCTGACGCAGCCCTTTCTGGGCGACACCCACGCCGCGTTGGAGCGCCGCGGCGCCCGCCATATCGCGGCCCCCTTCCCCTTCGGCGAAGAAGGCACAACCGCCTGGCTGGCAGCTATCGCCCAGGAATTCGGCGTGTCGCAGGAGGTATTCGACCGCGTGACCGCAGCACCACGCGACCGCGCCCGCCGTGCTGTGATGCAGGCATCGGAAAGCCTGCGGGGCAAATCGGTCTTCTTCTTCCCCGACAGCCAGCTTGAAATTCCGCTGGCCCGGTTCCTGACCCGGGAATGCGGCATGACGGCGATCGAGGTTGGCGCCCCCTATATCCATCAGAACATCGTCGGCCCCGACCTTGACCTGCTGGTCCAGGGTCCTGTCCTGAGCGAGGGGCAGGATGTGGATCTGCAACTTGATCGGTGCCGCGCCGCGCGCCCGGATCTGACAGTTTGCGGCCTTGGCCTGGCCAATCCTCTGGAGGCCGAGGGCATGACCACCAAGTGGGCCATCGAACTGGTGTTCACGCCGGTGCATTTCTACGAACAAGCCGGCGATCTTGCGGGGCTCTTCTCGCGCCCGCTGCGCCGGCGCGATCTTCTCAAGCTGGAGGCCGCGGAATGAAGCTGACCGTCTGGACATACGAAGGCCCGCCCCATGTCGGCGCGATGCGCGTGGCAACCGCCATGAAGGGGCTGCACTACGTCTTGCACGCGCCGCAGGGCGATACCTATGCGGATCTGCTGTTCACCATGATCGAACGGCGCAACCACCGCCCGCCCGTGACCTACACCACGTTCCAGGCGCGTGATCTCGGCTCCGACACCGCGCAACTGTTCCAAGATGCCTGCCGCGACGCCTATGAGCGGTTCAAGCCCGAGGCGATCATCGTCGGCGCATCTTGCACGGCCGAGTTGATCCAGGACGATCCCGGTGGCATGGCCGAAACCATGGGCCTGCCGGTGCCGGTGATCGCGCTGGAACTGCCCAGCTATCAGCGCAAGGAAAATTTCGGCGCGGATGAGACCTTTTTCCAGATCGTGCGCCACCTGGCCCGTCCGGTGGCAAAAACCGATCGCATCACGTGCAACCTGATCGGACCCACGGCGCTTGGATATCGTCACCGCGACGATATTGAGGAGCTGACAGGCCTTTTGTCAGACATGGGCATTGACGTGAATGTATGTGCGCCGATGGGGGCCACCCCATCGGATATCGCCCGTCTGGGTGCTGCCCATTTCAACGTTCTGATGTATCCCGAAACGGGCGAAAGCGCCTGCCGCTGGATGGAGCGGGACCTGGGCCTGCCCTACACCAAGACGGTGCCCATTGGCGTCGGCGCGACCCGCGATTTCATCGCCGAGATCGCCGCAATCACCGGCCTGCCCGCGAAAGTGGATGAAAGCCGTCTGCGCCTGCCCTGGTACTCTGCCTCGGTGGACAGCACCTACCTGACGGGCAAGCGCGTGTTCCTGTTCGGCGACGGCACCCATGTGAAAGCTGCCGCACGGATCGCACGCGACGAAATGGGTTTCGAAGTGGTGGGACTGGGTTGCTACAACCGGGAAATGGCACGGGATGTCCGGGCCCTTGCCAAGGATTTCGGCCTGACCGCTCTGATAACCGAGGATTACCTTGAGGTCGAAGCCGCGATCGAAGCGCTGGCCCCCGAAATGATCCTTGGCACCCAGATGGAGCGTCATATCGGCAAGCGTCTGGGTATTCCCTGCGCCGTGATTTCCGCGCCCGTGCACGTGCAGGATTTCCCCGCCCGCTACAGCCCGCAGATGGGCTTCGAGGGTGCGAACGTAATCTTCGACACATGGGTCCATCCGCTGGTGATGGGGCTTGAGGAACACCTGCTGCACATGTTCCGCGAGGATTTCGAATTCCACGATGCCGCAGGTGCAAGTCACCATGGCGGCAAGGCCGTGCCGGCACCAGAGGCAGAGGATCCGCCCGTCGTGGCCGCCAACAATGACGCGCCCACGCCCCAAGGCGGAGAGGTCATCTGGCTGTCCGATGCCGAACGAGAGTTGAAGAAGATACCGTTCTTCGTGCGCGGAAAGGCAAGACGCAACACCGAAACCTTCGCACAGCAGAAGGGCCTGCACGAGATCAGCATCGATACGCTTTACGAGGCGAAGGCCCATTATGCGCGATGACCGGATAGCAAACACGCCCCTCCCGGGCTACAGGTTCGTGATCCTGACGCTGGACAGCCACGCGGCCGGTCCGGCCGAACGCGCCATGGAAAAGCTGGCGCGCGACTATCCCGGCCTGTCGCTCAGCATTCATGCCGCTGCCGAGTGGGGCGAGACGCCCGGCGCCTTCGAGGCCGCCGAAGAAGCCGTGGCCCATGGTGACATCATCGTCACCAACCTTCTGTTCCTGGAAGAGCATGTCGCCCGCATCCTGCCCGCGCTGGAACGCCGTCGCGACCATTGCGATGCGATGATCGGCGTGATCGCGGATGCCTCCATCGTCAAGCTGACACGGATGGGCGCGCTTGACATGATGAAACCGGCCTCTGGGACCATGCAGCTGATCAAGAAGCTGCGTGGTTCATCCAAACCGTCCAGCTCTTCGGGCGCCGAAAAGATGGCGATGTTGCGCCGCCTGCCAAAGATGCTGAGGTTCATTCCCGGCAAAAGCCAGGATCTGCGCGCATGGTTCCTGACGATGCAATACTGGCTTGGCGGCAGCGACGAGAACGTCGAAGCCATGCTGCGTTTCCTGTTGAACCGCTATGCCAAGGATACCGGCTGGAAGCCTGCTCCCAAGGCGGCGGCGCCGATCGAGTATCCCGATTGCGGCCTCTATCATCCTGACCTGCCGGGGCGCATCACGACGGACCCTGCCCTGCTGCCCAGGCCTGCTGGCGCAACTGTCACTGTCGGCCTGCTGCTGATGCGATCCTATGTGCTTTCGGCCGATACCGCGCATTACGACGGCGTGATCCGCACCTTCGAGGCGCGCGGAATCCGGGTGGTGCCATCCTTTGCCGGCGGTCTGGATGGCCGTCCCGCGATCGAGCAGTATTTCCGTGATGCCAAGATCGACGCGATGGTGTCACTGACCGGGTTCTCGCTGGTGGGGGGGCCTGCCTATAACGACAACGAAGCCGCTATCAAGGTTCTGAAAGAACTTGATATTCCCTATATCGCCGCACACCCGCTGGAGTTCCAGACACTGGGTCAATGGGCGATGAGCGCGCAGGGGCTAGGCCCAATCGAGACCACGATGCTGATCGCGCTGCCCGAACTGGACGGCGCCAGCAATCCGACGATCTTTGCCGGGCGTCACGGGTCCGAAGGTTGCCAGGGCTGCAACCACATGTGCACCAGCCAGCCGCGCAACAAGGCCATGGCCCCCTGCCAGGAACGGATCGACAGCCTGGCGGAAAAAACGCTCAGACTGGCGCGGCTGCGCCAAAAGCGGAACGCCGAAAAGAAAGTGGGCATCGTGCTTTTCGGATTTCCGCCCAATGCGGGCGCAGTCGGCACCGCGGCCTATCTCAGCGTCTTTGAAAGCCTGTTCAACACCCTTCTTCAGATGAAGGAAGACGGCTATTCGCTGGAGGTGCCCGACAGCGTGGATGCGCTGCGCAAGGCCGTGCTTGAAGGCAACGCGCAACAATATGGACAGGCGGCAAATGTCGCCGACAAGGTCAGCGCGGACACGATCGTGCGCACGACGCCGCCGCTGAAGATGATCGAACAGGTCTGGGGCCCGGCGCCCGGCAAGATCCAGTCCGACGGACAAGGTGTTTTCGTACTCGGCAAACACTTCGGCAATGTCTTTGTCGGCGTCCAGCCCACCTTCGGCTATGAGGGCGATCCGATGCGCCTTCTGTTCGAAAAGGGCTTCGCGCCGACCCACGCCTTCACCACCTTCTATCTTTGGCTGAAGAACACGTTCCAAGCGGATGTGATCCTGCATTTCGGCATGCATGGCGCGCTTGAATTCATGCCGGGCAAACAGGCCGGATTGGGTGCGCGCGACTGGCCTGACCGCCTGATCGGCGAGATGCCGAACGTCTATCTCTATGCATCGAACAACCCGTCAGAGGCGAGCCTTGCCAAACGGCGTTCAGGCGCGGTGACGATCACCCACTTGACGCCACCCCTGGCCGTATCCGGCCTTTACAAGGGGTTGCTGGAACTCAAGGACAGCCTGACCCGCTGGCGCAGCAGCGAACCGGGTTCGCATGAACGCGACGAACTGCGTGACCTGATCGCGGAACAGGCCGCAGCGGTGGACATGTCCGGCGCCGATCCTGAAACACTCTGGCTCAGGCTGCTTGAAACGCAGGATGCGCTTATCCCTGACGGGCTGCATGTTCTGGGCAAGGGGTTGAGCGATGCGGCACGCGCCGAATACCTGAGCATCATGGAAGGCGCCGACCCCGAGACCCTGGCAAGGGTGGATCACCTGCTGCAACAGCAGACCGAGATTCCCGCGCTGATGCGCGCACTGTCGGGCCGGTTTATCGAACCCGTGCCCGGCGGAGATCTTATCCGGTCGTCCGAGGTCTTGCCGACAGGCCGCAATATCCACGCATTCGATCCATTCCGCATGCCAACGGAATATGCCTGCCGCGACGGTGCAAAACAGGCGCAACTGCTGCTCGATACCCATCCCACCCTGCCCCGCACCATTGCGCTGGTGCTCTGGGGTTCGGACAATATCAAATCCGATGGCGGTCCGATCGGGCAGGCCCTTGCACTGATGGGATGCAAACCACGGTTCGACAGCTTCGGGCGTATCTCGGGCGCCGATCTGGTGCCGCTGTCCGAACTCGGGCGGCCCCGGATCGACGTGATCATGACGCTGTCGGGAATTTTCCGCGACCTGCTGCCGCTGCAAACCCGCCTTCTGGCCGAAGCTGCGTTGAAATGCGCCATGGCCGATGAACCCACCGATCAGAATTTCATCCGCGCCCATGCCCTAGCCTATATGCAGACAACGGGTTGCAGCATCGAGGACGCGTCGCTGCGCGTCTTCTCGAATGCAGAAGGGGCCTATGGCTCGAACGTCAACGCATTGGTGGACAGTTCCGCCTTCGGCGACGAGGACGAACTGGCCGATGCCTATGAGGCGCGCAAGAGCTTTGCCTACGGGGTCGATGGCAAGGCGTCAGCCAATGCAGCCCTGCTGCAATCACGGCTCGCCGAGGTGGATGTGGCCTACCAGAACCTTGAATCGGTCGAACTGGGTGTAACCACGGTCGATCACTATTTCGACACGCTGGGCGGGATCGCCCGCGCCGTGAAACGGGCCAAGGGGTCGGATGCCGCCGTCTATATCGGGGATCAGACACGGGGCGGCGCAAAGGTGCGCACGCTCAAGGAACAGGTCGCGCTGGAAACCCGTTCGCGCCAGCTGAACCCCAAGTTCTTCGAAGGGCTTCTGAAGCATGGTTCGGAAGGGGTGCGGCAGATCGAAGCCTCGATAACCAATACCATGGGCTGGTCGGCGACAACCGGACAAGTGGACCCTTGGGTCTATCAGCGCATTTCCGAGACCTTCGTGCTTGACGAGGCCATGCGCAAGAGGCTGGCCGACCTGAACCCGATCGCGTCAAGCCGGATGGCCAATCGCCTGCTGGAAGCCAGCGATCGCGCTTATTGGACACCCGATGCCGCGACCCTGGCCGCCCTTCAGGCAGCGGCCGATCAACTGGAAGACCGGATGGAAGGGGTGGCTGCGGAATGACCGGAACACCTGCCATGACAGCAGCATCGCAGTGGGGGGGGGGGGCGCCCCCCCCCCCCGCCGGCCCGCGCCAGCGAATACCGGGCCCCCGCCCGGGTGGTGCGGGGGGTGTTGTGAGCCCACCCCACCCCCACGCCCGCCCGCGGCGGGGGCCCGTGTCCCGCCCGGCCGGGCGGGGGGGGGGGGGCGCCCCCCCCCCCCCCCACTGCGATGCTGCTGTCATGGCAGGTGTTCCGGTCATTCC
>JAJLKH010000055.1:0-3373 GCA_033839205.1 Rhodobacterales bacterium | reverse complement strand
CAAAATCAAACCGGCGCGCTCCAAACTGCAAGCGCAACCCGCCCAACTTATCCCCAAATCCTCGCCCGGATCTCCCTCTGAAGCACCGCCCCATCGTTCCGTCCGGTCAACAGCGCCGCGTCTCTGCGTCGCCGTGAGGGGGGTTCTACGGTTTGCCGCAGGAAGCCGCAAGGGCTTTTTTCACAAACGGCACATTTTTTTTGGAAATCCGATTTCTCATTGGAATTTAAGGGGTTACGGCAATCTAGTTTCAATCTGGCAGCCTTCTGCGCAAGAAAATGACCGCCGACACGGGGGTGCGCGAACTACATCTAGCGTTACCCACAGACCTATCCCCAAGAAGGGCGAAAGCGGCTGACGAGTCGACCCGGCGAAGCACAGCGCACCGGCGCCGATTCATGCCGATGCGCCCTGTCGATGGCGGCACAGGCGGGCGGTGATCCTGCGGAATCGCCCGATCCTGCCCCGGAATGCGGAAAGCGATTCACCAGGCGCCCGTGAATCGCGCGATATAAAAGGGTGATTGCCCGCTTTGCAGGCAGAGTGGAATCAGCCGTCAGGCCCGGCTGGTGCGTCGCGGGCGGGCCAGAACCGGCAGGCGCAGCGCCAGCAGCAGCGCAATCGCCAGAAGATAGATCAGCGGTTCCAGCTGGAATCCCTTGCGCAGCATCACGAAATGAATCGCCCCCAGCGGCACCACCACATAGGTCAGCTTGTGCAGGCGGCGCCACACCGGCCCCAGCTTGCGCACCGACAGATCGTTGGATGTCAGGGCCAGCGGGATCATCAGCAAGAAAGCGGTCATGCCGATGGTTATATAAGGACGTTTGACGATATCGGCCCAGACCCGTGCAAGGCTTTGCACATCCAGCACCAGCCAGACCAGCAGATGCAGCGCCACATAGGTAAAGCACAGCACGCCCAGCGCACGCCGGAATCGCAGCAGGTTCAACCCGGCATAGCGGCGCAGCGGCGTGATGCACAATCCCGCCACCATGATCTGCAAGGCCAGCAGGCCCAGCTCATGCTCCAGCGCCTTGATCGGCTCCACCCCAAGCCCGCCGGTCAGGCCAAGATACAGAAACCACGGCGCCGGCAGCAGGCCAAGAACGTAGACCAGCCAGACGGGAATGCGGCGGACCGCGGTATTCACCTGATCCGCCAGCATGGGTCAGTAGAACTTGGACAGGTCCATGCCGGCATAGAGGCTGGCGACCTCTTCGGCATAACCGTTCATCATCAGGGTCGGCTCGTTACGGGCAAACAGGCCCGCGCCGATGCGCCGCTCGCTGGCCTGGCTCCAGCGGGGGTGATCCACCTCGGGGTTCACATTACTATAGAAGCCGTATTCGCGCGGGGCGGCCTTGTTCCAACTGGTCGGCGGCTGCGTATCGGTCAGGGTGATCCGCACGATCGACTTGATCGACTTGAACCCGTATTTCCATGGCACCACAAGGCGCAGAGGCGCGCCGTTCTGGTTGGGGATGTCGCGGCCATAGATGCCGGTCGCCATGATGGTCAGCGGATGCATCGCCTCGTCCAGGCGCAGACCTTCGACATAGGGCCAGTCCAGCACCGGAAAGCGGACGCCCGGCATTTCCTCGGGGCGCAGCAGGGTCTCGAAGGCCACGTATTTCGCGCCTGACTGCACGCCCGCCATGTTCAGCAGGTCGGCCAGTTCGAAACCGTTCCACGGGATCACCATCGACCAGGCCTCGACACAGCGAAACCGGTAGATCCGCTCTTCCACCGTCATGCGGGACATGATGTCTTCGAATGTGTAATCGGCGGGCCGGTCGACCATGCCGTCGATCCTGACCGTCCAGGGCGAGGTGGTCATCTGGCCGGCATACTTGGCCGGATCGCCCTTGTCGGTGCCGAATTCATAGAAGTTGTTGTAGCTAGTGATCTCTTCCCAGGTATTCGGCTTGAGCGCCGCATCCTGCGCGCGCCCCTGCCCCGCCAGCCCGATCAGCCCAAGGCCTGCCACACCGGACAGAAGGGCGCGGCGATTCAGATAGACGCTTTCGGGCGTCACGTCCCGTTCGGTCAGGTCGGGTTTCCAACGGTTCGCCATGCGCCTCTCCTTTATACTGGTCCTGTTGCACTTATCGCGATGCTGCCGGATTTCAAAAGCAAGTCTTCTCACATTGACGTGGTCGGATTGTAACTTGGCCGAATCTTGTTCAGCGGGATCGACTCGCCATTGGCCTGCACCAGCCTGACATGTCGCCGCCGCATCAGGCGCGGCTCGGCCACGCCGACGGAATGGGCGATGGTCTCGACCTCCTTGATGATGGACTTGGCGTAATTGGCGACCTTTTCATACTTGTCCTCGACCACCAGGCCGCGTTGCAGCTTGGGGTCATGGGTCGTGATCCCCGTGGGGCAGGTGTTGCGGTTGCATTTCAGCGCCTGGATGCAGCCCAGGCTGAACATGAAGCCGCGCGCAGAGGTGACGAAATCCGCGCCCGCGCAGATCGCCCAGGCCACATCGCCCGGATTGACCAGCTTGCCGCTGGCGATGATGCGGATCCTGTCCTTCAGGCCGTGGCGATCCCGCAGATCGACCATTCTGACCAGCGCCTCGCGCAGGGGCATGCCGACAAGATCGATCAGCGGCATGGGGGCGGCCCCCGTGCCCCCCTCTCCCCCGTCGACGGTGATGAAATCGGGCGCGCTGTCGCGGCCGCGCGCGTTGATCAGGGTGAACAGATCCTCCCATGCGTCCGAGGATCCGATCACCGTCTTGAAGCCCACCGGCTTGCCCGTGACCCGGCGGATATGGCCGATCACGTCCAGCAGGCTGTCGAAACTGTCGATCTCGGGGTGGCGATTGGGCGAGACACTGTCGCGCCCCACCGGGATGCCGCGGATCTCGGCAATCTCGGCATTGACCTTTTCACCGGGCAGGATGCCGCCCTTGCCGGGTTTCGCGCCCTGCGCCAGCTTCAACTCGAACATCTTGACCTGCGGATGGTCCGACACCGCGCGCAGCTTGTCGTCGCTCAGGTTGCCATGCTCGTCGCGCACGCCGTATTTGGCCGTGCCGATCTGATAGACGATGTCGCAGGCCCCCGTCAGGTGAAAGGGCGACAGCCCCCCTTCCCCGGTGTTCAGCCAGATCCCCGCCTTGGCGGCCCCCCGGCTCAACGCTTCGACCGCCGGGCGCGAAATCGCGCCATAGCTCATGCCCGAGATGTTGAAGATCGACTTCGCGCGATAGGGAATGGCCGCCGTCGGGCCGATGATCATCGGCTGGGTGACGGAAAACTGGTCATCCAGCGGTTGAAACACCGCATTTACGAAAATCGGCGTTACGGGGATCGACAGGTTGCGCGTCGATCCGAAGGCCACCGTGTTACCCTGCCCC
>JAJLKH010000054.1:0-52215 GCA_033839205.1 Rhodobacterales bacterium | reverse complement strand
CGGCTGAACATCATCGTCTCGGGTGGTACGGGTTCGGGCAAGACAACCACGCTGAACGCGCTGTCGTCTTTCATCGACAACTCCGAACGCATCCTGACGATCGAGGATACGGCCGAACTTCAGCTGCAGCAGGTGCATGTCGGCCGGATGGAAAGCCGCCCGCCGAACGTCGAAGGCAAAGGCGCGGTGACCCAGCGCGACTGTTTGCGCAACGCGCTGCGAATGCGCCCTGACCGCATCATCGTGGGTGAAACCCGCGGCGAAGAAGTGATCGACATGTTGCAGGCCATGAACACGGGCCATGACGGGTCGATGACCACGATCCACGCCAACAGCGCGCGCGACGGTGTCAGCCGACTTGAGAACATGATCGCCATGGCGGGTATCGAGATGCCGATCAAGGCCGTGCGCAGCCAGATCGCCAGCGCCGTCAACCTGATCGTGCAGGCCAGCCGTCTTCAGGACGGCAGCCGCCGCATGACCTCGATCACCGAGATCACCGGCATGGAGGGCGAGGTCATCTCGATGCAGGAAGTCTTCAAGTTCCAGCGCGTCGGCCTGACCCCGGACAACAAGATCATCGGCCATTTCACGGCCACGGGCGTGCGCAGCCACTTCTCGGAACGGTTCCGGTTGTGGGGCTATGACCTGCCCGCCTCTATTTTCGAGCCCATCGCAGCGGAGTAAGACCATGGCCATCAGCATAGAGCCGCTCATCTACGGCCTGATCTTCTTCGGCGTCCTGGTCCTGGTTGAAGGCCTTTACCTGACCGTTTTTGGCAAGTCGATCAGCCTGAACAACCGCGTGAACCGGCGTCTTGAGATGCTGGAAAAGGGCACGCGCCGCGAAGAGGTCATGGAGACGCTGCGCAAGGAAATGCGCCAGCACATGAACTCGCGCTCTATCCCGCTTTATTCGATGCTGGCCGATCGCGCGCAGAAAGCCGCGATTGCCTTTACCCCCGTGCAACTGATCATGATCATGGCCGGTGTCAGCGTCATTTCTTTCCTGGGCTTGACCATCGGCACGGAAACAGAACCGCCGATCCGCGCCGTGCTGTCCGTGGCGATCGGTGTGGGCGGTGTCTATTTCTGGGTCAACAACAAGGCCAAGAAGCGCATCTCGATGATCGAGGAGCAGCTGCCCGATGCGGTCGAACTGATGGTGCGGTCGCTGCGCGTGGGACATCCCTTTTCTTCGGCCATTTCGATTGTCGCCAAGGAAGTGGCCGACCCGCTGGCCACCGAATTCGGTATCATCGCGGATGAATCCGCCTATGGCCGCGACATTGGCGAGGCGCTCAAGGACATGGCGGAACGCCTGGATATGCAGGATTTGCGCTTCCTCGCCGTCGCGGTGACCATCCAGCAGCAATCGGGCGGCAACCTGGCCGAGATCCTGGCCGGCCTGTCGCGGGTGATCCGTGCCCGCTTTCGCCTGTTCCGCCGCGTCAAGGCCATCACCGCCGAGGCGCAGTGGTCGGGGAAATTCCTGTCGGGCTTTCCGATCTTCGCCCTGATCGCGATCAACGTGCTGGATCCGAATTACTATGACGAGGTGCTGGACCACCCCTGGTTCATCCCGGCCTGTATCGCGGTGGGCCTGTTCCTGGCGGCGAACCTGATCGTCATGCGCATGCTGGTCAATATCAAGGTCTGAGGAGAAACGAGCATGGATTTCATCAACGACCTTCTGACCCAGCATTTCGGCGCGATGGGCCCCTTCATTCTGATCGGTGGGCTGGGCCTGGCGCTGATCCTGGCCACGATCCCGATGATGCTGAACCAGCGCAAGGACCCGCTGGAAAAACTGCGCGAGAGCACGGGGTCAGGGCGCAACACCGCCACGACCGGAAAGACGCTGCGCAGCGCCAAGGGCAATGACAAGCTTGAGAAATATTCGAACTTCCTTGAGCCGCAGAACGAGGAGGAGTATTCGGCCGTTCGCAAGAAATTGATGCAAGCGGGATATCGCAGCAAGGATTCCGTGCGTTTCTTTCATTTCGCGCAATTTTCCTTGGGTATCCTGTTTCTGATCGGCGGCGTGGTCTATTACCTTCTCACACTGGCCGGCCTGCCAGACACGACCACGCAAGACGCGATGATGTATATCCTGGGGCCTGGCGTCGTGGGCTACATGCTGCCCAAATACTGGGTGACCAAACGCCAGCAACAGCGCCAGGAAGAGATCACCTCGGGCTTTCCCGACGCACTGGACATGATGCTGGTCTGCATCGAAGCGGGTCAGTCGCTGGACCAGTCGATCATCCGGGTCGCCCGTGAACTTCGCGCCTCCTACCCGTCGCTTTCGGACGAATTCGAAATCGTCAGCTACGAAATCAAGGCCGGCAAGGACAAGCCGACCGTTCTGGCAGACATGGGCGAACGCTGCGGCGTGGCCGATATTTCCAGCTTCGTGACCGTGCTGGTGCAATCGGCGACCTTCGGCACCTCGATTGCGGATGCGCTGCGGGTCTATGCGGACGAGATGCGTGACAAACGCGTGATGCGCGCCGAAGAGAAGGCAAACAAGTTGCCTACCAAGATGACACTTGTCACTATGATGCTGACCGTGCCGCCGTTGCTGATCATCCTGGTCGGACCTTCGGTGGTGGGGATCCAGAATCTGGGGAACATGTAAACTCATCATGGCCTTACGCCTTCGCGGGCTCCGCCCTGCCCTTGCACTGGGGATCACCCTGTCATTGGCCGCCTGTTCGACAGGCGGCTTTGGCACATCTGCGGACAGCCCCTATGCGCCCGGCATCCGCCCCGGCGCCAAATCCGAGGACGGGCTGATCGTGGGCCACCGCCTGATGGCCGCCGGAGAATTCGAACTGGCGCTGAAGGCGTTCACGCGGGCCGCCTATGAAGACGGCTTGACCGTGGATGTGCTGTCGGCCCTCGGCAGCGCCAACCTTGGCCTGGGACGGTTGGGCCAGGCGGAAACCCTGCTGCGTCGCGCCATCGCCACAGACGAGGCGATACCGGAAACCTGGAACAATCTGGGTGTCGTGCTGATGGAAAAGGGCGACGTGGCTGAAGCCGAACAGATCTTTCGGCGGGCCTATGCGCTGGACAATGGCGAAAGTGACTCAATCCGAGACAATCTGCGCTTGGCCCTCGCAAAAATCGAAAATCAGGGCTATGATGAGATAGATCAAGAGTACAAGATGGTGCGGCGTGGAAGCAGTGAGTTCCTTCTGCGCCGTATACCGTGACCAGGTAGAGCAGCAAAAAAGGACGCAGAACATGCGCCACCCAATTTTCGTAACCCTCTGCGCGGCAGGGGTATTTGGTCTGGCAGGCTGCCAGAATGCAGGCGGAAACGACGTGGAACGTGCCCTTCAGGCCGTCAATGTCGTGGATGAAAGCAACCTCAGTGACATCATGCTGACGGTGGCCGACCCCAACGAAGCCGTGGCATATTTCACCCGCACATCAGGTGAACAGCCCGATCGCATCGACCTCAAACGCGGGCTTGCTGTCTCGCTTGTGCGTGCGCAACGCCCGTCCGAGGCAACGGCGGCGTGGCGCGCGGTGCTTGCGCATCCCGAAGCCACTGACGAGGATCGCGTCGAAATGGCCGATGCGCTGATCCGCGCGGGAGAGTGGGACGAGGCGCGCAAGACGCTGAACGCCGTGCCCCCCACCTATGAGACTTTCAAGCGCTACCGGCTGGAAGCGATGGTGGCCGATGCCAACAAGGACTGGAAGCGCGCCGACAGTTTCTATGAAATCGCCCTTGGCCTGACAACGCGCCCCGCCGGCGTGATGAACAACTGGGGCTTTTCGAAGCTGACCCGCGGCTCCTATGCCGAGGCCGAGCGGCTGTTCACCGATGCGATCCGGCAGGACAACAAGCTGTTCACCGCTAAGAACAACCTGGTCCTGGCCCGCGCGGCGCAGCGCAACTATGCCCTGCCCGTCATGCCCATGACCCAGCTGGAGCGCGCGCAACTGCTGCACACGCTTGGCCTGAGCGCCGTCAAACAGGGCGATGTCGAGATTGGCAAGAACCTGTTGCGCGATGCCGTGGAAACCCATCCCCAGCATTTCGATGAGGCCGTCCGCAGCCTTGCGGCACTCGAAAACAACGTGCGCGGCTGATCGGTCGCGCGCGATGCTGACGCAAAGCCAGGCCCTGTCAGAGCCCGTGTTCGCCCTGCCTGCGCAGGCTGCATTTTGGTTTTTCGTGGCCAGCCTGCCGATCTGCTTCTGGGTGATCCTCAGCGATCTGCGAGCCATGCGCATACCCAACAAGGCGGTACTGGCGCTTGTGGCGGTGTTCCTGCTGGTCGGTGTCTTCGTGTTGCCGCTACCGGTGCTTGGCATGCAGCTTGTGAACCTTGTCGTGATCCTGCTGGCCGGGATCGTGCTGAACGCAGCCGGGGCCTTTGGCGCGGGCGATGCCAAGTTCGCGGCCGCCGCGGCGCCCTTCGTGATGCTGGCCGATGTCAGCTTCATGATGATGCTGCTGGCCGTCACGCTGCTGGCGGGTTTTCTGACCCACAGGCTGGCGGGGCGCACTCCCCTGCGCCGCCTGGCGCCCGATTGGGAAAGCTGGGAAAGACGCAAGGATTTCCCGATGGGTCTGTCGCTGGGCAGCAGCCTTGCGATCTACCTGGGATTGGCCGCGCTTTACGGCAGCTGACCCCGCGCGCGCCGCAGCCGGTTGATTTCGCGCGGATTCCCCGCCCATTCCATCATTTTGCCACTTTATGCAGGCAGGTCTTGAACCATCCTTCTGGCCAAGGACAGGCAGGAGCACCCCGGACCCGCATAACGGACAGGCATACCCATGAACATGCAGACCGCCCCCGCGCAAACCCGCGTGACAGCGCCACCGCCGCCCAGCAGCATCGCGGATATGCGCCTTCCCATCGTGATGATGCGCGACATCCTGCTGAAGACCATGTTCCGCAAGAACGTGACCATGGTCACCGAGGTGGCCGAGGCCGTCTGCCTGCCACGCCAGGTCACGCAGGAGCTGATCGACATGGCGCGCGAACAGCGCCTGCTTGAGGCGACCGGCACGCTGAATGCCAATTCCGGCAACGAGATGGGATATCAGCTGACCGATGCGGGCAAGGCCCGCGCGCTGGACGCCCTGTCGCAATCGGAATATTTCGGCGCCATGCCGGTGCCGCTGGCCGTCTACCGCGAACAGGTCAAGCGCCAGTCGATCCGCGACATCCAGATCACCCGCGCGCAACTGACCACCGCCATGGGCCATCTGATCCTGCCCGAGGACCTGTTGTCCAACCTTGGACCCGCTGTAAGTTCGGGCCGTTCGATCCTGATGTATGGCCCGCCCGGCAATGGCAAATCCTCGATCTCGAACGGAATCCGGGACGCCATGGGCGACAAGATCTATGTGCCGCGCGCCATCGAATACGCGGGACAGGTGATCACCGTCTATGACCCGATCGTGCATTCCGCCGCCGAGGTCGAGGTGGACGATCCCAATTCGCTGCGTCGCCGCAGAACCTTCGATACGCGCTATGTGCGCTGCGAACGCCCGACCGTGATCACGGGCGGTGAACTCAGCCTTTCGATGCTGGACCTGGTCTATAACCCGACCGCGCGTACCTACCAGGCGCCGCTGCAACTAAAGGCGACGGGGGGTATCTTTATCGTTGACGACCTTGGTCGCCAGGCCGAACCGCCGCAAAGCCTTGTGAACCGCTGGATCGTTCCGCTGGAAGAAAGCAAGGACATTCTCGCCCTGCAATCGGGTGAAAAATTCGAAGTGCCCTTCGACACGCTCGTCGTCTTCTCGACCAACTTCCATCCGAACGAGATCTTCGACCAGGCCGCGTTGCGCCGGATCTTCTACAAGATCAAGATCGACGGACCCAACCAGGAGAACTTCCTGAAGATCTTCGCGCTTGTGGCGCGCAAGAAGGGCATGCCCCTGGACGAGGCGACGCTGGTGCACCTGCTGAAGGTGAAATACCCCACGATCGGCAATATCTATGCGAACTATCAGCCGGTCTTTCTGATCG
Source organism: Rhodobacterales bacterium (assembly GCA_033839205.1). Taxonomy (GTDB): domain Bacteria; phylum Pseudomonadota; class Alphaproteobacteria; order Rhodobacterales; family Rhodobacteraceae; genus Seohaeicola. Next base: position 46,207 of record JAJLKH010000054.1, on the reverse strand, counting down.
ATCAGATGATCTCGATCTGCCGGTTCGAAGGCATCCCCCTGCAGATGAGCCCGGCCCTGATCGACCGCGCCTGGGCCAACATGTTTGTGAAAGACGAAAAGATCGTCAAATAAGCCGGTATCAGACCGCGCTGACGAAAAGCTGCGCGGCGACAAGCACCACCAGCGCCCCTGCCGCGATCTCGATCAGCGACAGGGCGCGCGCCATGGCGGGGCCGCCTGCCACCTGTGCCAGCGCGCTTTCACGCGCCGTCACCGACAGCACCGCCACCAGCACGGTCACGCTGGCCGTGCCCAGCCCCATGACGAATGCCCCGGCGATCCCGGCCGCGTCGATCCCCATGCGCCAGGTCAGGATCAGCAGGAACAGTGCCCCGGTGCAGGGACGCACCGCGACCGCGACGATCAGCATCAGCGCATCGCGCAACGACCGTACCTGTGCCGCCTCTTCGATACTGGGGCCATGCGCATGTCCGCAACTGTCGCAATGGCCATGCCCGTGGTCATGGTGGTGATGGTCGTGGTGAGGGTTGGGCGCTTTCGGCGTCATCACCGCGCCAAGACGCAGCCCCCAAAGTTTACGCGCACCACGCAACAGCAGCCACAGGCCCACCAGCCCGATCAACACATAGCTGAGCGGCGCCAGCCAGGCCTCGGCCGTATCGACCATCCGCTCGCGCGACCAGTCCAGCAGGAACACCCCGCCATAGACCAGCGCCACGGCAGTGGCCGCCTGCGCCAGGCTTGACGCCACCGCAAGCCCTGCCAACCGGCCCACCGGCACGCGCCGGCCAAGGCCGTAGCCGCCTATCAGCACCTTGCCATGCCCCGGCCCCGCGGCGTGAAAGAACCCGTAGGCAAAGCAGAAGCCCAGAAGCGCCGACAGCGCCGCCGCATCGCCCGCCTTCAAGCGGCGCAGCAATCCGGCCATGGCGTTCTGCGCGTCTCGCTGTCCCTCGGCGGCCCAACGTTCCAGCGCGGTCATGCCGCCCATGCCCCACAGCCAAACCGCCAGTGCAGCCAGCCCACCCAGCAGCAGCAACGCCCAAGGCGCACGGATCAGGCGCTGCATGTCACCTCGACCACATCGGCGAAAGCCTCGCCCACTTCGGGGAATTCGTCGTCCGCCATGGCAGGGTTCTTGTAGAGCGCCTCTTCGACCATCGTATAGGCGCGGTCCAGATCAGCCGGTTGGATCGCCAGCTTGCAGCTGTCAGGCACCGTGACCCCGCCTTCAAGGTCATAGGCCGTGTAGAAGGTCGGATCATAGGCCTTGACGATCACAGGCCCCGACTGGGGCGCGAAGGAGCGGAAATGCCGCGTTACGATCTGCCCCGCGATCACCTCGGTGCCACGCCCTTCGGGTCGGCCCAGATCGACAGGGGCATCGCCCGCAGTCAGGTAAAGATCACCGAGATAGCCCTCGATCCACTGCAGGTCGAACCCATCCAGACGAGCCAGTTCATCAGGCGTCAGTGCGCCGTCACCATCAGGGTCAAGCCCCATGTCCTCAAGCAGCAGCAGCGAATAGAAATCGTCATAGGTCCAGCTGACCTCGATCCCGACCAGCCGACCGTCGGCGTCGGCTACAAGGGTCAGGCCGGTTTGCACGAAAACATGCGGATGGGCCTGCGCCAATGGCGCAGCCAGCAACAACGCAAGCGCGGCAGGAATTACCCGTGATCTGATCATGCGCAAACCTTAGGTCAGCCCGGCCCGCCCCGCAACAGCGCAGCGCGCGATAGGCCGAAAGCTGCCCGGCCGTCAACCGCGCCGCAGATCAGGATGCAGAGCTGTGCCCAGGATGTGATCGGCCCGGTGGATGACATGCCCTGCCCCGCCCACGATCAGCGGATCGGGCGCGGTGACCAGGTGCGGATCCTTGTCCGGATAGTCCAGCGAATTCAGGAAGTGCAGCATGCAGTTCAGCCGCGCACGCTTCTTGTCGTTGGATTTGACCACGGTCCATGGCGCGTCGGCGGTGTCGGTGTAGAAGAACATCGCTTCCTTCGCCTCGGTGTAGTCATCCCACTTGTCCAGGCTTGCCTTGTCGATGGGCGACAGCTTCCAGCGCTTGAGCGGATCGGTCTCGCGGCTCAGAAAGCGGGCGCGCTGTTCTTCCTGCGTGACCGAGAACCAGTATTTGTAAAGCCGGATGCCCGAGCGGACCAGCATTCGCTCCAGCTCAGGGGTCTGGCGCATGAATTCCAGGTATTCGGTGGGCTGGCAGAAGCCCATGACCCGTTCGACACCCGCACGGTTGTACCAGCTGCGGTCATAAAAGACGATCTCGCCAGCAGTGGGCAGATGCTGGATATAGCGCTGGAAATACCATTGCCCGCGCTCCACGTCGCTGGGCTTGTTCAAGGCCACCACGCGTGCCGCCCGCGGGTTCAGATGCTCGGTGAACCGCTTGATCGTGCCCCCCTTGCCGGCCGCGTCCCGGCCCTCGAACAGCAGCACGAATTTCTGCCCGGTTTCCTGCGCCCAAAGCTGCACTTTCAACAGTTCCGCCTGCAAACGCGCCTTTTGCGCCTCGTAGCTGCGGCGCGACAGGGGCTTGTCATAGGGGTATTCGCCCGTCTCGAAGGCGTGACGCACCTGATCAGGGGAGGGGCGCGGCACGGCCCGTCCCGTCCGGGCACGTGCCTTGGCCTGCTGCGAATCCGGCTGCTGACCATCGGCTTGCGCCGCAACGGGTTGCGGCGCGGCGGCGACCGCGTCCAGCATTGCTATCTCGGTCGGCGTTGGCGCGGGCTTGGCTGCTGGCGGCATGGGACAATCCTTTTTCAAACTGTCGCAATCATACGGCAGAATGGGCTGGCCGGCCTTGATCCGCGTCAAATGCAGGAACCGATATCTGACGCTACGGCACAAGAGCGCGCAGTTGCGCGATGAACCGGTGCAGGCTCCTATGGAGGCGTGAACAGGAGGAGAGACCCCATGATCCCGCTCAGAACCGCAGCCCTCGCGTTGGGTCTGCTTGCCAGCCCCCTCGTCGTCAGTCCAGTATCGGCCCAAATGACAGCCCATAACCCCATCGACCAGACACGCCCCGACGCCCCCGAACTGGCCGCCTTCGGCGACCATCCGATCGGTGTGCGCACGTTAAATTTCACACATCCCGGACAGATCGACGTTCTGAACGTGACGGATGCGGCCACGCCCACCTATGACCGCCCCCTGACGGTCGAGGTCTGGTATCCCGCCGCCGCTGGCACTGCCCCCGGAACCGTCTATGAGACTGTGATCCGGGACGGGCGCACCGCCACCACCCTTTCGGGTCGCGCCGCGCGCGATGCAGCCCCTGCGGCGGGGCAAACCTTTCCGCTGGTGATCATCAGCCACGGTTATCCTGGCAACCGTTTCCTGCTGTCACATCTGGGGGAAAACCTGGCCTCCAAGGGTTATGTCGTGGCCTCGATCGACCATACGGACAGCACCTATTCGGACCAGGCGGCTTTTGGTTCGACCCTTCTGAACCGGCCGCGCGACCAGCGTTTCGTGCTGGACCAGATGGCGGATCTGTCAAGTATAGCGCCCGATCTGGCGGCCATCACCGACGCCTCCAGCACCGGGGTCATCGGCTATTCCATGGGCGGCTACGGCGCGCTGATCTTTGGTGGTGCAGGCGTCACCCAAGCCGCGGTCGAACTGCCATGGGGCACGCCCAAGGGGCTGCTCGCCGCGAACCTGGCCGGGTCCGACAGCCATGAAGCGATCATCGACGATCGCGTCAAGGCGATCATCGCCATTGGTCCCTGGGGGCGTCACTTCGGCTTCTGGGACGAGGCGGGCCTGGCCGGGCTGCGCAAACCCACGATGATCATGGCCGGATCGGTCGATGACGTATCGAACTATCCCGCCATGCGGCAGATCTTCGAACAGGCGACCGGCACCACGCGGCATCTGCTGACCTTCGACAACGCCAACCACAATGCGGCGGCGCCAATGCCCGCGCCGGTCGAAAGCTGGCAAGCGGTCGAGGGGCTGGATTTCATTCCCTTCGACCATTACGCAGATCCGGTCTGGGACACGCTGCGCATGAACAACATCGCGCAGCATTTCGCGACCGGCTTCATGGACCTGCACCTGAAGGGCGACGTCGAAAAGGCCGCCTATTTCGATCTTGTGCCGATCTCGGGCGATGGCGTCGTTGCCCTGAATGAAGATGGCACCGAAAAACCGGAGCACAGCTACTGGAAGGGCTTTGCCCCGCGCACGGCGGCGGGCCTGCGTTTCGAGACCCTGCAAGGGAATTGATCACAGACAGGGGCCGTGCCCGTCGCGGCCCCGACCAAGCGGGAACGCCCCATGCAAAGCCATCATGTCATCCTGAATGGTCACCCCTGCCACTACCTGGAATGGGGGCCGCCCGATGCGCCGATCCTGCTGATGCTGCACGGCTTTCCCGAATATTCCGGCGCCTGGGCCGAACTGGCACAGCGCCTGTCAGACCGGTTCCGCTGCATCGCGCCGGATCAGCGTGGGTATGGCCAAAGCTGGGCCCCGGCGGATGTCCGTGACTATGCCACCGGCAAGCTGGTCGGCGACATGGCGGCCATGATCGACCACTTGGGCGGCGGGCCTGTCACGGTCATCGGACATGACTGGGGCGCCTCGGTCGCCTATGTGCTGGCCGCGCGGCATCCCGAACGGGTGGGCCGCCTGATCATCCTGAACGGGGTGCATCCGATCCCGTTTCAGCGCGAGATGGCAAAGGGCGGCGCGCAATCGGCAGCCTCGCAATATATCCTTTGGCTGCGACGCGAGGGATCAGAGGACCGGTTGGCCGCTGGCGATTTCGCCAAGTTGATGGATCTCTTTTCCGCCAAAATGGACCTGTCCTGGATGACGGCTGGCAAGCTTGCGGAATACAAGGCCGAATGGGGTCGCCCTGGCCGGATGCGCGGGATGGTCAACTGGTACCGCGCCTCGCCGCTGCAGGTGGCGCCCCCTGGCCAACCGATCACCGACCTGCCTGCCCTGCCCCGCGACCAACTGGGCATCAGCCAACCGCATCTGCTGATCTGGGGAACGGGCGACACCGCCCTGCTGACCGACTGTCTTGACGGCTTGCAAGACTACGCCCCCGATCTGACGATCCACCGTATCGACGGCGCCGACCATTGGATCTGCCACCAGAAGCCTGACGAGGTGGCCGCGATCATTCGCGACTGGCTGGGATGAGGCAAGCGTTGCACCATGGATATTTGAAGCAAGAAGAAACAGGCGCAACCTGGCCTGTCATCCTGCGTCGAATATCCATGACGGCACAGGGCAAGCCGGCGCGGCTTTCGCCAGATGCAGGGCCAAGACCGCTTTCCCCTGCCGTCACCTTCTGACATACTGCCGTCCAACCCATAAAAAGAAGCAGCAGCAGCATGGCCAACGATCTTCTGACCGGCACCGCCCCCGACGACTACAACGCCTCATCGATCGAAGTCCTTGAAGGGCTGGAACCGGTCCGCAAGCGCCCCGGCATGTATATCGGCGGCACCGACGAACGCGCGCTGCACCACCTTGTGGCGGAAGTGCTGGACAACTCGATGGACGAGGCGGTGGCGGGCCATGCCAACCGGATCGAGGTGGAACTGCACGAGGATTACGCCGTTACCATCCGCGACAACGGGCGCGGCATCCCGATCGATCCGCATCCCAAGTTCCCCGACAAGAGCGCGCTGGAGGTAATCCTGTGCACCCTGCATGCGGGCGGCAAGTTCTCAGGCAAGGCTTACCAGACGTCGGGCGGTCTGCACGGGGTGGGTGCGTCCGTGGTCAACGCGCTGTCGGATTCGATGGTGGTTCAGGTCGCGCGCAACAAGGAACTGTACGAGCAGCGCTTTTCGCGCGGCATTCCGCAGGGCCCGGTCCAGAAGATAGGCGCCGCCCCCAACCGGCGCGGCACCACCGTGACCTTTCATGCGGATGAGCAGATCTTCGGGCATCACCGCTTCAAGCCCGCGCGCCTGTTCAAGTCCATCCGATCGAAGGCCTACCTGTTTTCGGGCGTGGAAATCCGCTGGAAATCCGCGATCAACGACGGCGAAACCCCGCAGGAGGCAGTGTTTCACTTTCCGGGCGGTCTGTCGGATTACCTGAACGAGACGCTTGGAACTGCCTCGACCTATGCAGATCGGCCCTTTGCCGGGGTTGTGGAATTCTCGGAGAAATTCAACGTGCCGGGCAAGGTCGAATGGGCGATCAACTGGACGCCCTCGCGCGACGGCTTCATCCAGTCCTATTGCAACACGGTTCCGACCCCCGAGGGCGGCACCCATGAAGCCGGGTTCTGGGCCGCGATCCTGAAGGGGATCCGCGCCTATGGCGAGCTGGTCAACAACCGCAAGGCCAAGGAGATCACCCGCGAGGACCTGATCACCGGGGGCTGCGCGCTGGTCAGCTGTTTTATCCGCGAGCCGGAATTCGTGGGCCAGACCAAGGACAGGCTGGCCACGATGGAGGCCGCGCGGCTGGTCGAAAACTCGGTGCGCGACCATTTCGACAACTGGCTGGCAGCCGACACGAAATCCGCGGGGGCCATCCTGGATTTCCTGGTACTGCGCGCGGAAGAACGACTGCGCCGCCGCCAGGAGAAGGAAACGCAGCGCAAGACTGCCACCAAGAAACTGCGCCTGCCGGGCAAGCTGGTGGATTGCACATCGGCCACCCGCGAGGGGACCGAGTTGTTCATCGTCGAGGGTGACAGCGCGGGCGGATCCGCCAAGATGGCGCGTGATCGCAAGAACCAAGCCCTTTTGCCGCTGCGCGGCAAGATCCTGAACGTGCTGGGCGCGGCATCGGGCAAGCTGGGCTCGAACCAGGAGATCAGCGACCTGACCCAGGCCCTGGGTGTGGGGCTGGGCACCAAGTTCAACATCGACGATCTGCGATATGACAAGGTCATCATCATGACAGACGCCGATGTGGACGGCGCGCATATTGCGGCCCTTCTCATGACCTTCTTCTTCACCCAGATGCGGCCGATGATCGACAAGGGCCACCTTTACCTGGCCTGCCCGCCCCTGTTCCGCCTGACGCAAGGGGCGAAGCGCGTCTATTGCATCGACGAGGCGGAAAAGGCTCTGTGGCTTGAGAAGGGCCTTGGCGGCAAGGGCAAGATCGATGTGAGCCGCTTCAAGGGCTTGGGCGAGATGGACGCCAAAGACTTGAAGGAAACGACGATGGACCCGGCCAGCCGCAAACTGATCCGCGTGACCATAGACGAGGATGAACCGGGCGAGACCGGCGACTTGGTCGAACGGCTGATGGGCAAGAAACCGGAGCTGCGGTTTCAATACATCTCGGAAAATGCGCGTTTCGTCGAGGAACTGGACGTCTAGCGGCCAGCCCCGAGCCAAGCCCCTACCCAAACCATGCGCATGTCCTATACCATAAGAACATGCGCCATCTGATCCTTGCCCTCCTCATGTCCCTGGCCGCCCTGCCGTTGCGGGCACAGGACACCGATCTGGAACTGGTGCTGATGGCCGATGCCTCGGGCAGCATCGACCCGGAGGAGTTGCTGCTGCAGCGGCGTGGCTATGCCCAGGCCATGATGGATCCCGATGTGATCGCCGCCATCCGCAACACGGCCTATGGCAGCATTGCCGTGACCTATGTGGAATGGGCCGCCAACCAGGCCGTGATCGTCGACTGGATGCGCATCGACGGCCCAGAGGCTGCGGCCATCTTTGCCGCCCAACTGGACAACCCGGTGCGTCGGGCGCTGGGGCGCAATGCCATCGGTGCGGCCCTGTTGCGTGGCAAGGAACTGATCGAACAGAATGACATTGATGGCTGGCGGCGTGTCATCGATTTTTCGGGCGACAGCGTGAACAACTGGTCGGGACCCGCAATCGCGGAGGCGCGCGCGCAGGTCATGGACGCGAACATCACCATCAACGGGCTACCCTTGATGCTGAACGATGACATGGGCCGCGCCGCCACGCTGGAGGCGAATTACCGCGACCAGATCATCGGCGGGCCCAATGCATTCACCTTGCCCGCCACGCGCCGCGAGGATTTTGCCGCAGCGGTCAAACGCAAACTGATCCTGGAAATATCGGGCCTTGTCCCGGATATCGACCTGGCCCTGCGCGATCAGCGCTGAATGCTTTCAAGGTAGACCAGTAGCGCTGCAAGGGGGCGCGGGACGGGTGACATCTTGCCATCCTCTAGGACCACGGGCACGGTTTCGCCCTCCAGCAGCAGGCCGAATTCCGGCATCTTTTCATCCGGCGCCTGCCGGGTATAGCCGTCGATCACTGACAGGACACGTGTGCGCGGAAAGACGTCACGCTCACGGAAGGTGATCCGGGTCAGATCGGGCGGCGACGGGTCCAGCTGGTCGGCGATCAGGCCATCGCCACGCCCTGCCGTACCGTGGCAGACCGCGCAATTCTGTTCGAACAGAAGCTGACCCTCTACGGGTTCGGGCATGTCGACGGTGGCGCAGGCCACGATCAGGCCAAGCCCCCCGACAGCAAGACCGCCTATCACCTTGTTCATTTCTGGATCTCCTGCAGATAGAGGACGAGATCGGCAATCGCCCGCCCCATCAGCACAGGTTGTCCCGAAGCAGTCTTCAATGCAACCTCATCGCCCTGGAAAACCGGCCCGTAAACCGGCATCCCGCTGCCATGACTGACCAGCGGATCGGATCCGTCGATCCGACGCACCACCCGCAGCATGGGAAATTCTCCGCCCGCGCTAGAGCTCAGGCCGGTCAGGTCGGTCGGCTGGACAAGCAAGGCTGGCGCCATCGGACCCTTCCCGGTCCCATCCAACCCGTGGCAGGTGGCGCAATACCATTGATAGAGGGTCGCACCCTCTGCCGCATCCTGCGCGCGGGAGGGCATCGGCAGCGCGCCAAGCACAACCCCACACAAACAAGCGGTGAACGTCAGCCAGGTCGAACGCATCGAAACACTCCTTCCGCATGCGCAACGCTCAGGGGCGTTGCAGGCTTTCCAGATAGGTAACCACTTCGGCCAGGCGCATCGGCATCACCTCATCCTCTCCGTCTGCGCGGGGCACGGCTACATCAGGTCCATCCAGCAGGGGGCTGAATTCGGGCATCAGGTCCGCCTCGTGCTTGCCGGAAAAGCCATAGACCGTGTCGGCGACCTCGCGCAGCGGGAAAACCCCGCCATTGCGCGCCGAAATCAATGTCAGATCGGGCGGCGGCACCTCGAGTTCCGGTGCGATCGGCCCGTCGCCCAAGGCGCGGCTGCCATGGCAAATGGCGCAATAATCCTGGTAGGCGGCAGCGCCCGGCGATGGCGCAGGCTCGGGCGCGCAACCGGCCAGCAGCGCAGCTGTCACAAGGGTCAGCATCGCCCGCCCTACAGGACGGATAGATCGCGTCATTGGATCATGCATTCTGGCCTCCCTCTGCCTTGGGTTGAGTGTGCGTCAAACGCATGAGGGCCACATTGATCTGGATCATAGGTTGCAAATCCCGCGAGCGGCGGCATTCTTCTGCCATGAACTGTGAAAGGTCCGGGCATGTTCGGAAAAGACGAGGCGCAAACCTTTCTGGCAAGCTCCTTCGCCCCATGGGTGCAGGCGCTTGACCTTACGGTCGAGGAGATAAGCCCCGATGGCCGCGCAGTGCTGTCCATGCCCATCACGCACGACATTGCCCGTATGGGCGGCATCGTCTGCGGCCAATCGCTGGCGACCCTGGCAGATACCGCGATGGTCTTGTCGACGGCCGCGCATTTTGGTGCCCCCCGCGACGTGGCGACCACCAACCTCGACACCCAGTTCCTGAGCGCGGGACGCGGCGCGCGCATCAGCTGCACTGCCCGCATCACCCGTGCCGGCCGTTCGCTGATCTTTGCCCAGGCCGATCTGATCGCCCTGCCCGACGGCAGACCCGTCGCCAGCGCCTCGGCCACATTTTTCGTCCCGGAGAAAACGCCCCGATGATGCCCCCCACCACCGCCTATGCCCTGACGATGCTGGCCGCCGGGCTTGGCATTCCAATCCTTGCCGCCTTGAATGCAGGCCTTGGTACCCGGTTGGGCTCGCCAGTGGCGGCGGCGGCAATCCTGTTCAGCGTGGCCTTGTCGGTGACGCTTATCCTGTTGGCTTTGAAAGGCTTGCCCGCGCTTGCAGCACTGATCACCGCACCCAAACACCTGTTTCTCGCGGGTCTTCTGGTGGCCTTCTACATCCTGTCGATCACCTTCATCGCGCCAAAATTTGGCGTAGGCAACGCCGTGTTCTTCGTGTTGCTGGGCCAGCTGATCAGCGCCGCGCTGATCGACCATTTCGGCCTGTTCGGCGCACGTGTCAGCCCGCTGTCGCTGTCGCGCGCCGGCGGGATCACCCTGATGGCGGCCGGTGTTTTCCTGACCCAGAAAGCCTAGCGGATCACCATGTCACTGATCCAGGCGCGGATCGCGGTTTCGGTATCGTCGCTATCGGCCGAGACGGCGATGCCCACAAGCGCCTCTGGCGCGCCGCCGAAGATGCGGGCGTAATCCGCCGCAAGATCCACCGCCTCGGCATGAGCACCCGTGCCCGCGCCCCGCAGGATCAGCGACTTGCCGCGCGCATCGAGATAGGGGCTGTCCAGCACATCGCCGCGCCGGTGATCACCACCCCAGACATAGACCAGCATCTTGGCGTTGCGATTACCCAAGAGGCTGCGCAGACGCGGATTTGGCCCTGCACGGCGGGCGGATGCTTCATCCATGAAAACGAAATAGATCGAGATATTGCGATCATCACCACCCTTGCGGCGCAGGTCCGTGGGGGGCACGGATTGCTCGACCGCCCAGCGCCAGCTGGCCGCCCGTGCCGACCATCGGCTTTCGGGAAGGGCGGTATACAGCACCGACACCGCCTGATCCGACAGGATGTCCAACCGGTTGCCCAGTGCGCCGTAGGTGTTGGCGGTCAACCTTGGAAAGCTCTGCTCGCGCCAATCCTTGGTGAATGGCAAGGGATCGGCACGTAACCCCGCGCCGGACAGGGCAAGGCTTGCGGCAATGGCCACAATGGAAAGGCGAAAGACGACTGACATGGCATTCTCCGGGCTGGGCATCATCCGAGCCTAGCGCAGGCCGGGATCACCTGCGCGACACGTCTGCGTGACGTCCGGCGTGACGATCCGACTAAAGCCCTTCGGTCAGGTGCCCCTTGTCCAGCCGCAAGACCCGGTCCATGCGGGCGGCGAGGTCAAGATTATGCGTCGCGATCAGCGCCGAAAGGCCGGTGCTGCGCACCAGGTCCATGAGCGTGCCGAACACCTGGTCCGAAGTGCTTGGATCAAGGTTGCCCGTGGGTTCATCCGCCAGCAACAGCCGCGGTGCGTTCGCCAGCGCCCTGCAGAAGGCCACGCGCTGCTGCTCGCCACCCGAGAGGGCGGCGGGGCGATGGTCCGCCCTGCCAGCAATACCCACGCGCGTCAGCAGGTCATAGGCACATGTGCGCGCCTCATCCTTCGGCACACCATTGGCAAGCTGCGGCAGCACGATATTCTCCATGGCCGAGAATTCGGGCAGCAGATGATGAAACTGGTAGATGAAACCCACATCTGACCGCCTGACGGCTGTGCGGCGCCGGTCCGACAGGCCCACCATCTCGGCCCCGCCGATCCGCACCGATCCCGCATCGGGGGTATCCAGCAGGCCGGCGATATGCAGCAGCGTGGACTTGCCCGCACCCGAGGGCGCGACCAGCGCCACCACCTCGCCGCGCGCAAGGGTCAGATCGACCCCTTGCAGCACCTGCACGGCATTGGGCTTGCCACGGTTATAGGTCTTTTCCACGCCCTCAAGCGCCAGCACCACCTCACTCATAGCGCAGGGCCTCGACCGGGTTCATCCGCGCGGCGCGCCGTGCGGGAAAGATCGTCACCACGAAGGACAGCCCCAACGACAGGGCCACCGCCGACAGGACATCGCCCAATTGCAGCTTGGCCGGCAAGGCATAGATGCCGCGCACCGCAGGATCCCAGACCCCGCCGCCTGCCACGTAGTTCACGAAAGAGAAGATGGGATCAATATAGATCGCGAAAAGGCATCCCAGGATGACCCCGGCCGCCGTGCCAATGATGCCGGTGAAGGCCCCGCAGATGAAAAAGACCCGCAGCACCGCCCCCTCGGTCAGGCCCATGGTGCGCAGGATGCCGATGTCGCGGCCCTTGTTCTTGACCAGCATGATCAGCCCCGAGACGATGTTCATCGCCGCAATCAGCACAAGGATCGACAGGATCACGAACATCACGTTGTCCTCGATATCCAGCGCGCGCAGAAAGCCACCACTGGCATCGCGCCAGGTCCAGACCTGGGCGCGCGGCCCTGCTGCCTCCAGCAAGGCCAGTTCCAGCATCTCGATCCGTTCGGGGGACGCGACCATCACCTCGATCTCGTCCGCCGTGCCTTCGCGGTTGAAATAGCTCTGCGCCTCGGCGAAGGGCAGATAGACCCGGGTCCGGTCGATATCCCAGCGCCCGGCGGTGAAGACATAGACCACCTCATAGGCCTTGACCCGCGGGCTGGTGCCAAAGGCAGTCTTGACCCCATCGGGTGAAATCAACCTGATCCGGTCACCCAGACCGACACCCAGTTCGCGCGCGACGCCGGACCCGATCGCAATCCCCTCGTCGAAACGGCCCAGGTCCCCCTGCGCCTCGGCACCATCGCCGCCAACGCGCGGAATGCCTCGCAGATCCTCGGCTGTGATGCCGAACACCTCGATCCCCGCGTTGCGCCCGCCGGCATTGGCCATGACCTGCCCCTTGATCAGGGGTGCGGCGCGGGTGACGCCGGGCACGGTGCGCAGGGCTGTGGCCATCGCCTCGTAATCCGTCAGGCTGCGGTCTATCCGGCCCGATACCGGATCGATCCGCCCGGCCTCGTAAATCGTGACATGGGCATTGGCGCCAAGGATCGTATCCACGAATTCCGCCCGGAAACCCGAGCGCACGGCAAGCGTCGCGATCAGCGCAAAGACAGCAAGGGTAATCCCGATCAGGCTGATCCATGTCATCACCGACACGCCACCTTCGGCGCGTCGCGCGCGCAGATAGCGCCAGGCGATCATCCACTCGAATCCCGCGAAAGGCGGCGTCGTTCCTGCCATCGGCTGCTCCCTACCTTCCATGCAACCTGTGCGGCGCGGTGGCCAAGGTCAAGACGCGCGGCACAGAACCCTGCGACCGCGCGCCGTTTCTTCTTGCCTCAAATATCCACGGTGCAACGACCACCACGGAAAATCCGGTCAGGCATAGATCGCCTTGATCCGCGCAATCGCGGCTTCCGGCGCCAGTTCCTCGCTCTCGCCTGTCCGGCGCGAGGTCAGTTCGACCACACCAGCCGCAAGGCCGCGCGGGCCGACGGTGATGCGCCACGGCAGACCGATCAGGTCCATCGTTGCGAATTTCGCACCCGCGCGTTCGTCGCGGTCATCGTAAAGCGGTTCGAGCCCGGCAGCCGTCAGCGCCTTGTAAAGCCCCTCGCAGGCCGCGTCGGCGGCGGCATCACCCTGCTTGAGGTTCACGATCCCGCAATGGAAAGGTGTCACACCTTCGGGCCAGATGATGCCCTTGTCGTCATGGCTCGCCTCGATGATCGCGCCCACAAGACGGCTGACGCCGATCCCGTGGCTACCCATGTGCACCGGCACCTTGGTGCCATCGGCGGTCTGCACCGTGGCACCCATGGCCTCGGAATACTTGGTGCCGAAATAGAAGATCTGCCCCACCTCGATGCCCCGCGCGGTACGGCGGCGTTCCTCGGGGATGGCATTGAACAGCCCCTCGTCATGGGTCTCGTCCGTACGGGCATAACGGCTGGTGAATTCCTCCAGCACGGCGCGGCACTGTTCCACGCTATCGTAATCGATCTCGCGGTCGCCGAATTTCAGATCGGTGATCTGGCTGTCATAGAACACTTCGGATTCGCCGGTTTCGGCCAGCACCAGGAATTCGTGCGTGTCGTCGCCGCCAATCGGCCCGCTATCCGCGCGCATCGGGATCGCCTGCAGGCCCATCCGTTCGTAGGTGCGCAGATAGCTGACCAGATGGCGGTTATAGGCGTGCAGCGCCGCGTCCTTGTCCACGTCGAAGTTGTAGCCGTCCTTCATCAGGAACTCGCGGCCGCGCATCACGCCGAACCGGGGGCGCATCTCGTCACGGAATTTCCACTGGATGTGATAGAGCGTCAGCGGCAGGTCCTTGTAGCTGCCCACATGGGCGCGGAAGATGTCCGTGATCATCTCTTCGTTGGTGGGACCATAAAGCATGTCACGGTCCTGCCGGTCGGTGATGCGCAGCATCTCCTGGCCGTAATCGTCATAGCGCCCGCTTTCGCGCCAAAGGTCCGCAGGCTGAAGCGTCGGCATCAGCATCGGGATATGGCCAGCGCGGACCTGCTCTTCATGCACGATCTGTTCGATCCGGCGCAGCACCTTGTAGCCAAGTGGCAACCAGGAATAGATCCCGGCCGCGCTTTGCTTGATCATCCCGGCCCGCAGCATCAGCCTGTGGCTGACAATCTGTGCTTCGGCGGGATTTTCTTTGAGAACAGGCAGGAAGTAGCGCGTCAGACGCATGATAGGCCCCTCGGGTTTGGCGTTTGCGTCGGTTTAGGGCAGAGGGGCGGATCAGGCAAGCGCGATGGGACAGGATCGGCAGCCAGGTGATCAGGACGCGTTGGCCGAATGAGGGTAGCGGTGCCACCAAGCACACAGTGGCACCGCGTGTTCGAAAATTGAACCCAGCGCCTATAAGAAGCGTCTCGGTTCAGAACCGTTACACACCATACGCCGATACCAGATGCGGCATTACTAAGCTTTGGTATAGTATGGAATTCCATACCATTGCCTTTGACCCGACGGAACACAGCCCCCATCGGAGCGGGCTTCTCGCCGTGTTCAGAGCTTGAATCCGAAAAGGACGGGTCTTGAATTGCGCCCCATGACGCGCGACATAGATCGCAACCGCGAGGAGTGCGCATGGCCCTGCCTGTCAAAGATCAGATCCGTTACTGGGGCATCGCCACGGCGGCCTTTCTCGTGATTCTCTGGTTCCTCGGAGATGTCATCCTGCCGTTCGTTCTGGGCGGCGCGATCGCCTATTTCCTTGACCCACTGGCCGACAGGCTTGAACGCCTGGGCGCGTCGCGGGCAGTCGCGACAACCATCATCACGCTAAGCGCGGTGCTGGTGTTTGTTCTCATGGCGCTGCTGGTGGTGCCGCTGCTGGTGCAGCAGGCCGTCTCGCTGTTCGAAACCGCACCAAGACTGTTCCAGGACCTGCAAGCCTTTCTGACCGAAAAATTCCCCTCGATCGTGGATCAGGAATCCGTTCTGCGCCAGTCGCTGATCTCGGTCGGCGAGACGATCCGGGAACGGGGTGGCGAATTGCTGAACACTGTGCTGACCTCGGTCAACTCGCTGGTGGGCATTGTCCTTCTGTTCGTGATCGTGCCGGTGGTGGCCTTCTACCTGCTCTATGACTGGGACAACATGGTTGCCAAGGTGGACGATCTGCTGCCGCGCGACCATGCGCCGACGATACGCCAGCTTGCGGCCGAGATCGACCGGACGCTGGCCAGTTTCATCCGGGGCATGGGCACGGTCAGCCTGATCCTTGGCACATATTATGCCGTGGCACTGATGCTTGTGGGGCTTCAATTCGGCCTGATCGTCGGCGCTCTGGCGGGGCTGGTGACATTCATCCCCTATGTCGGGGCATTGGTGGGCGGGGCGCTGGCCATCGGCCTTGCGCTGTTCCAGTTCTGGGGCGATTGGGTGTCGATCGGGTTAGTCGCAGGTATTTTCGTTCTGGGACAAGTGGTTGAAGGCAATGTGCTGACCCCGCGCCTGGTCGGCAGTTCGGTGGGGCTGCATCCGGTGTGGCTGATCTTCGCCCTCTCGGTCTTCGGATCCATCTTCGGCTTCGTGGGCATGCTGGTCGCGGTGCCGGTCGCCGCCGTTATCGGCGTTCTCGCGCGCTTCGGGATCGGTGGCTACAAGCGCAGCCTGCTCTATCGTGGCATCGACCTGGGCAGGGACGAGTAATGCATCGCCAGCTCAGCTTTGACCTGCCCGTGCGCGCCGCACAGGGGCGCGAGGATTTCTTCGTGACCCCCGCGAATGCCATGGCTGTCGCCCTGATCGAGGGATGGCAGACCTGGCCGGGGCGCAAACTGGTGCTGGAGGGTCCCAAGGGATCGGGCAAGACGCATCTTGTCCACGTCTGGGCCAAAGCCTCGGGCGCGCGCATCATCAAGGCCACCGACCTGACCGATGCCGATGTTCCAGCGCTCGCGCGTGGGCATGTGGCCATCGAGGATGTCGCGCTGATCGCGGGCGACAGCGCCGCCGAGAATGCGATGTTCCACCTGCACAACCTTGTTCTGGCCGAAGGCCACGCGCTGCTGATGACAGCAGACCGCCCCGCGGCGCGCTGGGGGCTGGTCCTGCCGGACCTTGCCAGCCGCATGCAGGGCACCACAGCCACGCGGCTGGAGGCGCCCGATGATCGTCTGCTGTCGGCGCTTCTGGCAAAGCTCTTTGCCGATCGGCAACTGGTTCCGACCCCGGACACGATCCCTTATCTTGTCACGCATATGAACCGCGCCTTCGAGAGCGCGCAGGCACTGGTCGTGGCGATGGATGCAGCCGCACTGGACCAGGGCCGCCCGCTGAACCGCAAACTGGCCGCTGAGGTTCTGGAACGCGTCATGCAACCGGGGCTGCTGGACAATTCGCCCGACCAAGGGCAGCATCGGTAATCAAACCGTCACAATCAGGCAGCATAAGCCGCTCATGACACATGCAGATTTCCTCAAGGCGCCATTTGACCCTCCGCTCGAGATCCAGGATCTGGACCTGACCGGGCCGGGCCGCTTTTACAATCGCGAACTCAGCTGGCTTGGTTTCAACTGGCGCGTGCTGGAAGAGGCGGAAAACCCCCGTGTGCCGCTGCTGGAACGCCTGCGGTTTCTGTCGATTTCGGCCACCAACCTTGATGAATTCTACACCGTACGCGTGGCGGGCCTGCGAGAGCTGGCCCACGCCGGCAATACGACGCCCGCCGCGGATGGGCTGACCCCCGCGGAACAACTGGTGCTGATCAACGAGGATGCGCGCCACCTGATGCAGCGCCAGCAATCGGTCTTCGACGAGCTGCGCCGCCAGATGGAGGTTGAGCGGATCACCATCCTGGACCGCAACACCCTGTCGGAAGAGGATCGCGCCGCACTCGAGACGATCTTTCTCAACAATGTCTTCCCCGTGCTGTCGCCACTGGCCATTGACCCTGCGCATCCGTTTCCCTTCATCCCGAACACCGGGTTCAGCCTTGCGCTGCAACTGCAGCGCCGCCGCGACAAGCGGCCGCTGCGCGCTCTGCTCCCGATCCCCGCGCAGATCGCGCGCTTCGTGCCCCTGCCCGCCCCGGATGGCGCGCATCGCTTCCTGCCACTGGAAGACGTGCTGCTGCTGCATGTCGACAGCCTCTTTCCCGGCTATGATCTCAAGGGGCACTGCGCCTTCCGCGTGCTGCGCGACAGCGACCTGGAAGTCGAGGAAGAAGCCGAAGACCTGGTGCGTGAATTCGAAACCGCCCTGAAACGCCGCCGCCGTGGCGAGGTGGTGCGCATGAAGATCACCGCAGGCGCCCCCGAGGCGCTGCGAACCGTCATCATGGAAGAGTTGCATGTCGACGCCGACGAGGTGGTCGAGGTCGATGGCATGATCGGCATCGCCGATGTCAAGGAACTGGTGCTGGATGCGCGCCCCGACCTTCTGTGGCCCAACTTCACCCCGCGCGTGCCGGAACGGGTGCAGGACCATGACGGCGACATGTTTGCGGCCATGCGCCAGAAGGACATGCTGCTGCATCACCCCTACGAGACCTTCGACATGGTGGTGCGCTTCCTGCAGCAGGCCGCGCGCGATCCCGACGTGGTGGCAATCAAGCAAACGCTTTATCGCACCTCGCGCAACTCTCCCATCGTCGAGGCGCTGTGCGAAGCGGCCGAAGACGGCAAATCCGTCACCGCGCTGGTGGAACTCAAGGCCCGGTTTGACGAAGCTGCCAACATTCGCCAATCCCGCCGGCTGGAACGTGCGGGCGCCCATGTGGTTTACGGCTTCATCGATCTGAAGACACACGCGAAAATCAGCACAGTTGTCCGGCGCGAAGGCGACGCCCTGGTGACCTACACCCATTACGGCACCGGCAACTATCACCCGATCACTGCGCGCATCTACACCGATCTGTCCCTGTTCACCTGCGATCCGAAGCTGGGACGGGATGCCACCAAGGTGTTCAACTATCTGTCGGGTTATGCCCAGCCCGAGCATCTGGACAACCTTGCCATATCGCCAATCAGCCTGAAACAGCGCCTGCTCGGGATGATTGCCGCCGAGATCGAACATGCAAAAGAAGGCCGTCCTGCCGAAATCTGGGCCAAGATGAATGCGCTCATTGACCCAGAGGTGATCGACGCGCTTTACGCCGCATCGCAAGGGGGGGTGAAGATCAGCCTTGTGATCCGTGGCATCTGCGGGCTGCGCCCCGGCATCAAGGGGCTGTCGGAAAACATCCGGGTCAAATCCATCATCGGGCGTTTCCTGGAACATTCGCGTATCGTCTGTTTCGGCAACGGGCATGGGCTGCCCTCGAAAAAGGCGCGGGTCTACATCAGTTCGGCTGACTGGATGGGCCGGAACCTGAACCGCAGGGTGGAAACCCTGGTCGAGATCGAGAACCCGACCGTCAAGGCGCAGATCGTCAGCCAGATCATGGCGGCCAACATGGCCGATGTGGCGCAAAGCTGGGTGATGCTGCCGGACGGGCATTTCAAGCGCGCCGAGGTGCCCGAAGGCGAGTTTGCTTTCAACTGCCACCGCTTCTTCATGGAAAACCCATCCCTCTCCGGTCGCGGGTCTGCCGGCGCAGGTGACGTTCCGAAACTCACCCATACGGATTATTGACCTTGCCGCCCGTTCCGGCGCATTTAGGGGACGGACCAAGGAAAGACGGCATGGACGGCACGACAGACCCAGCCCCGCATGACTGGGGCCCGTTCGGGCGCCCCCTGTTCAACGACGCATCCTCGCGTGCCCTGTCACGTGTGGGTGTTGTCGATGTTGGGTCTAACTCTGTTCGTCTTGTGGTCTTTGACGGCGCGGCGCGCTCGCCTGCATATTTCTACAACGAAAAGATCATGTGCGCGCTTGGCCAAGGCCTGGCCGAAACCGGTCGATTGAACCCGCAGGGCCGTATCCGCGCGCTCAACGCATTGCGCCGCTTTCAGAAACTGGCCGACGGGATGGGGATTGCGCCCTTGACCGCCGTGGCCACCGCCGCCATGCGCGAGGCCGAGGACGGCGCCGAATTCCAGGCATTGATCGAGTCAGAGACCGGGCTGAAGCTGTGGGTGATCGACGGCGAGGAGGAGGCGCGCCTTTCGGCGCAGGGCGTCCTGCTGGGCTGGCCCGGATCATACGGGTTGGTCTGCGATATCGGCGGCGCTTCGATGGAACTGGCCGAGATTTCGGGCGGGCGTGTCGGACGGCGCGTGACCTCGCCCCTGGGGCCGCTCAAGCTGCGCGCGGTGCCCGGTGGCAAGAAGGGCCGCAAGGCCCATATCAAGGCCATTCTGGAAGGGCTGGCCGAAACCCTTGGGCCGCAAAAGAACCGCCTGTTTCTTGTCGGCGGGTCCTGGCGGGCCATCGCGCGCATCGACATGGAGCGGCGCGGCTATCCGCTACATGTTCTGCATGAATACCGCATGAGCGCGAAATCGATCTCGGCCACGATCGAATACATTCGCCAGAACGACCCCGTCGAATTGCGCACCCGCTGCGGCGTATCCGCAGCCCGGATGGACCTTGTACCGCTGGCCTGTGAGGTGCTGAAGGCCGTGGTCAAGACCTTTCATCCCCGCGACATCGCCGTGTCAAGCTACGGGATCCGCGAGGGGATGCTGTATGAGCAG
Source organism: Rhodobacterales bacterium (assembly GCA_033839205.1). Taxonomy (GTDB): domain Bacteria; phylum Pseudomonadota; class Alphaproteobacteria; order Rhodobacterales; family Rhodobacteraceae; genus Seohaeicola. Next base: position 26,235 of record JAJLKH010000054.1, on the reverse strand, counting down.
ATGCCGCAATCCTTGCGCGACCGCGACCCGCTGATCGAGTCTTGCTATTTCGCCGAGGCGAAAGACGCCCGCATCCCCGGCTTCGGCAAGCAACTTTACAACTTCATCCTGCCCTTGTTCAAATCTGCCCCGCTGGAGCGCAAGCGCCTGATCAAGGCCGCATGCCTGCTGCACGATGTCAGCTGGCGCGCCCATCCCGATTACCGCGCCGAAGTCTGCTTTGACAACGCAACACGCGCCAACCTGGGCGGGTTGAAACATTCCGAACGCGTCTTCCTGGGGCTGGCGCTGTTGCATCGTTATTCCAACAAGCGCGAGGGCACACGGTTCGAGCCGATGTTTCGCCTTCTGGACGAGGCCGCGATCCACCAGGCCGAAGTCGTGGGCAAAGCCATGCGATTTGGCGCGATGCTGTGGCTGCAACGCGATGCCCCCATGGGTGAGATGCGCTGGTTTCCAAAGAGAAAGCTGCTGGAGTTGCACCTGAGCGGCTCTGCGGGCGACCTTTACGGCGAAGTGGCCGAGGCGCGATTCATGTCGCTGGCCGCATCGCTGGGCGCACAGACGGATGTTCGCATCAAGGGCTGATCGAGGATCTGGACCGTCAGATGTCGATCTCGCCTTCTGCCGGGGGCGGCAAGGGGCCACTTTCCGGTTTGCGGCGGATCAGGATATCACCATTCGGCAGCAATTCTGGCGCCTCGTAGGCTGACAGATCGTCGATCCGGCCCAAAAGGTCCGCCAGAGCTGGCCCCATATCCCGCATGAATTGCTGCATGGCGGGACCCATCTCGACCATCAGATCGCGCAGGTCCTCCAGGGCGGGCTCCATCTCGCGGCGCATCCCCTCAAGAAACATCCGCGCTCCGCGCTCCATCAGGCTTTGCCCCTGATCCGTATCCTGTCCCTCAGGTACCGGGGCCACCGGCGCATCGGTGTCTTGCGCCAGCGCAGGTGCAAGCGACAGGCCGATCGACAAGAGGGCTGCAAGAACGAAGCGATGTCTCATCCTTCCAATATAGGATGAATCGCGATCCAGTTTAAGAACCCAGATCAATATCAAGCGTCACCGGGTAATGGTCAGAGGCGTCAATCAGCGCATCTCGCAACTCCGGCACCTTCCAGCAGGCCGGATCGTGGAACGGATGCCAGATGCGCCAGCGCGGCTGCCGCTCCATCAGGTCAGGCGAAATCATGATGTAGTCCAGCAACGCTTCGAGATAGCGATCCTGATGCTGGATATAAAAGCGCGCCGTCGTGGGGCTTGCCACGCCAGGGCGCCGTTGCACTGCCTGGCGTGCATGGGGATCGAACAGGCAGCCCTCGGCCGGGGTGCCCTGCCCGGCGTCACCCATCACCACCTCGACCGAGGACCGACCGAAAAGCCCCTCGTATTCATCCAAGCCCGGACCATCATTCAGATCGCCCAGCACGATCAGCGGATCGCCCTCTTCCAGGTGGCGCGCCACGCGCCGGCGCAGCCAGACGGCCTGCGCCTGCTGCTTGCGCCGGTTGGCGATGGCCAGTCGCATCACCGCATCGCGCCCGCGCGCGCCATGGGGCGCCTTGGATTTCAGATGCGCCCCGATCATGCGAAAGAGCACGCCCTGCATCGTCGCCACCTCAAGCTCAAGCGGCGGTTTCGAAAAGCTGATCAGATCCTCGGTCCCGTCCAGATCAAGGTCGATGCGAAACACCCCGTCAAAGCGCGGGTCCGAATCCGACCCCTTCTTGCCCGTCGCCTCGCCCTTGGGATCGTGGCGCGGGTCCACGACATAGGGATCATACATCAGTGCGATTTCCTGCTGCGTATCATTTGGAAATCCCATGATCGCCTTTTTACAGCGCAAATCGAACGCATCGGCAAAGGCCTGAAGCGCAGTCTCGGTGGACCGTTTGCCATTGTGGTCAGGCGCCTCGATCACCATCACCATATCGGCATCCAGCGCTGTAAAGACGATCCCCAAAGCCTCAAGCTGGCGAAACCGGCTGATGCCATAGCGGCCAGAGGGCGCATCATCGGCCAGAGGCTGACCTGCATCATCGAACAGGGAATTGAACCATTCCACGTTATACGTGGCGATCCGCATCAGCCTCGCGCACCCTCGATCTCGGCCCAGGCGCGGTTGATGTCGACCATGCGCCGCTCCGCCAGTTGCACCGCTTCCTCCGGCAGGCCCCGTGCCACCATTGCATCGGGATGCGTCTCGCGCACCAATCGCTTCCAGGCTGCGCGGATCTGTGCGATCGGCATGTCCGGGCTGACCCCCAGGATGTCATAGGCATCGCCCCCGGCGTCCGGCACGAACCGGCTGCGCAGACTGCGAAAGCGCTGCTCGGGCAGTCCGAAGGCTTCGGCAACCTGGGCCAGGAAATCGTTTTCCGCGGGGTGATAACGCCCGTCGGCGACAGCGATGTGGAACAGGCCCTCCATCACGTCGCAAAGCGTCTCGCTGCCCTCGCCGAACATGGCGCGGATCTTGCGCGCATAGTCCCGGAAACCCGCCACATCCTGCCGCGCCAGGTTGAAAACGCGTGCCGCGTCCTTTTCATCCTCGGGCGCAATATGGAACACTTCGCGAAAGGCCGCGACTTCATCGCGTGTGACATGGCCGTCAGCCTTCGCCATCTTGGCGCCCAACGCGATCACAGCGATGGTGAAAGCGACAGAGCGTTCCGGCGGGGTGCTGAGCCGGTCCAAAACCGCGCTCAGCCCCTCGCCCGAGGTCAGCGCGCCCAGCGCGTCCATGATGCGGGTCCAGATCGACATGGGCACACCCTATCCTGTCACCCGCGCGCTGTCAGCGGTGTTCGCACGAGCACTCGCAGGAATATCGGCGATTGACCACGCAGGCAGGGCCATGTCTCTGCAGGCAGCCGTCCGATGGGATCCCTGCGGATCAGACCAGCCGCCGCAGCCCGTGGGGCGTGTCGATCTCGGCCTGCAGCGCCATGATGGCGCCCGCCTCAATGGCAAGGCGCGCATCGTCTATCAGGCCCGTCAGGGCGCGGCGCAGGTCATCTGCATCGGGATGCACGATCAGCAACCGGCGCAACCGGCATCCCGAAGGCGTCAGCCGCGCCGCCGGATGCCCCCCCTGCCACTGGATCAACGAAGGAAAGGCTCCACCAAAGGGCATGCGCCCATCCCGTGCCACGGCCATCCGCCAGCGCAGGTCCCCCCGCGCCAGCTCTACCGGCGCCCCCGCCCCATCCGGGGCCCGGGCCAGCGCCGCCTCCAGGTCGTCGCAACGACAGATCCATGTGCCAAGCCTGGGCGCGCCGGCAAAACTGTCAAGGTTGAACCAGCGCGGCACCGCGGGCGCGGGCGCCGCAGGATCAACCGCGATCACCTCAAGATAGATCCCTTCTTCCAACCCCAACAGCAGATTATGTGTGCCAAACCGCGCATGCTGTCCGCCATCCTGCATGACCACGCCAAGTGCTTGCTCCACATGGGCGCGCCCTTCCTCCAGCGTGGCGGCGGCAACCGCCAAATGGTCCAGTTCCAGCATCAACGCATCTTCTTGCCTGAAATATCCTCGGGGGGTGTCCCGCAGGGACGAAGGGGGGCAGACAGCCCCCCTTGCGCCATGTCAGCCCCGTGCCTCGCGGATCAGGCGCAGGATGTCCTGCGCGGCCTCGGGTATATTCGTGCCGGGTCCGAAGATCGCCTTGACCCCAGCCGCCTTGAGGAAGTCGTAATCCTGCTGCGGAATCACACCGCCACAGATCACGATGATGTCGCCGGCATCCTTGTCCTTCAGCGCCTGGATCAGTTGCGGAGCCAGCGTTTTATGTCCTGCCGCCTGGCTGCTGATACCTACCACGTGCACATCGTTGTCAACGGCATCCTGTGCGGCCTCTTCGGGCGTCTGGAAGAGAGGGCCTACATCCACGTCAAATCCGATATCGGCAAAAGCCGTCGCAATCACCTTGGCGCCGCGATCGTGCCCGTCCTGGCCCATCTTGACCACCAGCATGCGTGGGCGACGCCCCTCTTCTTCGGCGAACGCTTCGACCAAAGCCTGGATCGCGGCAAAGCCTTCATCCCCTTCGTAGGCGGCGCCATAGACACCGGCGAGCGTCTTCACCTCGGCCCGGTGCCGTCCGAAGATCTTTTCCATGCTCATGCTGATCTCTCCTACAGATGCCCTTGCGCGGGCCGCTTCGACTGCTGCCTCCAGCAGGTTGCCGCCTTCCGCCGCACGGCGTTCCAATTCGGCCAGTGCCGCCTGGCACGCGGCCTCGTCCCGGGTCGCACGGATCTTTTCCAGTCGGGCGATCTGGCTGGTGCGCACGGCGGCATTGTCGATATCGAGGATGTCGATCGGGTCTTCCTTGTCCTTGCGGTATTTGTTGACCCCGACGATCACCTCGGTACCGCGGTCGATCCGGGCCTGGCGTGTCGCCGCCGTCTCTTCGATCCTGAGCTTGGGCATGCCGCTGGCCACGGCCTTGGTCATGCCGCCCATGGCCTCGACCTCCTCGATCAGGGCCCAGGCCTTTTCAGCCAGCTCATGGGTCAGGCTTTCCACGTAGTAGCTGCCAGCCAGCGGATCGATCACATTGGTAACGCCGGTTTCTTCCTGCAGGATCAGTTGCGTGTTGCGCGCGATGCGTGCCGCGAACTCTGTCGGCAGGGCAATCGCCTCGTCCAGCGCGTTGGTATGCAGGGACTGCGTGCCCCCCAATACCGCCGACATCGCCTCATAGGCAGTGCGGATAACGTTGTTGTAGGGGTCCTGTTCCTGCAGGCTGACGCCGCTGGTCTGGCAGTGGGTGCGCAGCATCGAGGATTGCGGGTTCTTGGGTTCGAACTCGGCCATGATCCGGTGCCACAGCAGGCGTGCTGCGCGCAGCTTGGCCGCTTCCATGAAGAAATTCATCCCGATGGCAAAGAAGAACGACAGCCGTCCAGCGAACTTGTCCACATCCATGCCGGCGGCGATGGCAGCACGCACGTACTCGCGCCCGTCCGCCAGAGTGTAGGCCAGTTCCTGCACCAGGTTCGCGCCGGCCTCCTGCATGTGATAGCCGGAGATCGAGATCGAGTTGAACTTGGGCATCTCGTCCGAGGTGTACTGGATGATGTCCGAAATGATCCGCATCGAAGGCTCGGGCGGATAGATATAGGTGTTGCGGACCATGAACTCCTTGAGGATGTCGTTCTGGATGGTTCCCGATAGAACGGCACGGTCATGCCCCTGCTCTTCGCCGGTCACGATGAAATTGGCGAGGATCGGGATCACGGCGCCGTTCATCGTCATGGACACAGAGACCTTGTCCAGCGGAATGCCGTCGAACAGGATCTTCATGTCCTCGACGCTGTCGATGGCCACGCCCGCCTTGCCAACATCGCCGACCACGCGCGGATGGTCGCTGTCATATCCGCGATGCGTGGCCAGATCGAAAGCGACCGACACCCCCTGCTGACCCGCGGCCAACGCCTTGCGGTAAAAGGCGTTCGATTCCTCGGCCGTTGAAAAACCCGCATATTGGCGGATAGTCCAGGGACGGCCTGCATACATCGTGGCCTTCACGCCGCGGGTGAAGGGGGCAAATCCGGGCAGGCTGCCCAGATGCGGCAGTGCCTGCACATCCTCTTCGGTGTAAAGCGGCTGTACCTCGATCCCTTCGAGGGTCTTCCAGGTCAGGTCCTCGATCGGTCTTGAGCGCAGTTCCTTCTGTGCCAGGTCACGCCACGCGTCCTTCTTGCTGGTCATCGTCTAGTCCTCTTGTCAGTGGTTCGCGCTGCGGAGTTGTCCCCGTCTGATCGCGCGTCTTTTCGGTTACAAGTCTGGCCAGGCCATCGGCCCCGGAGGCAAGCCAGAACAGATCGTCCTGATAGGCCTCGCGCAGCCGCGCCCGCTGTGTCGCATCGAACGGATCGTACCGCCCCTCGTCGGGTCCAAGCTTCGCGGGATCCTCGCCGCGCAGGGCGATGACTTGACGTAGCGCCGCCATGTCTGGTGCGCGATTCAGCCAAAGCCGGTGCTGATGGGCTGGCGCGGCCCAGTCGGCCGCGGCCATGATCTCCAGCCGCCGTTCGGGCAGACCACCGAAGGTTTCGTGCGGCAGCACCAGCAATTCGACACCCGGCAAGGCGCAGGACAGATCGGTGATCACCTCGCGCCAACTGCGTGATTGCCGTGCGACCGCCTCCAGATACGCGGGATCCGGCAACGCATAGCCGCGGCCGATGCCGAATGCCAGCGCCGAGGACCAATAGCTGTCCAGGCAGCGGATCGACAGAACTGCCCGCGTGATACGCCCGTCGAAGGCCGCCGCATGCCGCGCCATCCGTTCGCCCGCGCCGCGATAGAGCACGCTGTCCCGCAGGTTGCGCCGCGGTGCGCCGATCATGTTCTCGTCCGTCACGATCAATTGGCGCATACCGTTGAGCCGGGCGCGTTCGATCTGCAGGGCAATCCGCCCTTTTGCCATGCGCGCCTGTCGTTCCAGCCGCGGAGATCCGTTCGTCGGCACGATACCCGAAAACAGCTTGCCGCGCGTGCGCATCGGGCCCCAGAAGCAGACGCCCCGCGCTTCCAGCGCGGCCGAATTGGCGCGCAGATACGCCTGAAAACTGGTCGACGCGGTGCGATGTGCACCGATGTGAAGAATGATGTCCATCGGACTGCAAGCCTTGTGCGAGGGGGGCATGACCAACCACCCGGAGGAAAAGAACCACCCCGATCATTGTCCTGCACCCGTCACCAGGTCTTTAACATCGAAAAACTTTTGCCCCCCCGGCCGAAAGCCATTCGCATTTGGCAATGCACCGCCTATATCTGACAGGACAGGAGGCCGCATGAAAAACATATTCGCCCTTGTAATCGCAGGATTATTGGCCTTTCCGGCAGGTGCCGCTGACACCGCCGAGGGACCGCCCGCATTGCCCCTGGTCCAGGGAACTGATGTGGATTTGAGCGAATTTTTATGGACAAAAAGACCGGTCGTCGTCTTTGCCGACACCCCGAATGACCCGCGCTTCATCGAGCAGATGAATTTCCTCAACGCCGATATTCCGGCGCTGTTGGTGCGCGACATCGTGGTATTGACCGATACTGATCCAGCCGCACGGTCCGCGTTGCGCCGCAAGCTGCGCCCGCGCGGGTTCATGCTGGTGCTGATCGACAAGGATGGCGGCGTAAAGCTGCGCAAACCCGCACCCTGGGACGTGCGGGAGATCTCGCGCAGTATCGACAAATTCCCCACCCGCCAGCAGGAAATCCGCGAGAACCTTGGCAAGGAATGATCCGGCCCCAACAACGCCACGCGCGGCGCCCCTCCCCCGGGGAGGGATGCACGCATGGCGTATCCGGAGGCCGCAATCATCGGATCACTCGAACTCCATGATCACGGCATCCACCGCCAGGCTGTCGCCGGGGGCGGCATTGATCTTGGCGACCACACCCTTGCGTTCGGCGCGCAGGATGTTTTCCATCTTCATGGCCTCGACCGTGCACAGCGCCTGACCGTCCTGCACCTCGTCGCCCACTTCGACATTGATCTTCACGATCAGGCCGGGCATCGGGCAAAGCAGCAGCTTGGAGGTATCGGGCGGGGTCTTTTCGATCATCAGCCCGGCCAGTTCCGCCTGGCGCGGGGTGCGCACATGCACCTTCAGATCGGCGCCGCGCGACCGGATGCGGAACCCGCCCGAGATCTTGCCGACCTTCAGCACCAAAGGCTCACCACTGACATCAAGCGTGGCCAGCTGATCGCCAGGGGTCCAGTCGCTGGTCACGCGCAGCTCTGATCCGTCATCGAAACAGACGGTCGATCCGCCATGATCAGCCCGGATCGTCACCGGGTAGCTGTGCCCCTGCAATGACACCACCCAGTCGCTGCCGACCTTGCGTTCATGGTTGTCCATCCGTCCCGATACGCGCGAACGCCGGATTTCGGCCACCCGGTGCATCGCGGCACAAGAGGCCGCGATCCGCCGTAGCACATCGTCGGGAAGGGCCACCCCGTTGAAGCCATCGGGGAATTCCTCGGCGATGAAGGCGGTGGTGATGTTTCCTGCCACGAATTTGGGATGATCCATCACCGCGCTCAGGAACGGCAGGTTGTGACCGATCCCCTCAACCTCGAACCCGTCCAGCGCATTGCGCATTGCCTCGATCGCATCGGCGCGGGTCGGGCCCCATGTGCAGAGCTTGGCGATCATCGGGTCGTAATACATGCTGATCTCGCCGCCCTCGTAGACGCCGGTATCATTGCGTACCACGTGACCGGGCGCGGCCACTTCGGCAGGGGGACGATAGCGTGTCAGACGTCCGATCGACGGCAGGAAGTTGCGATAGGGATCTTCGGCATAAAGCCGGCTTTCCATCGCCCAGCCATTCAGCTTGATATCAGACTGCTTCAGCGCCAGCGCCTCGCCGTAGGCCACGCGGATCATCTGCTCGACCAGGTCGACACCCGTGATCAGTTCGGTCACGGGATGTTCCACCTGGAGACGCGTGTTCATTTCCAGGAAGTAGAAGTTGCGCTGCCCGTCGACGATGAATTCCACCGTGCCCGCAGAGGTATAGCCCACAGCCGCGGCAAGGGCACAGGCCTGCTCTCCCATGGCCTTGCGCGTTGCTGCGTCAAGGAAGGGGCTGGGCGCCTCTTCGATGACCTTCTGGTTGCGGCGCTGGATCGAACATTCCCGCTCTCCCAGGTAGATCGTGTTGCCGTGGCTGTCAGCCAGCACCTGGATCTCGATGTGGCGGGGCTGGGTTACGAATTTCTCGATGAAGATCCGGTCATCCCCGAAAGAGCTGGCCGCTTCGTTCTTGGATGACTGGAAGCCTTCGCGCGCCTCGTCGTCATTCCAGGCGATGCGCATGCCCTTGCCGCCGCCACCGGCCGATGCCTTGATCATCACCGGATACCCGATCTCACCCGAGATCTTCACGGCCTCGTCTGCATCGGCGATCAAGCCCATGTAACCGGGCACGGTCGACACGCCGGCCTCGGCCGCGATCTTCTTCGAGGTGATCTTGTCGCCCATCTTTTCGATTGCACCGACGGGCGGCCCGATGAAGGCGACGCCAGCAGCGGCCAGTGCCTCGGCGAACTTGCTGTTCTCCGACAGGAATCCGTAACCCGGATGCACGGCTTCCGCACCGGTCTGGCGGATCGCTTCCATGACCTTGTCGATGACGATGTAGGATTGGTTCGCGGGCGCCGGTCCGATATGCACCGCCTCGTCGGCCATCTGCACATGCAGCGCCTGCCTGTCGGCATCCGAATAGATGGCGACCGTCTTGATCCCCATCTTTCGGGCGGTCTTGATGACGCGGCAGGCAATTTCACCCCGGTTCGCGATCAGGATCTTCTTGAACATTTCAGGTCCCTTCTTGTTCTTGGCCGCAGGCACAGCGCCCCGCGGGAAACGGTTCTTTCAGACAGCAAAAAACCACCGGACCGCGTCAGGGTCCGGTGGTTTGTTTCGGATAGGATGGGCGCGCGCGGGATCAGCCGCGCGACGTCGTCAGCAGCGCGATGGATACTGCCGGCAGTAAAGCACGTTGGCTGCCCCGCCGACGACTGCGCCGGTGACCGGGTTGCCATCCAGCACGACCGCCGCGGCCGTGCCTGCGCCCGCGCCGATGAGCCCCTGCTCAAGCGGCGTATCGCCACAACCTGAGAGTGCAAGAGCGCAAGCTGCGCCAGCGATCCATTTGGTGAACTGCATCTTTGAGTGCCTTCCTTTGCAAGCGGTATTCCTTGCACGCAAGATGGCAGGATCGGTTGAAAGATCAACGCCGGATGATCGTGGAAAGCCAGATTGGCAAACCTCCGCCTATCCAGTAAAGTCGCGTTTTCACGAAAGAAAAACGCGGGCGGAGTGCCTGGGGGACGGGCACTCCACCCGTGAGGGGAAGGGTAACGGTTCAGGCTGCCAGACCTGAGACGTAGAGCACAGGTAACCACTACGTCGTGGAGACTGCCGCATGACCCGCGCTGCGCCAAGATGGATTCCGACACCTTGAAATCTTGGGCGTTTTCCCGCCCAAGTGGATCATTCAGGTGCAGAAATCCGCCGATCATTCTTCGAATACCTCGGGGAAAGAGGCGCGCGCCGTCGCCTCGTCGATCACCAGCAGCGCCTCGTAGCTGGCGGGATCGAAAGGCTCGGTTGCGGGAATGACTTCGCGACCGAAAAGCCAGCTCAGGCGGCCCGCATCAAGGTTGCCCCGCTCGAACGGTTCATCACCGAAGTGATCCCACAGTGCAGCCATGAACATCGCATCCGCGTGCCGATCCACGGCTTTGCGGTCGCGGTAACGTTCACGCCGCGTCAATGGCGTCACGCCCTTGGGGTTCGCGCGCCGGATGGTGAACTGGAAATCAGAACCCGGAAGCCGCCCCGGGAAGCCGCGATGCTTCAGCATGGGCGGTTCCTCCCGCCGGCTGCTGTGATCGCCTGCCGCGCGCAGCAAGTGGCGCGGTTGGACGGGACCAGCCCGGACGCCAAGCGTCCCGCGACAGGTCCCGATCCTGTTTTACTTGTACTTGCCGGTGTAGCTTGGCTCGACCGAGATGGGCTCGGGATCGACCACGACGAATTCTTCTTCCTTGGGCTGCGAGCAAGCTGCCACGAGGGCAACCATGCACAGAGCCAGCATGCTCGTGATGTTCTTCGACATCTGTTTCTCCTGTTACTTGTTCCTGACAGAACGCCGGAAATCCGGACGACCTGCCTCTTGCACGAGGTATTGACCACTTGGGTGTGATCACCTGCAATCATACCGGAACACACAGGCAAAACATATCCGGCCCCACGAAAGAGCCCCGGCTGTGTCGGAAAAGACTCAGATTCACGAATGAATAAGGTTCGCCCCGCAAGATATTGTGGATACATTAGAATTCCTCCCAGATGCAGCGGCCATCGCGGATCGCGAATGTCTCGAAATACTGCACTGTGCCGGGGTCGGATTGACCGAATTCCAGCGGCTTGTCCATCAGTGAGACGATGACCTGCGAAACCTGCTCGCCCGCATCGGACAGCATCGGCAGGGCCTGAGCCTCGCACAGAACGACGAAGTCTTGCTGCACGAGCTCGAAATCCGCCGACCCTGCAAGGGCCGGCATGACATAGCGGAACCGCGCCCATCGCTCACCGTCCGGCTGCACCTCAACGAACCCTTCCATCAACCCGGCCTCAAGACCCGATGGCAGCTGCACGCCCGTTCCAGCGGCTATCACCACACCCGGCACAAGGCCAAGCGCCGCCGCGACGGCAAGTACGCCAAGGCGCATCATGTCCGCACCTCCGCATGCCTGATCCAGCGTTGGCGGGATGCCGGATCTGCCAGCACCTCGGTCAGGGCGGATTGCGCCCAAGATAGCGGCGCCGCCGCATCCAGCGCCCCGCCCGCGGTGACATGCATCCCATCCGGTCCCTGTTCGAGCCTGACGGCAGGCACGAAGCCGCGCAGCCTTTGCAGCCGGCGCCAGACATCCTGACGGATCTGATGAGCCAGACGCGCGCGGCCAAGAACCCGGCCTTTCGTCGGCAGAACCGTGCAGACCGACAGATCGAAGCGCACGGGCACGCGCCGCGTCAGGGTCAGCACAGGCCCCTCCCGCAGCAGGTGCCAGCCATCCCGGCCTTTCCCTTGCACATGTTCCGCAGACCCAGGCATCTGGCGCAGCTCCTCCTTCATCTTGCCGAAAAAACTCAATAATTCCGGACCTGCCCGCACGCCTCCTCGCGCGCGGGCAAGCCTCTTGTCCCACTTTACAGCGGGATGTTGTCGTGCTTCTTCCAGGGGTTCGTCAGCTTCTTGCTGCGCAGTGCCGCAAAAGCCCGTGCCACCCGGCGGCGCGTGCTATGGGGTTGGATCACCTCGTCGATGAAGCCACGCTCGGCGGCAACGAAGGGGTTGGCGAACCGATCTTCGTAATCCTTCACGCGCCCAGCGATCTTTTCTGGATCGTTCAACTCGCTGCGATAAAGGATCTCGGTGGCGCCCTTCGCGCCCATCACGGCGATCTCGGATGTCGGCCAGGCATAGTTGATGTCGCCCTGCAGGTGCTTGGAGGCCATAACCACGTAAGCGCCACCATAGGCCTTGCGCGTGATCACTGTCACCTTCGGCACCGTGGCCTCGCCATAGGCGAACAGAAGCTTCGCACCATGCTTGATCACGCCGTTATATTCCTGCGTGGTGCCGGGCAAAAATCCGGGCACATCCACGAACGTCAGGATCGGGATTTCGAAGGCATCGCAAAAGCGCACGAAGCGCGCCGCCTTGCGGCTGCTGTCGATATCCAGGCACCCTGCCAGCACCATGGGCTGGTTCGCCACGACGCCAACGCTTTGCCCTTCAAGGCGGATGAACCCGGTAATGATGTTCTTGGCGAAATCTTCCTGAATCTCGTAGAAATCGCCCTCGTCCGCGACCTTCAGGATCAGCTCCTTCATGTCATAGGGCATGTTCGGATTGTCCGGCACCAGCGTATCGAGGCTCATTTCAACGCGGGCGGGATCGTCGAAGAAGGGCCGTACGGGCGGCTTTTCGCGGTTGTTGAGCGGCAGGAAATCCACAAGGCGGCGCACTTCGCTCAGCGCTTCGACATCGTTCTCGAACGCGCCATCGGCGACGCTCGACTTCTTGGTATGGGTCGAAGCACCGCCCAATTCCTCGGCGCTGACGACCTCGTTGGTGACGGTCTTGACCACGTCAGGCCCCGTCACGAACATGTAAGAGCTGTCCTTCACCATGAAGATGAAGTCGGTCATGGCAGGCGAATAAACCGCGCCACCCGCGCAGGGGCCCATGATGAGGCTGATCTGCGGCACCACGCCCGAAGCCAGGATGTTACGCTTGAACACCTCGCCATAGGCTGCGAGCGAGCTGACACCTTCCTGGATGCGCGCGCCGCCCGAATCGTTGATACCGATCACCGGCGCGCCATTCTGCACAGCCATATCCATGATCTTGCAGATCTTCGCCGCATGGGTTTCGGACACAGATCCCCCCAGCACCGTGAAATCCTGGCTGAACACATAGACCATGCGACCGTTGATCGTACCCCAGCCCGTCACGACGCCATCACCACGCGGTTTGCTGGCCTCCATCCCGAAATCGGTGCAGCGATGGGTCACGAACATGTCGTATTCCTCAAAGCTGTCCTCATCCAGCAACAGCTCGATACGCTCGCGGGCGGTCAGCTTCCCCTTGGCGTGCTGCGCATCGATCCGAGCCTGACCACCGCCAAGGCGGGCCGTGTTGCGCCGTTCCTGGAGTTCCTGAAGGATATCTTTCATCGCCACTTCCCTGCTGCTGGCCTTTCGCGTCGCGCGCGGCTCAGGCCTGTCTGTTCCCGATGGCCGCCCGGTCCTGCGGACGCCCCTCCATGCAGCCGGTATAGGCGCAGGCAGCACTGGCGCAAAGAAGATTTCGGCAAATTTGCAAATAATTGGCAAGCACCTCCAGGCTAATTGCAAAATAGCAAATTCAACCATGTATGGAATGGACTTCCGCCAACACGCGCCCTACCCATTTGCACATGCAAGACCCCAAACCGGTCCGCTACCTGGACCGCTCCACCGCACCACATGTTTCGACGCTGATCCTGCTGGCAGGCATCTCGGCCATGGCGATGAACGTGTTTCTGCCATCGCTTCCGGGCATGGCCGCGCATTTCGAGGTGGATTATAGCGTCATGCAATTGTCCGTGGCCACCTACCTGGCCATGAACGCGTTGCTGCAGATCCTGATTGGCCCGGTGTCGGACAAGATCGGGCGCCGCCCCGTGATCCTGTGGGGCGTGATCCTGTTCTGCCTGGCAACCATCGGCTGCCTGCTGGCCCCGAATGCCACCGTTTTCCTGATATTCCGGTCATTCCAGGCCGTCGTCGCCGTCGCCATGGTCCTTAGCCGGGCGGTGGTGCGCGATATGTACAGCCAGGACCGCGCAGCATCGATGATCGGCTATGTCACAATGGGTATGGCCGTGGTGCCCATGGTGGCCCCCGCAATCGGGGGCATCCTTGAAGACGCTTTTGGCTGGCGCGCGAACTTTCTGATGCTGCTGGCCTGCGGCCTTCTGGTTCTGGTCATCAGCTGGCGGGATCTGGGTGAAACCGGCGCGCCGACCGAGAATTCCCTGCTGCAGCAATTCCGCGAATATCCAGAACTGCTGACATCGCCACGATTCTGGGGCTACTGCCTCGCTTCGGCTTTCGGATCGGGCGCATTCTTCGCCTATCTCGGCGGCGCACCCTTCGTCGGCACGCAGGTCTTTGGCCTGACGCCAAGCCAGTTGGGCCTTTACTTTGCGGCCCCTTCGATCGGGTATTTCCTGGGTAACTGGGCAACCGGCCTGCTGGCCGCGCGCAAAGGCGTCAACACCATGGTGCTTTGGGGCACGCTGATCTCGACGCTGGGCATGGGCCTGTCGCTGATCGTCAGTTACGGAGGTTACTCCAGCCCGTTGGTTTTCTTCGGCTTCATGAGCCTTGTTGGCATCGGCAACGGGATGACCATCGCCAATGCAACCGCTGGCATGCTGTCGGTGCGTCCGCATCTGGCGGGCACGGCGTCAGGCCTGGGCGGCGCGATCATGATCGGGGGCGGCGCGGGCCTTTCGGCACTGGCAGGCGCGCTCCTGCAACCGGGACGAGGTGAATTCCCGCTGGTCTGGATCATGTTCGTGACCTCGGTGCTGGCCGTGGCCGCCATCCTCTACGTGATCCGGCGCGAGCGGCAACTTGGCCTCTGACACCGCTTGCCTCCGGGGCTTTGCAAAGCTACGCTGATCGCGGCGCAAAAGTTTGCAAAGACACCCAGATGGCGACGCAGAAACTCTATGCCGGTGCGAAACTGCGTGAAACGCGGCAGCGCCTTGGCCTGACCCAGAAGGAATTTGCCGGCAAGCTGGGCGTCTCGCTTCCCTATCTGAACCAGATGGAGAACAACAACCGCCCGGTGTCGACGGGTGTGGTGCTGTCACTGGCGCAGGAATTCGGCTTCGACGTCACCGAACTGAGCACCGGCGACAGCGAACGGCTTGTCTCGGACATGCGCGAGGCGATGGCAGATCCCGTTTTCGCCGAGAATGCGCCCCCGCTGGCCGATCTGCGCCTGACCGCCTCGAACGCGCCTGCCCTTGCGCGCGCCTTTCTCGACCTTCACCGCGCTTATCGTCAAACCCACGAGCGCCTGGCCTCTCTGGACGAGGCACTGGGGCGTCAGGATGCCCGCACCCAGCCTTCGCCCTGGGACGAGGTGCGCGACTTCTTTCACTATTGCGACAACTACATCGATGCCGTCGATCGCGCCGCCGAGCGTTTCGCGAACCAGGCCGCTGGCAGGGGAATTCGCATTCACGCCCAGGACACGCTTGAGGATAGCGGCATAAGCGTCTCATTTCAGGATATTTCTGCGATCCGCCATTTCGATCCGGCAACGCGCCGCCTGACGCTGTCATCGCGCGCGCAACCGGAAACCCAGGGGTTTCAGCTGCTGCTGCAGCTTGCCCTAATCAAACAAGATGCCCTGATCGAGGCTACACTGGACCTTGCACGTTTCCAATCCGAACAGGCCCGCGCCATCGCCAAGATCGGGCTGGCGAATTTCTTCGCCGGTGCGGCGCTCATGCCCTATGGCGCGTTTCAGACGGCGGCCCATGAAACACGGCACGATCTTGAACTGCTGGCCCATCGCTTCGGCGCTTCGATCGAACAGGTGGCGCACAGATTGTCGACGCTTCAACGACCAGGCGCCAAAGGCATCCCCTTCTTTTTCGTGCGCGTCGATCAGGCCGGCACCATCACCAAGCGTCATTCGGCCACACGACTGCAATTCGCGCGGTTCGGAGGGGCTTGCCCGTTGTGGAATGTCCATCGCGCCTTTGAGACTCCGGGCCGATTTCTGCGGCAGCTGGCCGAAACCCCGGACGGCGTGCGATATATCAGCCTTGCGCGGGACGTGTCGAAACCGGGCGGCAGCTTCGGCGCGCCGACACGGCGCTTCGCCATCGCGCTGGGTTGCGAGGTGCGCCATGCAGCGGATCTTGTCTATGCCGACGACATGGACCTTGCCAATCCACGCGCATTCGAGCCGATCGGGATCTCCTGCCGTATCTGCGAACGCAAGGATTGCCACCAGCGCTCGGTTCCGCCACTGGAACGCCGGCTCAGCATCAATTCCGACGAACGCGGCGTTCTGCCCTATCGCGTTGATTAAACAGGAAAAGGCGCGGAAGATACCTTCCGCGCCCCTGTCTCGGCATCGCGGCCGGCTCAGTCCTTGAGATAGCTATAGATCTGGTCTTTCAGCGAAGCGCGTGTCTTGCGCATCTCGACTTCCGCCAGTTCCTCGACGGGTTCGATGTTGGTTTCGGCCCGGTGAACAGCCCGATTGATCTTGTGGTATTCCTCGGCAAGCCGCGCGAAATGCCCGTCCGACAGCTTCAGCGCGGCAATGCGGGCCGCATGTTGGGGGAACTCGTCCTGCAGTTCATGGGGTGTGTTGGACATCGCGCCTGTCTCCTTCAAGTTGCGTTGCCCGACCCTAGCCCGCCACCTTGGCCCACACCTTGAGACAGATCAAACTGCAGCGCTTCGTCACGACATCTCGGCGCCATATTCCAGCACGATCGGCACGATGATTTCTTCCTCGTCCATCAGGTGCCGGTCCAGGAATGTCTTGAACCCTTCCTGCGCCGCCAGCAATCGACCGGCCTCATCGCGCGCTTTCTGACCTTGCTGCAGCGCGCGAAGCACATGGTTGGTGTGATCCGCGAGGCTGTTCAGATGATGGTCCAGTGCATGGTGATCGGCATCAAGGATTTCGAAGGCCTGTTCCAATCGCGCATCCATCGCCATGAACTGTGGGAAATAATGCTGATCCTCGATCTGGTGATGCCCATGCAACTGGTTCAGGAAAAACCCTGTATAGCGGGACAATTCCGGACCATAGCGCGTGGCCTTGCCATCAAGATGCGCCTGGGTGTCACCGATCACCTTGTCCAGGACCTGCCGGAACATCAGGTGCCGTTCCAGCCAGAAGGACGTCAGATCATTGAAATTCATATGTCCGCGCCATTCCGCGCGCGGATAGCGATCGGCCAGCACACGCAGATGCTCGGGCAGGCCCTTGCGGGTCTCGATGGAAAAAGGCTCTGTCATGGGGATAAAGATAGCCCCATTGCGCCAGAAACACAGCCCATCCTGACGCACAATGGATGTGCAGGATTGGATCCTCTCCAGCGGCTTCTTCTTGCCTGAAATATCCTCGGGGGGGATGGTCGGCCGCAGGTCGACCATGGGGGGCAGACAGCCCCCCGCGCGGCAGGCAAGGATCAGCGGCGTGCCGCGCGCCAGCCAGCCGCTTCAGCTTCGGCCACGGAACAGAACCACCGCTCGCCCTGCGCAGTATTGATCCGGGTTCGATCGTAATGCTCCTGCCCCGGACGATGGAAGATCCGCTCGCCCTTGGACGAGATATTTCCCTTGATATTGCAATCGGTTGCAACCTGCTGCTGCGGCGCGCGTGCAGCGGGCTGCCCGTTTTGCCGATAGGCCGCGGGATTTTGCACATTCATCCCCCAGAGACCGCGATCCGCCACAGCGGCCTGTTTCTCGATCAGATCGTAGTCCATCGCATAGCGCCGGTAGGCGAAAGCCAGCCCCTCGGCGACAAGCGTGGCACCCATGTCATCGCCCCCCACCGTGCAGCGCGCGACCGTCCGTCCATAGCGATCTTGGTCAAGCGGCGTGCATACCGCTTTGCGCCCCTGGTAACGGGCGCGAACCTCGCGGCTGACCCAGGCCCCGCAGGCCCAGGTTTTGCCCTGCTCTGTGCTGCAGGTCTGACTGGCCTCCGGCGCGTCGATCCCGTGCAGCCGCACCCGTGTGCCTGCAATTTCGATCGTATCACCGTCGATCACGCGAATGGTGCCTGTCACTGATCCCGCCATCGCCAGCGACGCAACCAGCAATCCGAGGGCAAAAATAAGAAGAACAACAATCCTTGACATGCGCCCGATATCAAACGGAATTTTAACCGACGCAACCCAAAGTTTAATAATTCGTTAACAATCGTAAACCAACTGTGAAGTAGACGACATGCAGAAGGCGCCACAGGCTTAGCGCTGGGATTTCTGCCAATCATGATGGATCCAGGGCCGGTGATTGTCGGACGGCAGGGGATCGCGCCCAAGCAGGTGATCGCTGACCTTCTCACCCACCATGATCGAGGGCGCATTCAGATTGCCGTTGGTGATGCGGGGGAAGATACTGCTATCCGCGACGCGCAGCCCCTCGACCCCTATCACACGTGCCTGCGGGTCCACCACGGCATCGGCATCATCGGCGCGCCCCATCCGGCAGGTTCCGCAGGGGTGATAGGCGCTTTCGGCATGTTCGCGGATGAAATCATCCAGTTCGGCATCGCTTTGCACCGCCGCACCAGGTTGAATCTCGTGTTTTACGAAGGGCTTGAACGCCTCCTGCCCAAATATCTCGCGGGTCAGGCGAATGCATTGGCGAAACTCCCACCAATCCTGCGGATCGGACATGTAATTGAAGCGGATCACCGGATCATCTGCCGGATCCCCCGAGCGCAGGGTCACCGCCCCGCGCGAAGCGCTGCGCATCGGACCGACATGGGCCTGGAAACCGTGCCCCTCGGCCGCGACCTTGCCATCGTAGCGCACGGCGATGGGCAGGAAATGGAACTGGATATCAGGATAGTCGATACCGGCACGCGAGCGGATGAACCCTGCGCTTTCGAACTGGTTGCTGGCCCCCAGCCCGGTTCCGGTGAACAGCCATTGCGCGCCCACAAGCGCCTTGCCCCAGAGGTTCCAGTATTTGAACAGGCTGATCGGCTGGCTGGCTGCCATCTGGATATACAGCTCCAGATGGTCCTGCAGATTGGCGCCGACACCGCGGCGGTCTGCCACCACGTCAATCCCATGGTCGCGCAGATGCGCGGCGGGCCCGATCCCTGACAGCATCAAGAGCTTGGGCGAGTTGATCGACGATGCCGCCAGCACCACTTCGCGCCGCGCGCGGATGACCTCGCGGGTGCCGCCGCGTGTAACCTCGACTCCTACGGCGCGGCCATTCTCGATCACCACGCGGCGCGCGAAGGCGCGGATCAGGGTGCAATTGCTCCGCTTCAAGGCCGGTTTCAGATAGGCATTGGCCGCCGACCATCGGCGCCCGCGGAACACCGTCTGCTCCATGGGGCCGAAACCTTCCTGCCGCTCGCCATTGTAATCCTCGGTCACGCCATAACCAGCCTGCCGGCCCGCCTCGACAAAGGCATGAAACAGCGGATTCTTGCGCGGCCCGCGCGTCACATGCAGCGGCCCATCGGTGCCACGCCATCCCGCCTGCCCGCCGTGTGAATGTTCCATCCGCCTGAAATAGGGCAGCACATCGGCATATCCCCAGCCATCCGCGCCCTGATCGCGCCAATGGTCAAAATCCCGCGCATGGCCACGCACATAGACCATCCCGTTGATACTGCTGGACCCGCCGATTACCTTGCCGCGCGGCACCGCAAGACGGCGATTGTTCAGGTTCGGCTCGGGCTCAGACCGATAGCCCCAGTCATAGCGGCGCATATTCATCGGATAGGACAGGGCCGCCGGCATCTGGATGAAGGGCCCGGCGTCCGAGCCGCCATGCTCGATCACCAGCACCGAGGCGCCCGCCTCGGCCAGCCGGTAGACCATCGCGCAGCCCGCGCTGCCCGCCCCTACGATCACGAAATCCGCTTCCATTGTCACTATCCGTCGTTTCGTCCGTCTCAATGATCACCCGACCCCGATCCGCCATGCAGGCGTGGGGTGGGAAGGTGGGAACGCCGGCCCGGCGGCCCCGGTTGCCTGTCAGAATGGCGCCTCGACCCGGCCCATGCGCACGAAGACCGATTTCAACTGGCTGTAGTGCTCGATTGCCGCCTTTGCATTCTCGCGGCCCACGCCCGACATCTTGATCCCGCCGAAGGGCACTTCGACAGGAGCGTCGTTATAGGTGTTGATGTAGCAGGTCCCGGCCTCCATCCTCCCGACGACACGGTGGGCGCGGGTCAGGTCACGCGTGAAGACACCAGCCGAGAGGCCGAATTCGGTGGCGTTGGCCCGTGCGATGACCTCATCTTCATCCTCGAAATCCAGCACGCACATGACGGGGCCGAAAATCTCCTCGCGGGCGATGGTCATGTCGTCGGTCACATCGGCGAAGACCGCAGGCGTGATCCAGAACCCGTCCTTGTCCAGCCGTTTGCCGCCGCACACCAGGCGCGCCCCCTCTTCGACACCCTTGGCGATGTAGCGCTGGACGATGCCTAATTGCCCTTCGGACACCATCGGGCCGAAATTCGTGGCCTCGTTCAGCGGGTCGCCGATGATCGCATCGGCCAGTCTTTCGGACAAGCGTGCCAGAAACGCCTCGCGAATGCCTTTCTGCACGAAGACCCGCGTGCCGTTGGAACACACCTGCCCCGAGGAATAGAAATTCCCCAGGATCGCGCCGCCGACCGCATCCTCCAGATCGGCGTCGTCAAAGATGATCAGGGGCGATTTGCCACCCAGTTCCATCGTGACATGTTTCATGCCATCCGCCGCCGCCGCATAAACCTTGCGCCCGGTCGGCACCGATCCGGTCAGAGAGACCTTGTTGACACGCGGATCCGTCACGAGCGAGGCCCCTACCGCCCCGCGCCCCTGCACCACGTTGTAAAGCCCGGCGGGCAGCCCGGCCTCGTGCAGGATTTCCGCGATCTTGAGCGCGCAAAGCGGCGTGGTTTCCGACGGCTTGAAGATCATGGCATTGCCACAGGCCAGCGCGGGTGCGCCTTTCCAGCAGGCGATCTGGGTGGGATAGTTCCACGCGCCGATACCGACGCAAAGGCCCAGCGCCTCGCGCACGGTATAGGCCCAGTTCTCACCCAGCGGGATATGTTCACCCGTCAGGCTGGCAGCCAGCCCTCCGAAATATTCGAGCGCATCAGCACCGCTGGTCGCATCCACGTAAAGCGTTTCCGACAGCGGCTTGCCGGTGTCATGGCTCTCGAGGATACTGAGTTCGCGGTTGCGGGCGCGGATCATATCCGCGGCGCGGCGCAGGATTCGTCCGCGCTGCACGCCCGGCAGCGCGGCCCAGGCCTTCTGTGCCGTCCGGGCGCTACTGATCGCCTCTTCTATGACCGCCGGTGTCGCCTCGTGGACCCGTGCGATGACCTGGCCCGTGGCGGGATAGATCACGTCGATCGGCGTGCCGGATGTGTCTTCGACGTAGCGGCCGTTGACGAAATGGCTGGCGGTGGGCTGTGTCGGGTAGCTGGTCATTTTGAGTATTTCCGGAACGATGAAAGGGTTGGTCTTGACATAAAACGGGGGGGATCATTCCCCGCGCGGGAAGCGTTTGCTTTCCTCAAGGATGTTCAGATCCATGTGGTTTCGCATGTAGCGCTCGGAGGCTTTTTGCAGCGGCTGGAAATCCCACGGATAATAGCCGCCCTGGCGCAGCGCCTCGTAAACCACCCAGCGGCGCGCCTGGCTGATCCGCACCTCGGCATCGAATCGCGCAAGATCCCATCGCGCCTCGGACTTGGCGCGCAGGGTCTGCAGCGTGCCCTGATGCGCCGGATCGGCGGCCAGGTTGTGCAGCTCATGCGGATCGGCCTCGATGTCGAACAGCATCTCGGGGTCCAGCGCGCAGCGCGTGTATTTCCAGCGCCCGTATCGCAGGCAGACGAGGGGCGCTTCGGACGCTTCGGCGGCATATTCCATCGCCACCGGGCTGGTGCGGTCAAAGCCCTGCGTCAACGGCACCAGGCTTTCGCCCGTGGTCCAGGGCATCACCTCGTCCATGCTGACGCCCGCCAGATCGCACAGGGTCGGGCAGACATCGATCGTGCTCACGGGCTGGTCGATGCGCCCCGCAGGCAGGCCGGGGGCCGCAATCATCAGCGGCACGCGGGCAGACCCTTCGTAGAAGCACATTTTGTACCAAAGCCCCCGCTCGCCCAGCATGTCGCCGTGGTCGCTGACAAAAACCACGACAGCCTGCTGGCGTGTCGCGTCGAGCGTGGCGAGGAGCTCGCCGATCTTGTCGTCGAGATAGGAAATATTCGCGAAATAAGCACGCCGTGCGCGGGCCACCATCTCATCCGTCAGATCATAGGAGCGCCAGTCATTGGCATCAAATATGCGCTTGGAATGGGCATCCTGCCGATCATAGGGGATCGGCCCCACCTCTGGCATCAGATGGGGGCAATCAGCGTAGAGATCCCAGTATTTCCGGCGTGCCACATAGGGATCATGCGGGTGGGTGAAGCTGACCGTCAGGCACCAGGGCCGCGCATCGCCCCCGCGCGACAGGTCATAGATCTTCTGCACCGCCTGATGGGCGACATCATCGTCATATTCCATCTGGTTCGTGATCTCGGCCACGCCCGCGCCGGTCACGCTGCCCATGTTGTGATACCACCAGTCGATCCTCTCGCCGGGTTTACGGTAATCGGGCGTCCAGCCGAAATCGGCAGGATAGATATCGGTGGTCAGGCGCTCCTCGAACCCGTGCAGCTGATCGGGGCCGACGAAATGCATCTTGCCCGACAGGCAGGTATAATAGCCCGCACGCCGCAGGTGATGCGCATATGTCGGAATGCTCGAGGCGAATTCTGCCGCGTTGTCGTAGACCCCAGTGGCGCTGGGTAACTGGCCGGACATGAAGCTCGCGCGTCCCGGCGCACAGAGCGGTGAGGCGGTGTAGGCATTCACAAACCGCGCTGACCGCGCTGCCAGCTTCTTGAGGTTGGGCGCATGCAACCAGTCCGCGGGACCATCCGGGAACAGCGTTCCGTTCAATTGGTCGACCATCACGATCAGGATATTGGGCCGCGCGCCTATCTGAACATGCGCATCCCTCATGCCGTTCCCCTTTGAATTTCAAGGTCCAGACAGCCCAGCACGCTATCGATGGCCTTGCCCGCATCCGGCTGCCCCAGCCCCAGCGATTGCCGCAGGTAGACCCCGTCGATCAGGGCCGCGATCCGGTCGGCCACCACGGGTGCGCGACCGCCCACCAGCGGGCGCAAATCGTGGGTCAGGTTCGACCGAAGCCGCCGTTGATAGACCGAGAGCAGCTTGCGTGCATCGGTCGATACCTGCGCGAGAACATAGAAGTTCAGCCAGGCTGCCACCACATCGCGGCGAAAGTTGCTGCCGGCGAAACTGGCGCGGACAACTGCTTCCAGCCTGGCGCGCGGACCCGTCGCCATGGCCAGCGCACCGCGCACGCCTGCGGCATAGACCGTCAGCGTGTGGCGCATGGCTGCAAGAAATATCTGTTCTTTTCCGCCGAAGTAATGATGCGCCAGCGCCGATGACATGCCCGCCCGCCGCGCGATCTGCGCCACGGTGACATCAAGGGACCCGGTGCTGCCGATCTCGGCGATTGTCGCTTCCACCAAGGCGGCGCGGCGTATAGGCTCCATCCCGAGCTTGGGCATGGTTTTCTCCAATAAACTTGCCCCGGGACGCTAAATGCTTTTTTATTGACTCGTCAATCAAGAACAACACGGGAGACCGCGATGACCTTCAAACCCGCCCTGACGGCCCTGGCCCTGCTGGCTGCCACCCCCGCCTTCGCACAATGCGACAAGGTCACATTCTCGGATGTGGGCTGGACCGACATCACCGCGACCACGGCTGCGACGTCCGTGGTGCTGGAAGCGCTGGGATACCAGACGGAGACCAAGATCCTGTCGGTGCCGGTCACCTATATCTCTCTGTCCAAGGGCGATATCGACGTGTTCCTGGGCAACTGGATGCCCACGATGGAGGCCGACATTGCCCCCTATCGCGACGCGGGCACAGTGGACACGATCCGCACCAACCTGACCGGCGCGAAATACACCCTCGCCGTGAACCGCGCCGCCGCAGACCTGGGCATTGCCAGCTTTGCCGATATCGCCACCCACAAGGACGCGCTCGAGGGAAAGATCTACGGGATCGAGGCCGGCAATGACGGCAACCGCTTGATCATGGACATGATTGCCGCCGATGCTTTCGGTCTGGGCGGATTCAGCGTCGCTGAAAGTTCGGAACAGGGAATGCTGGCGCAGGTCACGCGCGCCGATCGCCGGGGCGAGCCGATCGTCTTCCTGGGATGGGAACCGCATCCGATGAACGCCAATTTCGACATGACTTACCTGGAAGGCGGCGACGACTGGTTCGGCCCCAATCTTGGCGGCGCCGAAGTGAACACCAACACGCGCGCGGGCTATGCCGCCGAATGCCCCAACCTTGGTACATTCTTTGGCAATCTGGAGTTCACCCTTGCCATGGAGAACGAGATCATGGGCGCGATCCTGAACGATGGCACCGATCCGGCCGAGGCGGCAAGGACCTGGCTGACCGCCAACCCCGATGTGCTGAATGGCTGGCTGGCCGGCGTCACCACCCGCGATGGCGCCGAGGCCCTGCCCGCCGCCCGCGCAGCACTTGGTCTGTGATCCCGACCGTCGCACCGCTTTGATGACAACGCCTTCCCCCTCGCGGGGGAAGGACCTGCGCAGGCCCATGGCGACCTGCGCCAATAAAGGGCCCTTTACCCGATGAACTGGCTGACCGACACCAAGATACCCGTGGGCGATTACGCCGACAGCGCCTTCATCTGGCTGGAAACCCATGCCGCCTTTGTCTTCGACGGGATGTCCGACGGGCTGGAGGCCCTGATCGCCGCGATCCTGTGGATTCTGCAATCGCCGCATCCGCTGGTGGTCATCGGCGCCTTTGTCGCGCTGACCGTGGCCTTGCAGCGCAGCTGGAAACCGGCCGTTCTGGTGGGGCTTGGCTTTCTGTTCATCGTCAATCAGGGCTATTGGGAACAGACGACGCAATCGCTGACGCTTGTGCTGGCGGCCTGCGTGGTCTGCATGGGGCTGGGCGTGCCCATCGGCATTGCCGCCGCGCACCGGCCAGGGCTGTTTCGCGCCCTGCGTCCGGTGCTGGACCTGATGCAGACGCTGCCCACCTTCGTCTACCTGATCCCGGCAATCGTTTTTTTCGGCATCGGCATGGTGCCGGGCCTCATCGCCACAGTGATCTTCGTGTTGCCCGCACCGATCCGGCTGACCCACCTGGGCATCACCGCCACGCCCACCGCCCTGCTTGAAGCCGCGCAAGCCTTTGGCGCCACGCCGCGCCAGACGCTACTGAAGGTCGAGCTACCATATGCCTTGCCGCAGATCATGGCCGGATTGAACCAGACCATCATGCTGTCACTGTCGATGGTGGTAATCGCAGCGCTGGTCGGCGCGGACGGGCTGGGCGTGCCGGTTCTTCAGGCGCTGAACCGTGTGAACCCGGCGCTTGGCTTTGAATCCGGGCTGGTGATCGTGGTGCTGGCCATCCTTCTGGACCGCATGCTGAGGATCGAACGGAAATGACCCGCGTGACAGCCCCGAAAGACACCGCAGGGATCGCCGTGCGCTTCGACAATGTCTCGATCGTATTCGGCGATCAACCCGAACGCGCCCTGCCTTTGATGGACGAAGGCCGCAGCCGGTCCGAAATCCAGCAGGAAACTGGTCAGGTACTGGGTGTGCATGACTGCTCGCTCGAAGTGGCCGAGGGCGAGATCCTGGTGCTCATGGGCCTGTCCGGGTCCGGAAAGTCCACCCTGCTGCGCGCGGTAAATGGCTTGAACCCGGTCTGCCGGGGGGCTGCCCATGTCTGTGACGGCAATGTGCTGGTCGATGTCACCCATGCGGATGCGGCCACGCTGCGCCGCATCCGCCTGCACCGGGTGGCGATGGTGTTCCAGCAATTCGGCCTGTTGCCCTGGCGCACGGTGCGCGAAAATGTGGGCCTTGGGCTGGAACTGGGTGGCATGGGGCGCGCTGAACGGCACGACCGTGTCGATGCGCAGCTTGAACTTGTAAACCTTGCACAATGGGCAGACCGCAAGGTGGGCGAGCTTTCAGGCGGCATGCAACAGCGCGTGGGCCTTGCGCGCGCCTTCGCGACCGAGGCCCCGATCCTGTTGATGGACGAACCTTTCTCGGCCCTGGACCCGCTGATCCGCGCACGCTTGCAGGACGAATTGCTCGAGGTGCAGGCCACGCTGAAACGCACGATCATCTTCGTCAGCCATGACCTTGACGAGGCGTTCAAGCTGGGCAACCGGATCGCGATCATGGAAGGCGGCCGCATCGTGCAATGCGGCACCCCGCAACAGATCTTCACCAATCC
>JAJLKH010000053.1:0-32907 GCA_033839205.1 Rhodobacterales bacterium | reverse complement strand
ATCAAGGCCTTGCTGCTGACCGGGGCGCGTGTCGGCGAGTTGAGAAACGCCAGATGGGTGGACATAGATGAACACAAACGCATCTGGACCGTGCCGGTGTCAAAAAGCGGGCGGTCGCGCGAGATCTTTCTGAGCACGGACTCCCTTGATACCTTTGCAGAAGTGCGCCGGAAATCCATGCGGCTGGGCACATTCGGTCTGCCGGAGGGATATGTTTTCACGAACCCGCGCACGCAAACGAAATACGACAGCTTTTATGCGGCCTGGTACAAGGTTGTCCGCACGGAGGGGCTGGAGGATGTGCGCATTCATGACCTGAGGCATACCTATGCCAGTATCCTGATCAATAACGAGGTCAGCATCTACGAGGTGCAACGGCTGCTGGGTCATTCGAATGTCACGATGACACAGCGCTATGCCCATTTGCTGCGGGGAAAACTGCACGAGAAGACCGAGCTTGTGTCGAAGGCGATCCAAAGCCCCTGGACCTGACCTGCACCGGGGGCGCATGGCTTTCCCCGCGGTACCCCGAAATTCTGCCTCAGGTTGATCAAACCTGCCGAGGCTTTGCGACAGATCAACCCACGGCGCGGTATTGTCATGCTAGGGTCATCCCATGCCGACCACCCTGACCACCGCACGCGCAAGAACACCTGTCCTGTCCACCGAGGCGATCACCAAGGTCTATCGCTCGGGCCCGGTGGCCGTGCATGCGCTGGCGGGTGTCTCTGTCAGCCTGTTCGAGGCGGAGGTCGTCGTGCTGCTGGGGGCGTCGGGGTCGGGCAAGTCGACGCTGCTGAACATCCTGGGGGGGCTTGATCAGCCCACATCGGGGCGGGTTCTGTTCCACGATCAGGACCTGAGCGCGATGGAAGATGCGGCCCTGACCGAGTTTCGCCGCAGGCATG
Source organism: Rhodobacterales bacterium (assembly GCA_033839205.1). Classification (GTDB taxonomy): domain Bacteria; phylum Pseudomonadota; class Alphaproteobacteria; order Rhodobacterales; family Rhodobacteraceae; genus Seohaeicola. The sequence continues at coordinate 31,999 of JAJLKH010000053.1, read as the reverse complement.
TGGGCTTTGTCTTTCAGTTCTACAACCTGGTTCCCAGCCTGACCGCGCGTGAAAACGTGGCCCTTGTGACCGAGATCGCGCGCGATCCCATGCCGCCGGAAGAGGCGTTGGACCGTGTCGGCCTGAGCGGGCGGATGGATCATTTTCCGTCCGAACTGTCGGGGGGTGAACAACAGCGGGTGGCCATTGCCCGTGCCATCGCGAAACGCCCCGATATCCTGCTATGCGACGAGCCGACCGGCGCGCTGGACAGCAAGACCGGCATCACGGTCCTTGAGGCCCTGATTGGCGTGAACCGCGACCTGGGCACCACGACGGCCCTTATCACGCATAACGCCGAGATCCGCCGCATCGCGCATCGGGTGATCTACATGGCGGACGGCCGCATCACGAAGGTCGAGGAGAACAGCGCGCCCATCGCCCCCTCCGAGGTCAGCTGGTGATGCGCGCGCTGGATCGCAAGGTGTTGCGCGACCTGCGCGGGATCTGGGCCCAGTGCCTTGCCATCGCGATGGTGCTGGCCTGCGGCGTGATGGTGATGGTGCTGTCGACCGGCACGCAACGGTCGCTGACCGAGACGCGCGACGCCTTTTACGAACGCCACCGCTTTGCCGATGTCTTTGCGGGCGCAACCCGCGCGCCACGCGGCCTGTTGTCCGAGATCGCGGCCATTGACGGCGTGGCGCAGGCCGAGGCGCGGATCGTCTTTACCGCGATGGTGGACCTTGACGGGATGGTCGAACCCGCATCGGCGCGGGTCATTTCCCTGCCGGCGCTGGGGGGGCCTGCGCTGAACCTGCCGTTGTTGCGGGCAGGACGCTTGCCCGATCCGCTGCAACCCGACGAGGTGGCACTGTCGGAGCCTTTTGCGCAGGCGAATGGGCTAAGGCCGGGCACGCGGTTTCGCGCCGTGTTGAACGGGCGATTGCGCGAACTGGTGGTGACGGGGCATCTGCTGTCGCCCGAATACATCTATACGCTTGGCCCCGCGGCGATGATGCCCGATGACAGGCATTTCGGCCTGATCTGGATGCGCGAGCCTGCCGCGGCGGCCGCGACCGATCTGGATGGGGCGTTCAATGACCTGACCCTGAGCCTGTCACGCGGCGCGCATGAGGCCGCGGTGATCGCTGCGGTGGACCGTCTGCTGGCCCCTTACGGCGGCACGGGCGCCCATGGCCGGGACAGGCAGATGTCGCATGTCTTCATCGAGGGGGAATTGAGCCAGCTTGGCGCCATGGCGCGCGTGCTGCCGCCCATCTTCCTGGTGGTGTCGGCTTTTCTGGTCAACATGGTGCTGGGGCGGCTGATCGCGCTGGAGCGGCGACAGATCGGGCTGCTGAAGGCCATCGGTTATCCGACGCGGGCCATCGTGATCCATTACCTGAAGATGACGGCAGGGATCGGGCTTGCCGGCACGCTGATCGGTTGGGGCATGGGATGGTGGCTGGGTCACGAGATGACCGCGCTTTATACCGAATATTTCCGCTTTCCCTGGCTGGATTACAGGCCGGGGGCTGCGCCGATGGTGATCTCTGGCCTGGCGGCGATGGGGGCGGTCATCCTGGGTGCGATGCGCGCGGTATCGGCTGCGGTGCGGCTGGCGCCAGCCGTCGCCATGGCGCCGCCTGCCCCGCCGGTCTACAGGCGCGGTTGGGCCGATGCGCTGGGACAGAGGCTGGGTTTGCGCCAGACCACGATGATGATCGTCCGGTCCCTGACGCGCTGGCCGGGGCGCGCGGCGGTGACGCTGTTCGGGGTGGCTGGATCGGTGGCGGTGCTGGTCGCGTCTTTCGTGACCTTCGACATCATCGACGTGGTGATGGAGGATATTTTCGACCGCACCAACCGCCAACATGCCACGATGATCCTGCATCAACCCGTCACGGTTCAGGCGGAACTGGCCGCGCTTTCCCTGCCGGGCGTGCTGCAAGCCGAAGGGGTTTACGGCGCACCGGTGCGGATCGGCCACGGGCCGCGGTCGAAACTGGTCAGCCTGATGGCGCGCGATCCGGGTGCCGACCTGACCCGGTTGCTGGATACCGACGGCAAGCAGATCCCCCTGCCCGACAGCGGCGTGGCCTTGCCGGAATCCCTGGCGGCGCAGCTGGGCGTGGTGCCGGGGAACAAGGTGGAGATCACGCTTCTGGCGCCACCGCGCCAACCTTGGGAGGTGACGGTGACAGGCGTGTTTCGACAGAGCATGGGGCAGGACATCCTGATGCGGCGCGATGCCTTTTTCGCGCTGATGAACGAAACGCCCCAGTCGAACATGCTGCATCTGGCCATCGATACGGAAGCTTTGCCCGCGCTGCAGGCGCAGATCAAGAAGACCCCCGTGATCACGGGTTTCACCCTATGGGCGGATGTGCGCGCCGCGATGGAGGCGACAATGAATGAAAGCCTGATCACGATGACGATCATCTTTTCGGTGCTTGGGATGCTGATCACCATCGGCGTGGTCTATAACGCCGCGCGTATCCAGCTGGCCGAACGCGCGCATGAACTGGCAAGCCTGCGCGTGCTGGGCTTTCGGCGGGCCGAGGTGGGTTATGTGCTGATCGCGGAACAGATGTTGCTGACCCTGGTGGCGGTGCCGGTGGGCTGGCTGCTGGGTTACTGGTTCGCGGTCCTGATGACACAGGGGTTTTCCACCGACATCATCAGCCTGCCGATGGTGATTTCCCGGGCCACCTATTCCCAGGCGGCGCTGACGGCCTTGGCGACCGCGTTCCTGTCGGTTCTGGTGGTGCGGCGCAGGCTGGACCGGATCGATATCGTGACAGCCCTGAAGCAGAAGGAATGATCATGACACGCTATATCCGACTGATCCTTGGGGGTGGTGCTGTTCTGGCGGTAGTTGTCGGGCTGCTGTGGGCCCTGATGCCGCAGCCCGTGCCGGTCGATCTGGTCAAGGCGCGCATCGCACCGATGGAGGTGACGGTGACCGCCGAGGGCATGACCCGGATCCGCGATCCGTGGCAGGTCACGGCCCCGGTCACGGGAAATACGACCCGGTCGCCCGTGGATACCGGCGATCGCGTCACGGCGGGGGAAACCGTGGTGGCGGTGATCCAGCCCGCCGAGCCTGCCTTTCTGGATGCCCGCGCCCGGCGTCTGGCCGAGGCCGCCGTGACCGAAGCCGAAGCGGCGGTGAAACTGGCCGAGGCGCAATTGGCGCGCGCCGATGTCGAGCTGAGCCATTTCGAGGCGGAACTGGAGCGGAACAAGACGCTGGCCCAACGCGGCACGGTGTCGGTCACCGTGCTGGAGAACAGCGCGCAAGCCGCCGCATCGGCGCGGGCCGCGCGTCAGGCGGCGCTTGCCGAGCTGGAGTTGACCCGCGCTACGCTGGACCGGGCCCGCGCGCAGTTAATGGGACCGGAAGCCCCCGAGGCAGGTGGCGCCGTATCGGATTGCTGCATCCGCCTGACCGCGCCGGTATCGGGCACGGTTCTTGAGGTCGCGGACCTGAACGCGCGGCTGGTTCAGGCCGGAACGCCGCTGTTGAGCATCGGGGATCTGGAAGATCTGGAAATCGAGGTCGATCTGCTTTCGGCCGATACGATCGGCATCGCGCCGGGAACCCGTGCGCATGTGGAACGCTGGGGTGGCGAGGGGGTGATCGATGCCCGCGTGCGCCGCATCGATCCTTCGGCCTTTACGCGCGTGTCCGCCCTGGGGATCGAGGAACAGCGCGTGCGGCTGCTGCTGGACATAACCTCGCCGCCCGAAATGCGTGCCGGTCTGGGCGACCGGTACCGGGTTTACGTGCGGATCGTGGTCTGGGAAGGACAGGACGTGTTGCAGGTGCCGCGCGCGGCGCTGTTCCGCGAAGATGGGCAATGGGCCGTATTTGTCGCCGAGGATGACCGCGCGGCGATCCGTATCGTGCAGACGGGCCGGATGACCGCAGACTGGGTGCAGGTCACAACGGGGATAGCGGAAGGCGAGGCGGTTGTCGCCTATCCCGGTTCGCGGGTGGAGGCGGGTGTGCGGCTGAGCGCGCGCAGTCTTGGCACGGATTAGGCCGGGCGCTGCGGTTCGTTCCAGCGTCCGGCCATGCGGGCCGCAATCTCGACCACCAGTTCCACGGCCAGCGTGTCGGGGCTTTCCAGCCAGCTGGCGCAGAAGGCCAGCGGCGGCATTGTCACCTCTGTCTGGATGCGTTCCAGTTTGCCGTCGCGCAATTCAGCCTCGACCAGTTCATGGGGGATGACGGCGATCCCGATCCCTTCGGTCGCCAGATGCACCACTGTCGCCATCGAGGCGCTGGCATGCAGGTTGATCGGCGGCAGGTAAGGCCGGTTGAACAGGGATTTGACCTGTTCATAGGGCTGGGTCTTGCGGGCGAAGGTGATTAGCGGAAATTGCGCCAGATCGCGCACATCGGCGGGGTTGGGCACCTTGAGCAAGGGGCTGGCGATGAAACCCACGGGATATTCGCACAGCAATCGGTTGCGCAGCAGCGGGGCCGACAAGGGCCCCAGCAGGAAGGCGATGTCGATCTCCTGCGCCAGCAGTCTTGACCGCAACGATGGCGAGATATCCACCTCGATCTCGATCGAGAGGTTCGGATAGATGCGGTGCACTTCCTTGATGAAATCGGGCAGCCATGTGTGCACGATGGTTTCCGCGACCCCGAGACGGATCACGCCGCGCACCGCTTCGGCGTCGCGCAGGCTGGACAGCATCTCGGCGCGCATGGCGAGGATCTTTTCGGCATAGACCAGCAATTGTCGCCCGCGCAGGGTGGGGGCCACGTTGCGGCTTTCGCGGGTCAGGAGTTTTGCGCCCACCTCGGCCTCGAGTTGCGCGATGCGGTGGGAAATGGCGGGCTGGGTCGTGTTCAGCTTTTGCGCCGCACCCCGGAAGCTGCCCAGGGCCGCGACCCAGAGAAATGTCTCCAGCCCTTTGAAATCTACCATGGCGAGGGTCCGATCCGTGAATGCATGTCTTCAGCGACCATTTCAACACCGTGCATGTCAAGATCGCCCCTGCGCCCTGCGCCCTGCCAACAGGGTCATGACCAATGTTGCCAGGACCGAAGCCGCAAGGGCCAAGGCAAAGGCCATCCCTGCCGGCAGAGTCCGCAACAGCACGGCAAGACAGAGGCAGAAGATGGCCAGGCTGGTCATCCCTGTCAGCCCGGCATGGGCGGTCTGGGCGGCAAAGGCGCCACCATGGTCGAGGTGCAGTGATAACGCGATGACCGTGAACCCGATCGGATAGGCCATGAGGGCACCGGAGAAACCGGCGCCAAGCACCGATGCGCCCAGGGTGACCGCGCCCACGAGCATACCGGCCAGAATGCCGCGCAGGGCCATGAGGCCCCATTTGGTGGCGGCGGCCCGCGCCTGGTGTCCGGCGACCCAGGTGCGCCCGATGCGGTGCGCCGCCAGCGTCACCGCCGCGAACAGCAGCGCCCCCACCACCGGCGGATGCGGCAGCATGCCGAGCGGTATCGCAAGGCAGAGCCATGCAAGGGCCGCGCCTGCCACGGCCGCAAATGGCCCGCGTTTTTTCGCAAGGGCTACGAAGACCAGAAGGAAAGCCTGCGTCGCGACCAGTGAATACAGCGCGCCTGCCGCGGCTGCGGACACGAATTCCCCGGATTGATCCAGCAACAGAAAGCCCAGGCCCGGCGCAAGAACGATCGGCAAGCCAACGATCACCCCGCCGATGCGCGGGCCCGCCCGGACCGAGATCCAGGAAATCGCGATCACGATAAAGGCCGTTCCCAGCATCCGGGCCGTGAACGCGCCCCAGATCCACGGATCCATCATTATTGCAGCAGCGCCTCGCAGCGTGCGGCGATATCCAGAACCTGCCAGTCCTGCCCGCCCGGTGCGAAGATCATCAATCCGGTCGCAAGACGCTGCGCGCGTTGCATCGGCACCGTCGCGGCGCAACCGTCAAGGAAGTTGACGAGCGAGGGGTTGCGCAGCATCAGGGCGTTGAGCCGGTCGAAATCCGCCTCGACCTCGGCGATGGCGGGGGCGACGGTGGGGATGGTCGGCAGCAGGAAGGCATCAACTCCATCCGCAAGCGTATGGAATGCCGCCATGGCCCGCGCCCGGTGCGCCAGCTTGTCCGTGTAATCGGATGCGGCAAAGCCGGTGGCGGACATGATACGTTGCAGAACGCGCGGATCGCCATGGGTCTTCAACCCGTCAAGGTGGTGGGCATGGATGGCATGTGCTTCGGTCGCGACAACGATGCGATTGACGTCGCCGTAGCCGTCAAGTTCGGGCAACTCGACCTCGATCACCTCGTGCCCGGCGGCGCGCAGCACGGTTAGGGCGGCTGCGAAATCGGCCGTTACCTGCGCATCCATCCCCGCCATCAGCGGACCTTGCAGCACGGCAAGGCGCAAGGGCCGGTGTTCCGGTGTCTGTGGCGCGGTGGTGCCGGACAAAACCCCGTGCACGGCGGCACAGGTCGCGATCCGCGGGGCCAGCGGGCCGATGCTGTCGAAGGTCTGGGACAGGGGAAAGGCCCCGTCCAGCGGCACGGTGGCTTGCGTGGGCTTGAACCCGGCCAAACCGTTGAGGGCCGCAGGAATACGCACGGACCCGCCGGTATCGGTGCCAAGGGCCACATCCGCCAGCCCCAGCGCCACGGAGACGGCGGCACCCGAACTGGAGCCGCCCGAGATGCGCGAAGGGTCGCGCGCATTGCCGGGATTGCCGGTATGCGGGTTCAGACCCACGCCCGAATAGGCGAATTCCGACATCGTGGTGCGCCCGCAAGGCACCGCGCCTGCCGCCTTGAGCCGGGCCACCACGGGCGCATCGGCCTTGGCGGGGGCCGCGGCACGCAGGATTTTCGAACCGGCCGCCGTGACCTGCCCCGCCTCGTCGAACAGGTCCTTGATGGAAATCAGCATGCCCGCCAAGGGCCCTGCCTTGCGGGCGGGATCGGCATCCAGCGCCTGTGCGGCCTGCATGATCCGGGCGGCGTCGTATTGCGTGTAGATCCGGGACATGACCGACATGGGCATGTCCATGGCACGGTCGATAGCGTGGCGCGCGTGATCTTCGGCGCGGTAGGTGATCCGTCCGCAGGGGGACGTCAGCGGGGATTGGGTCATGGGGCTCCTGATGGTCAAGCGATGACGGGAAGGCTGGTCATTTGGTAGCCATGTTCGATACGCCGGCCCAGCTTGTCATCAATCATTTCCATGCGAAAGGCATTTGCGGGGCGCACGCCGCCCGAGAGCACGGCGAAGGTGCCGCACATCATCGCGGTTCCGGGCTGCAACCTTGTGCCCCCATGAGTTGCGGGCGATCCAGCCAGCAATTCGGACAGCGGGCGGATCGAGGCCAGCGTGCCCTCTTGATAAGGCACCCATTCGCCCGCTTCCCGGATGAAGGAGCGGATGCGGATATCGTCCAGATGGCCTGCGACATCGTCGAAATCCCACAGCACGGGCGCCATCGGCTTTGGGCAGATCTGCTTGGAATGGGCGACGGAATAGGCTTCAAGCTTGCGATCGGTGTGGTCCGACCCCAGCCCCAGGTAAAGCCGTGTGCCGTCGTCGATCAGCATCGGCTCTGCTTCGCCCGAGGATGTATCGTCAAGGCACTGGATCACCGGTGCGGTCGTGAACATCAGGTCCGACACGCGGTAATAAAGCGGCACGGTCGAGGGCGCGGGCACGCCGATTTCGGCCAGTTCGGCGATATGATGGTTGACCGCATCGGCGTTGCGCCCGGTCCAGCCTGCAATCACGCCCTGGCTGATCTCGATCTCGAGCAGCCCGTGGCCTGCCCGTTCAAAGGTTACGCGGTTGCCCATTGTCCTGGTCTTCTCCGTACTTGAGTGGTGGTGTGTCGCGCCTCAGGCCGGCGCGAAAAGCAGCGCAATGGACGGAAAGGCGATCAAGAGGCCCACCATCACCAGCATCACGAAAACGAAGGGAATGGCCCCCAGCATCACATCGCTCAGCCGGCCTTCCTTGCGCGCGCCTTGCACGACATAGAGGTTCAGGCCCACGGGTGGGGTGATCAGCGCCATTTCGATCAGCACGATCAGCAGGATGCCGAACCAGACCTTGTCAAAGCCAAGGCCGATCACGATGGGCACGACGATCGGGATGGTCGCGATCATCAGGGCCAGCGTTTCGATGAAAAAGCCCAGCAGGATATACATCAGCACGATCATCAGCAGCATCCCGTAGGGGCCAAGCCCCAGCCCTTCGAGAAAGCCCGACAGCGCGCGGTTCAGGCCCGTGGCACCCAGCGCGAAGTTCAGGAAATAGGCGCCGACGATGACGAACATCACCATGGATGTGGTGCGGATCGTGCCCAGAAGCGCCGCGCGCATGTTGGTCCATGTGACAGCACCGTAGAAGGCGGCGATGCCCAGCGCCATGACAACGCCGATGGCGGCGGCCTCGGTCGGGGTGGCCCAGCCGGTGTAGATCGACCCGATGATGATGGCGAAAACCATCAGGACAGGGATCAGGTGCGGCAGGCCGGCCATGCGTTCGGCCCAGGTGAAGCTGCGGCTTGGGCCGCCCCATTCCGGTTTGATGGAGCACAGGATCGCGGTGATGATCATGAAGCCCAGCGCCATCAGCAAGCCCGGCACGATCCCGGCCATGAAAAGCTGCGGCACCGATGTCTGGGTCAGAAAGCCGTAGACGATCAGGTTGATCGAGGGCGGCAGCAGGATGCCTAGCGCGCCGCCCGCGGCAATTGCCCCGGCAAAGAGGCGTTGGTCATAGCCCTGTTTGCGCGCCTGCGGCATGGCCACGGTCGCCACGGTTGCCGCGGTCGCGACGGACGATCCAGAGGTTGCGGAAAACATCGTGGCCGTGCCGATATTGGCATGGACCAGCCCGCCCGGCAGCCAGGAAAACCAGGTGTCCAGCGTGGCATATGTACGCTCGGCGATACCGGCGCGCACGAGGATTTCTCCCAGCAGCACGAACAGCGGGATCGCGATCAGCAGGAAACTGTCGGAGGAGGAGTAGACCATCTGCCCCAACCCGCGCATCAGCGGCATTGGCGAGAAGAAGGCATCGAGGCCGAAGCCAAGGATGAAGAGCGCCGCGCCCACCGGCACCGAGAGCGCCAGCAGAACGGCAAGACCGATCGAGACATACCAGATCATTGCACTTCTCCAGTCTCGACCGGGATCGAGGCGATCTGTTCGACCATGTCCCAGCGCCGCAGCAGCGACAGGATCACCGTTGCGGCCAGCAAGAGCCCCGAGGTCAGCGTCAGCCAGACCCAACCGCCGAACCAGATGATTTGTGGCATCCACAAGGGTATGCCCAGCGGCGTGTTCGAGCGCGACCCGCGGGCCACGGACTTGGCCAGAACGTCATAGGCGTAGGAGGCAACGAGGATGGCCACCAGCAGCACCGAGGCCATGGCGATCACATCCATCACGGCGCGTCCCCCGACCGGAAGCCGCGCATGCACAAGGTCGATGCGCACATGCGCGCGTTCGACCAGCGCATAGGAAAAGCCCCATGTGGCGATTGCGGCCATGATGTAGCCCGAAAGTTCATCCGCGCCGCCCAGATGCAGCGCGGGGAACTGGCGGCCCAGCACTTCGATGATGATGAGGACGACAGCCCCCACCAGCACCATGCCGCACAGCAGGGCAATCCACCTGTTGGCAGTTCTCAGGCCATTGACGAGCGTCATTACCCGCGAGGCCAGCCTGTCCGAACCTGTCATATTGCCCTGCTCCTTTTCATGATCCGTTTCAGTTGGCGATGCTGACGCCAAGCGCGGCACCGACACTGGCGTTCCAGCGTTCGGCCCAATCGCCACCGGCGCGCTCTGCCCAATCCGGCAGGATCTTCTGTTCCAGCACCTCGACCGCGCGGGCCTTGTCTGCATCGCTGAGTTCGACCAGCGTCATGGACGCGGCGGCACCGGCGGCGCATTCACCCGATCCGGTCAGGCAGGCGATGTCGCGGGCCAGCGCACCGGCGGCATCATCCCATGCCGGATCCTCGAAGCCGGTCTTGACCTGCTCGGTCAGGAAGGTCTGCACGGCGGGGTCCATCGCGTTCCAGACATCCAGGTTCACGGCGGTGATGACCGGATCCCAGCCGCCCAGCGGCAGGTTGACCAGATGGGTCGAGGATTCGAACCAGCCCGAGGCGTAACCCGAACCGGCACCGGTCACGGCGCAGTCGATCACGCCACGCTCCAGCGCGCCCGGCACTTCGGAGAAGGCCATGGTGATGCCTTCGGCGCCCAGCGCCTCGAGGAAGAGGGTGGTCATGCGGCCCGAGCCACGGATCTTCTTGCCGCCCAGGTCATCGAGGCTGGCGATCTCGGCGTTGCAGAAGACGACCTGCGGCGGATAGGGCGCGATGGCCAGCATATGCGCATTGAAGCGGTCGCGCATGATGTCGGCGACCATCGGCTTGGCCGCGGCCACCATCTTGCGCGCGCTGTCGGCATCGGTCGCCAGAAGCGGCACATCCAGACCTTCCAGTTCCGGCGCGTCGGCCACGGTGTAGTCGCCCACGGTCATGCCCACTTCGAAGACGCCATCGCCCAGCATGCGGAACACGTCACCGCCGGACACGCCCATCTGGTTGAAGGTGGTCATGTTGACCGTGATCTTGCCGCCCGAGGCGGCGGGCACGGTTTCTTCCCAGAAGACGCGCTCGAATTTCTGGTAGAGCGGCAGGCTGCTCCAGCTGCCGACCACCGACAGGGTGGTTTCGGGCAGGTCCTGTGCGGAAGCGGTCATTGCCATTGGCAGCAGCGCCGCCGAGGCCAGAAGGGTACGGAAAACGGGTGTCATCATTGGTCTCCTTGTTGCGATTGAAGTCTTGTCTTTGTGATTGGATGCAGGATCGGCCCCGGATGGGGTCATGCATCGGTCGGAAGATCGGTCACCAGCATGTGGCCGGGTTCGTGCATGATCGCGATCTCGGGCTTTGCCTTGCGAATGGCCGATTGCGGGGTCACGCCACAGGCCCAGAATACAGGCACGTCGCCGGTTTCAAGAATGGGCGCGTCGCCGAACTCGGGCGCGGCGATATCCTTGATCCCGATGGCGGCGGGATCGCCGAAATGCACGGGCGCGCCATGCGCCTGCGGCATCTGCGCCGACAGCACCATGGCGCGGATCGCATCGGGGGTGGAAAAACCGCGCATCGACACGACCATCGGCCCGCCGAAAGGCCCGGCGGCATGGGTCTGGATATTGGTCACATACATGGGCACGTTGCGCCCTGCCTCGATATGGCGGACGGGGATACGCGCCTGAAGCAGCGCGGTTTCAAAGGAAAAGGAACAGCCGATCACGAAGCTGACGAAATCATCCCGCCACAGATCGCGGATATCCGTCAGCTGTTCGGCGGGCTGTCCGTTGCGGAACACCCGGTAGCGCGGCACGTCGGTGCGGATGTCGATCCCTTCGCCCAGCATCGGCAGGGCGGGATCGCCCGGTTCGGACAGGCCCAGAATCGGGGCAGGCTTGGGGTTGACCACGCAGAAGCGCAGGAAATCGGCGGCCAAATCGCGCGGCAGGATCACCACGTTTCCCTGCTGATACCCTTTCGCGTGCCCGCTGGTCGGTGCGGCGAAGCGGCCTTCGCGGCAGGCCAGCCGCAATGCGGCGGCTGTCTGGAACGGGGATGAGGAGGGCGCAGGCGTATCGAGCATGATCGTTCTGTCCTTGTCAGTCGCAGCAGGCCGTCCGACTGACAGCCTGCCCCACCAGTAAGCCCGACAGATAAAAATTAGTCGAATTTTAAGTTTTCATCGCTTTCGATCAATTTCATTTATCACGCTACCCACGGATCAGAAGATGTTCGACCGTTCGTATTGCACCGGCCAGGTGACGTTCTGCGCCTTGAGGGCATTTGCCGCCTTGAGGGGCCAATGGGGATCCGCCAGCAGGCCGCGCCCCAGCAGAACAAGGTCTGCATCCTGATTGGCAATGATGGATTCAGCCAGATCAGGTGCGTTGATCAGCCCGACCGCGCCCGTGGCCAGACCCGTTTCGGCCCGGATGCGGCGCGCGAAGGGCACCTGGTAGCCGGGATGGATCGGGATTTGCTGGCGCGGATCATTCCCGCCCGAGGTGCAGTCGATCAGATCCACGTCGCCGCGTGCCTTCAGGATCTGGCACAGCTTGACGCTATCTTCGATGGTCCAACCGCCATCAACCCAGTCGGACACGCTGAGGCGCACGAAGAGCGGCAGGTCATCGGGCCATTCGCTGCGCATGGCCTCAAGCGATTCGATCAGGAAGCGGATGCGGTTGTCGAAATCACCGCCATAGGCGTCGCCGCGCATGTTGCTGAGCGGCGAGTAGAACTGATGGATCAGATATCCATGCGCGGCGTGCAGTTCGACGATCTTGAAACCTGCCTGGTGCGCGCGGCGGGTCGCCTGGGCCAGCGCATCCAGTTCGACCTGGATACCCGCATGGTCCAGCGCCTGAGGGGTTGGCCAGCCATCGGCATAGGCCCTGGCCGAGGGGGCAACGGTTGTCCAGCCGCCTTCGGACGGGGGCACGGGGCGCGTGCCTTCCCAAGGGCGCCCGACCGAGGCCTTGCGCCCCGCATGGCCCAGCTGGATCGCGGGCACCGCCCCTTGCGCTGCGACAAATCCGGCGATGCGGGCCAGCGCGTCGCGCTGTGCGTCATTCCACAGGCCAAGATCATGCTGCGTGATCCGGCCACGCGGTGCCACATGCACGGCCTCGGTGCAGACGATCCCCGCACCGCCCGCAGCACGCGCGCCCAGATGCATGAAATGCCAGTCGTTCGGCATCCCATCCTGCGCGGAATACTGGCACATGGGCGACAGCATGATCCGGTTGCGGACCGTGACCGACCTGAAACTGATCGGACGGAACAGATGCGGATGCGGATCGCGGCGCAGGATGCGACGGGCATTTTCTCCGGTCACGCGGGAATCGGCGGAAGCGGCGGTATCGGTCATCATCTCTCCTTCGGGACGGACCGCACAGGGCAGTCGGCGCATGGCGCGTCACGTGGCGCCGGGGGCATGGCTCTGGCTACCCCGGAGAGGAAGGATATGTCGAATTTTATAAATTTATCCGGCGCGATCAGTTCTGATGATCGCAGCCGGCCCAAGGCCGCCTGCGATCATGACGCATCTACCGCAGCCGGTTGGGGCAGGACAGAAGCTGCGCATCATACATGACGGCGCGATCCTGCACCGTGCCCGCAATCCGCATCAGCCAGCTTTTCTGATTGTAGGAGCCGCGCGCGAAGCCGGTATGACCTTCGTGATAGGCCAGATACTGGTTGCGCGCATCGCTGAGCGAGATGCCGTTGCGTTCACGCGAGCGGTTCATGTACCAGCCCATGAAATCGGTCGCATCGTCGATACGGTCGCGCCGCGCGCCCATCCGGCGCTGATCCACCTGGTATTCGCGCCAGGTGCCGTCCAGCGCCTGGCTGTACCCATAGGCCGAACTTTGCCGGCCCATCGGGATCACGCCAAGCGTATACTGGAATGGCGTGCGCGCATTCCCGATGAATTTGCTTTCCTGGTAGATCGTCGCCATCTGCACGGCCACAGGCACGCCCCAGCGGCGTTCTGTCGCGCGCAAAGCGCGGGCGTAATTCGGGCGCTCGCTGAGGATGGCGCAGGCGTTATCCAGGTTGCGTGGCGCCGAGAATTCGCGGCTTCCACAGGACGCAAGAACCATCAACAGGATGAAGGCGCGAAGAAGTCTGCTCATCTGCCTCTCGTTTTACAGATCACTTATCTTTTTTATTTTTTGGCAGTTTAACGGAAAGACCGGAAAGAAGAAATCACAATTCGGCACAGCAGGCGCTGGACAGGCTTTTTGCCGCCGCTCGCGACCTGCCTTGAGATTGCCGCGAAGTTCTTTAATGGCTGCCGCAATTTGTGGCACTGTTATGGCAAGCACCACACACTGTTTCCCTGCTTTCACGCCCAAACGTTGGACAAATACCCCTTGAAAGGTCTAATCAAGGGGCATAGGGGCGAATTGTTATGTTGAAGACACGCGCAAAATATCACCTCGGTCAGGTCGTTCGCCACAAGAAGCATCCGTTTCGTGGCGTCGTGTTCGACGTTGACCCGCAATTCAACAATACCGAGGAATGGTATGACTCCATTCCCGAGGACAGCCGCCCGGTCAAGGAACAGCCCTTTTACCATCTTCTGGCCGAAAACGATCAAAGCTACTATGTGGCTTATGTCTCGGAACAGAACCTGATCGCCGACTATTCGGGCGAACCGGTCGACCATCCAGATATTCCGGACCTGTTCGGCCCGTTCCAGGATGGTCATTACCCGCTGCATTTCCAACTAAACTGACTGGCACTGTGCGATCGGGGCGGACACTGGCCCGCCCCTGCCCTGTTCAGTAACCCAGCGCGCAACCGTCCTTGCGCGGATCGGATGCGCCTTCCAGAACGCCATCCTCGCGGATCAGGATCGATTGCGCCCCGCCAATCGGGCTGTCGGCCAGGACGACGTCATGGCCCATCGCGACCAGTTCCGCGCGCACGGCATCGGAATACCCGCCTTCCACCTTGAGGATCGACCCTTCGGCAAAGGCGCGCGGTGTATCGATCGCGCTTTGCGCATCCATGCCGAAATCAAGCATGTTCGACACGAACCGGGCGTGCCCCGTGGATTGATAGGCCCCGCCCATCACACCGAAAGGCATGGTCACGCGCCCATCCACCCGCAGCATGCCCGGAATGATCGTGTGCATCGGCCGTTTGCCCGGCGCCATTTCGTTGGGGTGGCCTTCTTCGAGCGTGAAACCCGCGCCGCGGTTCTGCAGCAGGATCCCGAACTTCTCGGACCCGATGCCCGAGCCGAAACCGTGAAACAGCGAATAGATCAGCGATACCGCCATCCGGTCACGGTCGACCACGGTGATATAGACCGTATCCTTGTGGATCGCCTCGCTGACCTGATGCGCATTGGCCATGGCCTTTTTCGGGTCGATCAGCGCCGCCAGACGGGCCGCGGTTTCAGGCGCCAGCATATGCCCCAACCGCGTGGTGTGATCGGGATCCGCGATGAAGCGGTTGCGCGCATCATAGGCCAGCCTGGTTGCTTCGGCTTCGATATGAATGCGGGCGGCGCTGAGCGGATCCATACCGGCAATGTCGAAATGCGACAGGATGTTCAGCAGGAGGATGGCGGTTGCGCCTTGACCGTTGGGAGCATGTTCCACCAGTTCCGTGCCCTTGTAATGGCCGCTAACCGGATCGTTGTAATTGCAGCGCTGCGCCGCAAAATCCGCCAGGTCGTGAACGCCACCGGCTTCGCGCAGGGCGGCGACCAGATCTTCGGCCACCTCGCCCTCGTAGAAGCCGGCGCGGCCTTTCTGCGCGATCAGCCGCAAGGCCTTGGCCTGGGCCGGTGCGCGCAGGATCGGTTCCGGGCTGACACGGTAGTGCTTGGTCGCGTGTCCCTGCAAGGCGGTGGCGGCATTGGGCCAATCCAGCGCCACGCGCGGGGCCATGGGCACGCCTTCTTCGGCATAGCGGATTGCGGGCGCGAGCAGGGCATCGATCCCCAGACGACCGTGGTCTTCCGAAAGCGTGCAGAATGCATCGACGGCGCCCGGGATCGTCACCGCCTCGGGTCCGCGCAGGGGCACGGTGTCCAGACCGCGCGCGCGCAGGGCGGCCGCGCTGGCCGCGGCGGGCGCCCGGCCTGAACCGTTCAGCGCCACGATATCGGGCTGTCCCGGTTTCGAGATCAGGACGAAGCAGTCCCCCCCGATGCCGCACATATGCGGCTCGCACATCCCCAAGAGAACCGCACCTGCAATCGCCGCATCCATCGCCGAGCCACCGCGCTCGAGCGTTTCGACCGCGACCTTCGCGGCGAGGGGATGGGATGTGGCGCACATACCGTTCATGGCCATGACCGTGGATCGGCCAGGCTTCTGGAAATCTCGCATTCGGGAACCCTCCGTTTGTTCGCCCCGCACAGTAGGAGGGTCCTGTGCGATTGCCAACTGCCTGAAAGGGGAGAATTAAGTTCCCGACGCCGCGACTGGGTGGGGGCTATTTTCACGCGGCGCCGGGAGAAGCCATGCAGCTACAGATTTCCTTATCTTCGGTGATTCCGGCACCATTCGGGTGGGATTGCGGCATTTCTGCGAAAGCCACCACTTTTGTGGCTGATGCCCACCGACCGCCCGGTACCGGGCAGTTGCCCTTTTGGAAAGGTGGCGGCCACGGGCGGCGATCGTGCCGAAATCCGCGCTGATATTTCCACCGTTTCTTTTGGTGCAGCGCAGGACGGCAGGGCCGCGAAAACGCCATATCGCCAGGATCAGACCGTCCTTGCCTGGGCTGCGGGTGTGGCAGGATCCACCTGGTGTTCCGGATCGAACAGGGGCACCACGAAGCGCGTCCGGTTGCCCGCACTATCCGAAACCAGGCTTAGATCGCGGGTCAGTTCCCGGATCAGGCACCAGCCGAACCCACCCTCCGGCAGGTCGTCGATGTCTTGCGCCCCACCCGAGATGGGGGGTAGCCCCCGCGCAAGGCACTGGTCGGCCGGCACGGGCCGCCCCTGGTCGATGACCACCACATGCAAACCCTCGCCGGATATGCGGCAGCGCAAGGCAATCGGCGTCAAGCCCCCCTCCTGCCCCGCGTATCCGTGTTCCGTGATGTTGTTCAGCACCTCGGCCAGAACGATCTCTGCCCGGTTTGCAAGATCGGAACAGGCATTCACGCCGTCGATCCAGCGCCGCCAGTCCTGCAAGGCCAACCTGACAGCGTCATATCCGACAGGCACATCCATCGCCAGGACATCGGGCGCGCGCGCGCCGGATATGGCGGCCCCCTGCACGCGCTCAGCGATCATCGGATGACAGCGCGGCCGCCACGCTGGCATGGATCGGAAAGACAAGATCCATCCGTGTCAGGCTGAAGACCCGTTCGACATTGGGTGTCATCGCGGCAAGATGCAGCCGCCGCTTGCCGCCCAGGGTCTTCATGGCGGCGACGATCGCGCCAAGCCCGCTGGAATCGACGAAATCCACCAGCCCCAGGTCAAGGATCACCGGGCCGTCCCGACCCTCTGTCAGGTTGCGCATGGCTTCCTTGAAGGAAATGGCCCCCGCTGCATCGATTCGACGCTCCTCTACCGTGACAACGCACCAATTCCCCTGTTCCTTCAAGCTAAGCTGCATGGCTGTCTGCCCTGATACAATTTCGACCTCGCAAGGCTAGACGGGATTCCTTACCATCCGGTATGCAGGGGCCAGACGCGGCGCGGGCCGGAACGCAGGAACGACGAAAGGGATCTCCATCATGAAAACCGTAGTGATCGCAGGGGCCGCACGCACCCCGATGGGTGGCTTTCAGGGCGTGTTCAACGGAATCGAGGCATCCGTTCTGGGCGGTGCCGCGATCAAGGCGGCCCTGTCGGATGCGGGCGCAAGCACGGTGGACGAGGTGCTGATGGGCTGCGTCCTGCCCGCCGGCCAGGGGCAGGCCCCCGCACGCCAGGCCGGTTTCGCCGGAGGGCTGGGCGAAGAGGTGCCCGCCACCACGCTGAACAAGATGTGCGGCTCGGGCATGAAGGCCGCGATGATCGCCTTCGACCAAATCGCGCTTGGCCATACCGACACGATGATTGCGGGCGGTATGGAAAGCATGTCGAACGCGCCTTACCTGCTGCCGCAGATGCGCGGCGGGGCACGGATCGGCCATGCCCAGGTGATCGACCACATGTTCCTGGACGGGTTGGAAGACGCCTATGACAAGGGCCGCCTGATGGGCACCTTTGCCGAGGATTGCGCCGAAACCTTCCAGTTCACCCGCGAGGCGCAGGACGCCTATGCGCTGACATCGCTGTCGAACGCGCTCTCCGCGCAGGCGTCCGGCGCCTTCACGCGCGAAATCACGCCCGTGGCCCTGGCCACCCGCACCGGGCAGATCATGGTCGAGGCCGACGAACAGCCCGCCAAGGCCAAACCCGAGAAGATCCCGCAGCTCAAGCCCGCCTTCCGCAAGGATGGCACGGTGACGGCGGCCAATTCCTCGTCCATCTCGGATGGGGCGGCGGCCCTCGTGCTGGCCTCGGAAGAGGCGGCGAAGGCGCAAGGCATGAACATCCGTGCGCGCATCCTGGGCCATGCGAGCCATGCGCAGGCGCCGGGGCTGTTCACCACCGCCCCCGTGCCCGCCGCGCAAAAACTGCTCAAGCGGCTGGGATGGAGCGTCGATGACGTGGACCTGTGGGAGGTGAACGAAGCCTTCGCTGTCGTGCCCATGGCGTTCATGCAGGAAATGGGCATCCCCCGCGACAAGCTGAACGTGAACGGCGGCGCCTGCGCCCTTGGTCACCCGATCGGCGCCTCTGGCGCGCGGATCATGGTCACGCTGCTGAATGCGCTGGAAACACGCGGCCTGAAGCGTGGCGTTGCGGCCATCTGCATCGGCGGCGGGGAAGGCACCGCCATCGCCATCGAACGGGTCTGATCCCGGTTTCTTCTTGCCCGAAATATCCTCGGGGGAGTCGGTCGACGCAGTCGAACGGCGGGGGCGGAAGCCCCCTTTCCCGGTCCATGAAAGCCATACCATGCACGTCAACTACACCGACCTTGCCGCCACAATCAAAGCCCTGACCGAAGGCGAGACCGATACGGTCTCGCTGATGGCCACGGTCACCTGCGAGGTGCATCACAGCGACGACCGTTTCGACTGGACCGGGTTTTACCGCGTCACGGCGCCCGAGTTGTTGAAGATCGGGCCCTATCAGGGCGGGCATGGCTGCCTTGTCATCCCGTTTTCGCGTGGTGTCTGCGGGGCTGCGGCGCGCACCGGGCAGGTGCAGCTTGTCCCGGATGTCGAGGCTTTTCCCGGGCATATCGCCTGTTCATCCTCGACCCGTTCGGAAATCGTGCTGCCCGTGTTCAACGGGTCAGGCAAGCTGCTGGGCGTGTTCGACATCGACAGCGATCAGCCCGATGCCTTCACGGAAACGGACGCGGCAGCGTTGGGGGCGATCCTTGCCGAGGTCTTTCGCGATGCGATGTGACGGCAGGCAGGCCGGTGCTGCATGAGCTTTGAAGGCTGGACCGTCTTTGCCCTGTTCTGGGTGGTCTTCGTCACCACGCCGGGGCCCAATGCCGTCAATTGCATCACCAATGGCATGACCCATGGTTTCGCCCGCAGCCTTTGGGGCGTTCTGGGGATCCTGACGCAGGCCACGCTGTTCCTGTCCCTGTCGGCCCTGGGTGTCACCGCCCTGATCGCGGCATCGCCCCAGGCTTTCGGCATCGCCAAGCTGGCGGGGGCGGCCGTGCTGATCTGGCTGGGTCTGCGCGGCTGGATGAATTCGGCCAAGCCTGCACCCGCCATAACCCCGCATCCGGGGTCGATCTATACCCGCGCCTTCATGATCGCCACGATCAATCCCAAAAGCGTGGCAGGCTATCTGGCGGCCTTCAGCCAGTTCGTGCAACCGGATGTGCCGATCGGCGCCCAGATGTGGGCAATCTTTCCGACCGCCCTGCTGATCACCGCCGCCAGCTATTGCACCTATACGGCGCTTGGCGCGCTTTTGGGCCGCGCCGCGTTGGGGGCGGTGTTCAACGTCTGGCTCAGGCGGGGGATGGCCGTTTGCTTTATCGTCTACGGCGTCCTGCTGGGCCTGTCTTCACCACCGCCACCGCCCGCCGGGGGTTGAACCCGCGGGGCGGATGCGCCACTTGAGAGCGCATGGACATCGCTTATTCCCCCCCGACAGATCCCCTGACCATCCTGCATGAGGATCACGAGATCGTCGTTCTGGACAAGCCCGCCGGGCTTTTGTCGGTGCCGGGTCGCGGACCGGATCTGGCCGATTGCCTGATCACCCGGGTCCAGGCGGTTTTTCCGCAGGCCTTGCTGGTGCATCGTCTGGACCGGGATACATCGGGCGTGATCGTCTTTGCCCTGACACCCCATGCCCAGCGCAACCTGTCGATGCAGTTCGAGGAAAAGCGCACGAAAAAGACCTACCAGGCACGCCTTCAGGGGCTGCTGGAACCGCGCGAAGGCACGGTGGATCTGCCGCTGATCGTCGATTGGGAAAACCGTCCCCGCCAGATGGTCTGTCACGCGACAGGCCGCCCGGCGCAGACAGATTGGCGCGTGCTGCGCTACGAGGGCGAGACGACGCGCGTGCGCCTGCTGCCCCGCACGGGCCGCACGCATCAGTTGCGCGTGCATATGCTGGCGATGGGGCATGTGATCCTGGGCGATTCGATCTATGCGACCGGTGCCGCGCTGGATCATCCCCGGCTGATGCTGCATGCCGAGGAGTTGCGCCTCAATCACCCCGAAACAGGGCGCGGCATGTCCTTCCGCGCCCCGGTGCCCTTCTGACCTGAAAGGCCCCTCAGATCAGGCCGGCCTGCCGGAACAGCGCCTGCATGTCCGCTTCGGGGCGCGCGCCGAAATGACCGATCACCTCGGCGGCGGCGATGCAGCCCATGCGGCCCGACACCTCGAGGCTTTGGCCCGTGGCCAGACCATACAGGAAACCGGCGGCAAACTGATCGCCCGCCCCGGTCGCGTCGACCGGCACCACCTCGGTCACGGGCACGCTGACCATCTGGTCACCCTCGACCAATACCACATCATGGCCCGACCGGGTGCAGACGATCAGACCGGATTCCGCCGCCGCCTGTTCCAGTGCCGCGCCCAGATCATCGGTTTCATAGAGCGATTTCCATTCATGTTCGTTGCCGATCACATAGTCGAGGGATGTGACCAGGCGCCGGAAATCGGCGCGATGGCGATCGACGCAGAAAGGATCGGACAGCGCGATACCCGCTTTGCCCCCACCCTTGCGGCAAGCGGCGGCTGCGGCCTCGAAGGCCTCTTTCCCCTTGGGCTTGTCGTAAAGATAGCCCTCAAGGAACAGGATCGCGGCGTTACCGGCTACATCGGCGGGCACGTCATCGGGGCCCAGTTCAGCGGAAATGCCAAGGTAGGTGTTCATCGACCGCTCGCCATCGGGCGAGACAAAAATCATGCTGCGCGAGGTCGGCAGTTCGCCACCCGCCACCGGATCATTGACGAAATCCGTGCCGCCCTTGGCCATTTCATCGGCATAGAACCGGCCCAGCGCATCGTCATGGACACGCCCGATGAAGGCTGTCTTGAGCCCCAGGTTACCCAGGCCCGCCAGAGTGTTGGCGACCGATCCGCCCGGCGCCTGCCGGCGGTTCTGCATCGCATCATACAGAAGCTCTCCGCGCTCCTGCTCGACCAGCTGCATGATGCCTTTCTGGATGCCCATGCGATCCAGAAAGCTGTCATCCGACTGGCTGATGACATCGACGATGGCGTTGCCGATACCGACAACCTGGTAGGTTTTCATGGGGTCTTCTCCTCGTACTGGCACAGATCGCGGATCAGGCAAGCGTTGCATTTGGGTTTGCGCGCGACACAGGTGTAGCGACCATGCAGGATCAGCCAGTGATGGGCATGGTGCTGGAAATCAGCGGGAATATTGTCTTCGATGGCGCGTTCGACGGCGTTCACATCCTTGCCGGGGCATATGCCGGTGCGGTTGCCGACACGGAAGATATGCGTATCCACCGCCTGCGTCGGCATGCCCCACCACATGTTCAGCACGACATTGGCGGTCTTGCGCCCCACACCGGGCAGCGATTGCAGCGCGGCACGGGAATTGGGCACCTCGCCGCCGTAGTCATCCACAAGAATGCGGCTGAGCTTGATGACGTTCTTGGCCTTGTTGCGGTAAAGGCCGATCGTCTTGATATGGTCGATCAGGCCTTCTTCGCCGAGGTCCAGCATCTTTTGCGGCGTATCCGCGATCTTGAACAGATCGCGGGTTGCGCGGTTGACGCCGACATCGGTGGCCTGCGCGCTGAGCGCCACGGCAACGACCAGCGTGTAGGCGTTCACATGCTCCAACTCTCCCTTCGGTTCGGGATCGGCCGCCTGAAAGCGGGTGAAGATATCGCGAAGCGCGTGATAACCGAGTTGCTGCACCATGACCGGTCTATGCCCTGACTGACTTTGCCCGACAAGAGGCGCTTGCGCTTTAGGCGCGACTTGCAGGCACACTGCAGGTTTTTCTTGCGGGCTTCACGGTCAATTAAGGTGATTGGCGCAAAGTCCAGGGCGGTGAATCAACAGGATGCGAGGACGCGATGCGCGCGGATACAACCATCGGCGTGATCGACGCGCTGGACAACGGCAGGCAATCCGGGATCGGACCGGGGGCCATCGTTCTGACCGCCGATGGCGAACTGCCGGTCGAATGGCTTTCGCCCGGCGACATGGTTGTGACCCGCGACAATGGTGCGCAGCCGGTTCTGGCCATCGTGCGCCAGCGCGGCCTGACGACACGCGGCACGATTCTTCCGGATCCCGTGGTGCTTTTTCCCGGCGATTGCATCACCTCGGTCAAACCCTGGGAAAAGCTGCGGCTGGCCCCCGGCCATCGCCTGCTGTTGCGCACGGCACTGGTGCGACAGACCTTCGGGTTTGACGAGGTGCTGGCGCGGCCCGGCGATCTGACACGGCGGCGCGCACCGCGACCCGATCCTTCGATGGGACCGCTGACCTATTTTCACCTGATCATGCAGCGGCATGAATTGATCATGGCCGGGGGTCTGTGGCTGGAAAGCACCTGTCCGGCCATGGTCCGGCGGCTGGGCAAGGATGTGCCGCCTGTGGCGGCGCAGGGCCTTCTTGCCGGACCGCAAAAGGCGGTGCGGCCCAGCCTGTCGACGCATCAGGCCAACCTGCTGCGCCAAAGCATGCCGGCCGACCTTTCCCTGACGGACCTGTTCGCCGCCTGACCCCGGCCCACGCCAGGGAAGGCGGTGAAGAAACCGCAACATTCGGGTCGCGACGGGATGCGGGCTTGGGCTAGGATCACGATGGACGAACAGGAAAGCCAGGCCCCATGACAGCACATGCAATTCCCGATCAGGCCGATGCGCCAGCAGACAGCGGCAGCTACCATTACAACGTGATGCGCCGGGCCATCGACATCATCGACAGCGCCGATACGCCCCTGCCTCTGGATGAGCTGGCGGCAAGGCTGGGGATGAGCGCACCCCATTTCCAGCGGGTCTTTTCGGCATGGGTCGGCGTGTCGCCAAAGCGCTATCAGCAATACCTGGCGCTGGATCATGCGCGGTTCTTGCTGTCTCAAAAAATGACCACGCTTGACGCGGCGCTGGGCGCCGGCCTGTCCGGATCAAGCCGCCTGCATGATCTGTTCCTGCGCTGGGAAGCGATGAGCCCTGGCGAGTTCGCCAAGGGTGGCGCGGGTTTGACGATACGGCATGGCTGGTTCGACAGCCCCTTCGGCGAGGTGCTGGCCATGGGCACCACGCGCGGCTTGTGCGGCCTTGCCTTCAGCGCCGAAACAGGGCGGGACGCGGCCATGGCCGACATGACCGCACGCTGGCCCGCCGCGACCTATGTGCCCGATCCCGATCCGCTGCGCCCCTGGGTCGATGCCGCCTTCGGTGGCGCGGGAGAGGCGGCGCTGCACCTGATCGGCGCCCCCTTCCAGATCAAGGTCTGGGAGGCCCTGCTGGCCATACCGTCGGGACATGTCACGACCTATTCGGAACTGGCCAGCGCGGTGGGTCATCCCCGCGCGGTTCGGGCCGTGGGCACGGCGGTCGGGCGCAATCCCGTCAGCTGGCTGATCCCCTGCCACCGCGCCTTGCGGAAATCCGGCGGACTTGGCGGGTATCACTGGGGCCTGCCCGTCAAACGGTCGATGCTGGCCTTCGAGGCAGCGCGCGCAGAGGCCTGATCGGCGGGACATCCGGCTTTTACGATCACTTCTGCCTGATCATGGGCGAATTCCCGCCCAATCCGGACCTTGCGCCGCTTGGGTGGGAAGAAAGCTTCGGCTATAACGGTTTCAGGCAGAAATGCTGCATGCAATCGAGAGGCATAGAATGACCCGAGCTCAAAAACCCCTTCTGCTGCTGGCAGGACTTTCGCTGGTGACCGTCACGGCGTGTACGGAACCGTCCGGTATGGGCGATCCGAACGATCCCAACCGCAACACCCGCCAGGGTGCTGTCATCGGTGGCGTGCTGGGCGCGGCCACGGGTGCGATCGTCAGCGACAACCGCGCGCGCGGTGCGGTGATCGGGGGTATCCTGGGTGCCGGGACAGGTGCCATCGTGGGCAACAACCTGGACAAGCAGGAAGCCGAACTGCGGCGCGACCTGGGCAACCAGGCGCGGATCACGAACACCGGCGACCGGCTGATCGTGTCCATGCCACAGGATATCCTGTTTGCCACCGACAGCGCGACCCTGCGCCCGGACCTGCAAGGTGATCTGCGCACCATCGCAAGCAGCCTGAACAGCTATCCCGACACGACGATCCAGGTGGTCGGCCACACCGACAACACCGGCACTGCCGCCTATAACCAATCGCTGTCCGAGCGGCGCGCGGGCGCTGTGGCGGGCGTTCTGATCAGTTCGGGCGTGTCGGCCGGCCGTATCCGCACCTTCGGCGCGGGTGAGGATCAGCCGATCGCATCCAACCTGACACCGGAAGGCCGCGCACAGAACCGTCGCGTGGAAATCGTGATCGTTCCGAACCAGTAAGACCTGCAACGGAACACGCAGCAGACTGACGCCCCGCCCCGAAACGGCGGGGCGTTTTGCATCTTGGCCTTGTGGCGGATCACAGAGCCTGTGCACCCCCGCACCTTGCCCTGCTGGTTCAATGGCTTAGGTGTGAGCATGAATTGCCACAGACCAGAGAGTGACCTTCATGCCCCAACAGACCCTTCTGGGAATCTCCGGCTCCTTGCGGGCCGGATCCTTCAATCGCAAGCTTCTGGCCGAGGCGGCGCGCCTTTATGGCGATGCCGCATATGTCGAGGCGGATCTGAACCTGCCGCTTTACAATGGTGATCTGGAAGAGGCCGAGGGCATCCCCGCTGCCGTTCAAAAGCTGGCCGATCAGATTGCGGCGGCAGATGGCGTGCTGATTTCGACCCCGGAATACAACAAGGGCATTTCGGGTGTTCTGAAGAATGCGCTGGACTGGGTCAGCCGGACCAAGCCCTCGCCCTGGACGGGTAAACCCGTTGCGATCCTGTCGGCCACCGCTGGCCGCGCCGGGGGTGAACGGGCGCAGGTGATGCTGCGCAATTGCATGGTGGCCTTCCGCCCGCGCATCCTGCAGGGCCCCGAGATGCTGCTGGCGCAGACATCGGACCAGTTCGACGCAAACGGGCATCTGACCGGAGAGCTTTACATCAAGACCCTGACCGATCTGATGGAAGCGCTGCGCGCGGAAATCGCGCGCGGCTGAATTGCCGCGCCCTGCGAGCGATCAGCGCCCACCGGCGCGGCGTTCGGCCTCGCGCCGGATATCGAAAAGGCGCGCCGCCAGAGAGGTGCCGGTGCGCATTTCGCCCAACACGACGGTGGTGCTGTTCCCGGCATCGTCGTTGATGATCCATTGGCGCAGCTGGATCGGGTTATCCGTGAACACCAGCTGGATATTGCCCAGGTCGGGGTTTTGCGGGTCCTGTGCCGTCACCGTCGTTGCTGTGCCGTCATAGCTGTGGCCGCGCACCATGCGCGCCTGTTCCAGGTTCACCCGATCCGCCAGAATGATCGACAGCGGTGTGCGCGAGAGCGGATAGGTTTCCGGCCCGGTGTTCGACTTGGCATCGAAAATCGCCACGCTGCCTGCCCCGGCCATCACCAGCGTGCTGTCGGGGGGCGCATATTCGAAGCGGATATTGCCCGGCCGGCTGATGTAGATCGTCCCGGTCGATATGCTGCCATCCCCGTTGATCTGGGTGAAGGCACCGGTCGCTGTGCGCAGGCTGTTGAGATATTGGGACAGGGCCGACAGGGGCAGTTTCTCTGCCGCCGCCGGAAGGGCCATCGCCATCACAAGGACAGGGGCCGCGAGAAAACGCATCATGTTCATGCCTTAGATATAACCCCGTTTGCCCTGTTCTGCACGGCCTGACGCGTCACAAAGACGAGACACCGCCGAGAGGCCGCCGTGATCGGCAGGCCACCCGGAAATCAGCGTTCCGGCACCAGGACTTCGCGCTTGCCGACATGGTTGGCTGGGCTGACGACACCCTCTTCCTCCATCTGCTCGACCAGGCGCGCGGCCTTGTTGTAGCCGATGGCCAGCTTGCGCTGGATATAGGAGGTGGAGCATTTGCGATCCTTCACCACGATCGCCACGGCGGTGTCGTAAAGCGCGTCTTCCAGATCGGTGTTGCCGCCGCTGGCCAGACCCAGCACCGCGTCGATATCGGCCTCGCGGTCTTCGTCCGGGCCGTCGAGCACGGAATTCATGTATTCCGGCGGGCCGAATGCCTTGAGGTGGTTCACGACCTCTTCGACCTCTTCGTCGCTGACGAAGGGTCCGTGGCAACGGGTGATCTTGGCACCGCCTGCCATGTAAAGCATGTCGCCCATGCCCAGAAGCTGCTCTGCGCCCATTTCGCCAAGGATCGTGCGGCTGTCGATCTTGGAGGTGACCTGGAAGGAAATCCGGGTCGGGAAGTTCGCCTTGATCGTGCCGGTGATCACATCGACCGAGGGCCGCTGCGTCGCCATGATCAGGTGAATGCCCGAGGCGCGCGCCATCTGTGCCAGGCGCTGGATGCAGGCTTCGATTTCCTTGCCCGCGACCATCATCAGGTCTGCCATCTCGTCGACGATCACGACGATATAGGGCATCTTTTCGGGCATCAGTTCTTCGGTTTCGAACACCGGTTCGCCGGTTTCATCGTCAAAGCCGGTCTGGACCGTGCGGCTGAACATCTCGCCCTTGGCAAGCGCATCCGCCACGCGGCTGTTGTATCCGTCGATGTTGCGCACGCCCATCTTGGACATCTTGCGATACCGCTCTTCCATCTCGCCCACGACCCATTTCAGGGCGACGACCGCCTTTTTCGGGTCGGTCACGACGGGGGACAGCAGATGCGGAATGCCGTCATAGACGCTGAGTTCCAGCATCTTGGGGTCGATCATGATCAGGCGGCATTCCTCGGGCGTGAGGCGATAGAGCAGCGACAGGATCATCGTGTTGATGGCAACGGACTTACCCGAACCGGTGGTGCCCGCGATCAGCAGGTGAGGCATCTTGGCCAGGTTCGCAACGACCGGATCGCCGCCGATGTCCTTGCCCAGCGCCAGCGGCAGCTTCATGTTGCTGTCGCCATAGTCGCGGGCCGACAGGATTTCGCGCAGGACCACCTTTTCGCGGTTCTCGTTGGGCAGTTCGATCCCGATCACGGTGCGTCCGGGCACGGTCGAGACGCGCGCCGACAGGGCCGACATGGAGCGCGCGATATCATCGGCCAGGCCGATCACGCGGCTGGCCTTGAGGCCGGGGGCGGGTTCGAGTTCATACATGGTCACGACAGGGCCGGGACGGACCGAGACGATATCGCCCTTGACGCCGTAATCATCCAGCACGGATTCCAGCATCCGGGCGTTCTGTTCCAGCGCCTCGTCGCTCAGGTGGTGGCGTTGGATCAGCGCGGGGTTGGACAGCAGCGACAGCGGCGGCAGTTCATAGGCGGCATCATCCTCGTCGAATTTCAGCGCCGGCTGTGCTTCGGCACGGGCGCGGGTCGACGGCTGCACGGGCTTGCGCGGCGGGTGCTGGACCACGGATTTCGGCTGTGCGACCGGGATCGGCATCGGTTGCGGCTGCGGCGCGGGGGCGGGATCGGCCTGGTAGGTCTGGACCTGCCAGTCGTCGTCATCGCCGTTGTCCACCATATCGTAACCTGCGTCATGGGCCGGATCATAGGCGTCATCGAAAATGTTCGATGCGTGGTCATCGCTGTTGTGCGACCATGCGGCCGGTGCCGGCATCATTGCAGCGGTTCCCGCAGCCACGGCGGAAGAGGCGGCAACCGCACCCTTGTGCGCGGCCGTCAGGGGCGGTTCGGCCTTGAGGCCGGTCGGGCGCGAAGGGTTGAACACAAGCGGATCGGGGCCGCGACCGCGACCGCGCGTCAGCGGGGCATGTTGCGCCGGGGCCAGGGGGGCGACGGGGCGCACGCGCGACTTGATCACATCGGCGATCTTGGCGCGAATGCGGTCATCGCCGGGCATCATGTCATGGGCGTCATGATCCATGCTTGGGTAGGTTTCGACCAGCTCAGGCTCGGGCATCGCCTCGGCGCGGCGACCGAAGCCGGGGACGCGCGACAACAGGCCGGTCTTGAGCTTGCCCACCGGGCCAGCCGCCGGCTGTTCGTATGTATCGGCATGGTCCTGCCAGGTGTCGTCCTGCTGCCAATGCGCCGGGGCCGTGGGGGCCGGCGGCAGATCATTGCGGCGCGCCACCAGGGGCGCGCGCGCGGATTGCGCCATGGCGGGTTGATGCGGCTGAACATAGGGCGCGGCATTCGCCGCCTGCGTTTCGGCCCATGCGGCGGCTTCCTCGGCCTCGCGGGCGCGGATCAGGCGGCGTTCGGCGGCGCGTGCCTGAACGGATTGCGCCATTTGCACCGTACCAGAGGCCCCGCGCCCCATGATCTGCATCAGCCGTGCATAGGACATGATCATGCCCACAAGCAGGAAACGGCCGATGCGCTTCAGCTCGATCCGGGTGAAACCAAGCACGAAAGCGCCCAGGGCCAGCATCGCAATCGCCAGCACCAGCGAGGCCAGCTTGATGCCGACGGTCGAGCCAAGCGGCACCGCCGTCAGCAGCATCCCCATGATCATGTCGCCAAAGACACCACCCAGACCGAAATGATGCGTATCCTTCCAGACAGCGCCCGGCACCAGCGATGCCGCATAGACCGAGCAGAGCGCGACCGCGATCGGTGCAAATATCAGCCGACCCATGGCGCGTTCCTCGCCAAGATGGAGCGCAAATCGGATGCCCCAGGCCATCAGCACCAGCGCGATGGCCCAGCTGCCCCAACCCGCGATCATGAACAGCGGTGCGGCGATGGTGGCGCCCATGCGCCCCATCCAGTTCTGCACCGGCGCATCGGTGGCCGACAGGAACGAGGGATCGGAGGGGGTGTAGGACATGACCATCGCCGCCGCCGCGCAGCCCAGAACGATCAGGACGAGCCCCAGCAATTCCTTGCCACGCTTTTCGATGGCCGCCTGAACGTCACTGTCGAACAGCGGATCGCGCCCTCGGGTCTGATATGCCATGCCTGCCCTCGTCCTCTTACCCATAGATGCAGTCGCGCAGGGCCGTCAGCCCCGCCTGCATTTCATTGATCGGGGCCACCATGGCGACCCTGATATACCCTTTGCCGGGGTTCTCCCCGTTCACATCGCGGCTGAGATAGGCGCCGGGCAGAACCCTGACGCCGGTTTGCCGCCACAGTTTCAAGGCTGCGGCCTCGCCATCCTCGACGGGCAGCCACAGGAAAAACCCGGCCTCGGGGCCCTTGTAGCTGTTCACGCCGGCGAAAATCGCATCGGCTGCAAGATATTTCGCGCCATACAGGCTGCGGTTCTCGATCACATGCGCCTCGTCGGCCCAAACCGTCTGCGACGCATATTGCAATGGCAGCGGGATCGGCGTGCCGGAATAGGCGCGCAGCTGACGGGCGCGGGCGATGGTTTGCGGACCACCCGCCATGAAGCCCGAGCGCAGCCCCGGCAGGTTCGACCGTTTCGACAGCGAATGAAAGATCACGACGCGTTCGGGATCGGCGCCCATCTCGGCCGCGACTTCGATCGCACCCACGGGGGCATCCCCGCGATAGATCTCGGCATAGCATTCATCGGCGAAGATCTGGAAATCATACTTCTCTGCCAGCCCGATCAGCGCGCGCCAGTAATCGCGGCTGGCCACGGCGCCCTGCGGGTTGGCGGGCGAACAGATATAGGCGGCGGCGGTCCGGTTCAGCACCTCGGGGGGCAGGCTTGTGTAATCGGGCAGATATCCGCCATCGCGCGTGGCAGGCACGAAAACGGGTTCGGCCCCAACCGACATCGCGCCGATCATGTAGACCTGATAGAACGGGTTGGGCATCAGCACCACGGGCCTTGCCCCGCCCTTGCGTTCAGGCACCAGCGCCATGCAGGCGTTGTAAAGCCCTTCGCGGCTGCCGTTCAGGGTCATGACCTGGCGTTGCGCGTCGATCTGCACACCATAGCGCCGGGCAATCCAGCCGCCGATCGTGTCCAGCAGTTCCGGCAGGCCGTCATTGGGCGGGTAACGCCCGAAATCCGCGACATGTTCGGAAATGACACGCCCGACCCAGTCGGGAATGGCGTGCTTCGGCTCGCCGATGGTCATATGCACGACCGGACCACCGGGCGCATGCGCGTCCAGAAGCTCCCGCAGACGCGGGAACGCATAGGCCGGTAGGTTCGAGAACCGCTCGGGGAACATGCTTCAACTGCCTCAATCTTCGGGATCGTATCGTCCCGTTTGACGCCAAACTATCCAACTGCGCGGCTTGCGTCCAGAAAAAGCAGCGGCATTCCGGCCTCTTGTGGCATTTCCGCAAAAGCGATGCGGCAATTATGCCCGGCCCGGTCGCCCGCGCCGGAACGGCGACTTAGCCAAGGGCGGCCTCTGCCGCTGCGGACAGGCGCAAAAGCGCCTCTTCGCCCATGGGTGCGCCCAGCAACATGAGACCGCAACCGGGCGTCCCCGTGGGCAGGGTCGTGGCGCAAAGCCCCATCAGGTTGCCCGCGCGGGTGTTGCGCAGGGTGAGCAGGTTTTCCGTGATGTAATAGTCGTGATCGGCCATCAGACGGTCCAGATTGGGCGGCAGGTTGGGGGCCGTGGGGCAGATCACGGCATCGAAACCCGCCATCCGCGCATGCCATGTGCGGCGCCCCGCCTCAAGCACGCGCCAGGCCGCGACATAATCGGCACCCGAGAAGGCCGCACCGCTGCGGAAGCGTTCAAGGATCTGGTCGAACATCAGGTGTGGCGCGGCTTCGATCGCGTCACGCCAGATGCCATAGGCCTCGGCGGTGAAAAGGATCGGGGCCAGCTTGAGCGCCTCTGCCAGTTCCGGCGCCTCGACCTCGGTGATGATCGCACCGGCGGCTTCAAGCCGGGTGACGGCAGAGGCGAAGGCCTTGGCCGGCCCGTCCCGCAGACCGTCCATGACGACGGTTTTCAGGATCGCCAGACGCCGCCCGGCAAGGCTGGCGCCGCGCAGATCGGCGGGCCTGCCCCCCTCGAGCGCGGCGAGCATCAGTGCTGCATCCTCGACCGACCGGCACAGCGGGCCGACCGTGTCGAATTTCTCGCACAGGGGCACCACACCGGCGGAAGAGACACGCCCCGCCGTTGTCTTGAGGCCGACAAGATCGTTCCAGGCGGCCGGAATGCGCACGGAACCGCCCGTATCGGTGCCGATCCCGCAGGCCGCCAGCCCGAAGGCCACCGATGTGGCGGCACCAGAGCTTGATCCACCCGGCACGGCGGCGTGATCGTTCACGTTCGGCGGGGTGGCGGTGATCGGGTTCAGGCCAAGCCCGCTGAAGGCCAGCTCGCTGGTGTGGGTCTTGCCCAGGCAGACCAGACCCGCGGCGGTGGCATTGCGCAGAACCTCTGCGTCGCGCGTGGGTACACGCCCCTTCAGAAGCGCGGTCCCCGCTTCGGTCGCGACACCTGCGGTGTCGAACAGATCCTTCCAGCTGATCGGCACCCCGTCCAGCAAAGACAGGCGCATCCCGGCCTTGGCACGCATGCGCGCCGCCCCTGCCTCGGCCAGCGCGCGGTCCGGTGTGGTGCGTGCATAGATGCGGGGCGCCATCGGATGCGCGGCAATGGCATCAAGATAGGCCTGCGTCAGATCAACGGGATCAA
Source organism: Rhodobacterales bacterium (assembly GCA_033839205.1). GTDB lineage: Bacteria > Pseudomonadota > Alphaproteobacteria > Rhodobacterales > Rhodobacteraceae > Seohaeicola. Next base: position 216 of record JAJLKH010000053.1, on the reverse strand, counting down.
GATCGCCCGCGCCAATCGCCCGCCCCTGATCCGCCGCCGTGCGCCCCAGCCAATCCTGCATGTCATGCCCCCCTTTCGCTATGATGAAACGGACGGTAGCGGCAGACAGGCGCATGGACAATCCCGGCCATTCACCCATATTTGCCCCATGACATATGACAGCGATATCCTGATCGTCGGGGGCGGGCTGAACGGCCCGCTTCTGGCACTTGCCCT